>CAZIPZ010000229.1:0-5672 GCA_964541075.1 uncultured Solibacteraceae bacterium | reverse complement strand
CCGTCACCGACAATGCTCAGTCCGTATTTGAACTGTCCATGATCGAGCAGACCCCTGGCATCGACGCCGACATCAGGAACACCTTCGGGTTCAATCCCCAGTTTGAGAAAGCAAAGGAATTTCTGGAGGAGAACGATGGCGTTGGAAACACGTTCAAAGCAACGGCGAAGCCTGTCCTAATCGGAACCGCGGTTGTGGGCGCGACAACCATGATCTTTTCGATCATCGTAAGTCTCACGGAGGGGCTGCGTCCCGAGTACATGCAATTTCTTTCTGTATTGCACCCACCTTTCTTACTCGGGTTGATCGCCGGCGGCGCCGTGATCTATTGGTTCACCGGCGCCTCGACACAGGCTGTCAGCACGGGCGCGTATCGCGCGGTGGAATTCATCAAGGCCAATATCAAGCTTGAAGGTTCGACCAGGGCATCCGTTGCGGATTCCAAGAAAGTCGTCGAAATTTGCACCCAGTATGCGCAAAAGGGAATGTTCAATATCTTCCTAACGGTATTTTTCGCAACACTGGCCTTTGCGTTTTTCGAGCCGTACTTTTTTATTGGATATCTCGTCTCAATTGCTTTGTTCGGGCTCTATCAAGCCATATTCATGGCCAATGCTGGCGGCGCATGGGACAACGCAAAAAAGATTGTTGAAACCGAGCTCAAAGGGAAGGGAACCGATCAACATGCAGCAACCGTGGTGGGAGACACTGTAGGAGATCCATTCAAGGACACTAGTTCGGTCGCTCTCAATCCAATTATTAAATTCACAACCTTGTTCGGCCTGCTGGCAGTAGAACTGGCAGTGTCAATGAAGAATCAGCAGGGACCGCAGCTCACTTTTGAACTCGCCGGAATCTTTCTCGCAATTTCCGTGTTCTTTGTCTATCGGTCGTTTTACGGAATGCGGATTTACAACGACGTCGTTTCACCAAAAAGCACTCCGCCGGCGCTTGGAGGACTGCACCGAGGGGCTGGAGTCGCCCCCCGCGCCTAAAAGGGCTAACTCGCCAGGAATTTGCGACGGCACTCTTCGGAGCAGAAGAACTTATCGCGGGCTTGGATTGAGGTTGCTTCGGGAATGTAAACGCCGCAAATCGGGTCTTTGACCAGCCGCCCGCCGCCGGAGGATCCCGGCCGGACCCGTTCTTGTTGAGAGGATGAGGCGAAGAGGGCGCGCAGCAGGGAAAGAAGCGAAGAGATCACCACGAAGACCAGTAAAACGCGCAGCAAGAAGCGCATCGGCTACTTCGCAGGCGAATTCTTCTTCGCCTCTTCGAGCTTCTCCTTCAACTGCGGGATGGCGGGATAGGACGCGTCGATTTCTTCCATTTTTCTTAGGTAACTTTCCGCAGTCTTAATATCCCGGCGTCCTTCGAGATAGGCAAGAAACAGGTTGACGTGCGTCAATAGGTGCCTCGGATCGTCCTTCAACGAATGTTCATATTCCGTCATGGCGCGATCGGATTCACCCAAGTTCCACAAGGCGGTCGCCATGTCCGTACGAACGTCCGGGTTTTTCGGATTTATCGCCAAAACTTTTTCGTATTCTGCGACGGCTTCTTTGAAGCGTTCTTGATCGAAAAGAAAGTTGCCGTATCGTGTCATTAACTCCGCATCCTTCGGGTTCTTTTCAATGGCCTCTTTGAACAGTTGAACCATCTGCCCATTGCTGACGTCTGGATGATTGGGCGGCAGTCCTGCAGGATTTGTTGCAGCCGGAACGCTGACTGCCGGAGGCGACATTGTGCTCTGCACTTGATAGAACGCAAAAATGTAGCCCGAAGTCCCTCCGAGTATGAGTCCGAGGATGATGAAATGAATATTGCGAGCGGAGAACATGGGATTAAGAGGGGAAGACGGAGGGGGGAATTCGGTGAGAAACTCCTATTTCTGAACTGCAGAAATAGGAGTTTCTCCCGAACTCCCCCCTCCCCACTTTCCCGTTGAGCTATCTGCCCTTCTTTTGAGCTTTCGCTTTCTCTGCCTTTTCTCGATCGGCTGCAGCCTTCGCTTCTTTTTCGGCTTTCGCCTTTTCTTCGGCGATGGCTTTTTCGCTCTTGAAGCCGGTGGGTGCGGTAGCTCTGGCGGCTTCGATCAACTGCTTAGCGGCGTCGGCGTCCGGGCCGCTGGGCTGCATTGTCAGGAACTTTTCCAGAACAGGAACGGCTTCGGCCATCGTACCCGGCGTGCCGAAGTAGGAGATGCCCAACTGGTAATAGGCCTGGGCCATATTCGGATTGTACTCAATGGCCTTCTTGAAAGCTTCGCCGGCGTCCTTCGTGCGGCCGCGATTCGTCAACACGGCGCCGAGGTTGAAGTAGCTCTGAGCGGCGTTCGCCGGATTTAATTCTGCGGCTTTCTGAAGTGATGCAACGGCGTCGTCAATTTTGCCCATGTTTCCGTAAACGACGCCCAGGTTGTTGTAATAGGCAGCCTCGTCGGGCTTCAGTTCAATTGCCTTTTTGTATGCGGCGACTGCATCGTCATACTTCTTAACTTCGGTCAGGGCTCCGCCCAGGTTTCCGAAAATGACGTGCTGGGTTGCGTCCTTTTCTGCGGCTTGCTGGAACAGGCGTGCGGCTTCCGGGTAGTTCTTAGCCGACATCGCAGCAATGCCTGCCTGGAAGGCATTCTTCATGTCTTCAGCAGACTTGGCTTCCGCATCCATTTTCGCCTGCTCTTCAGCAGAGATTTTCGGTGCGAAGGTTCGCAGATCGAAATCCGCGCTGACGACGGTGCCGAGACGGACTCGAATTCCTTCCAGCTTGGGACCCATTCTGCCGTCCGGCATCATGAGCGTGACGTTGTATGGGGCGACCTGAAGTCCGGCATGAACAAAGGACCCCTTTGCATCGGTCTTCACTTCGAATTTCTGGTTGATACCAACGCGCTCGATAACGATGGTGGCGCCTTGGATCGGTTTTCCTTCCAAATCCAGGACTTGACCGTTAATGGCTCCGCTCTGCGCATAGCTGGGAACCACGAATATAAACGCCATGAGCAGGAAGGCCAGGACTGTGCTGGCAACTTTCATTTTGAACCCTCCATAATTGGAAAAACTAAATACGTGCGTACTCCGGTTTGATTTGATAATCGATCGGATCTTCAATGCCCGTTTCGTAGAATGCGCGCAGCCTCAACGCGCAACTGTCGCAGAGTCCGCATGCCTGTTCTGAATCCCGATAACACGACCAGGTCAAATGGAATGGCGCTTTCAACTCTACGCCTTTTTTGACGATTTCGCGCTTGGACAGATAGATCAGCGGCGTTTTTACCGTTATGTGGGTGGTCGGCCGCGTTCCGGCGCTGATAAGGGCATTCATGGCCTCGTAATACT
This sequence comes from uncultured Solibacteraceae bacterium, assembly GCA_964541075.1. Lineage (GTDB taxonomy): Bacteria > Acidobacteriota > Terriglobia > 20CM-2-55-15 > 20CM-2-55-15 > CAZIPZ01. Next base: position 2,334 of record CAZIPZ010000229.1, on the reverse strand, counting down.
CCGGACGGCAGTCGGGATATCCCGAACTGTCTTCCCACACGGCGCCGATAAAAATACTTGTGGCTCCAAGGACTTCCGCCCATGACGTTGCGATCGACAGGAAATGCGCATTCCTGAATGGCACGTATGTGTTAGGAATATCGCGTCTTGAGAGATCGGCGTCTTCGATGTTCAGGCTGGAGTCGGTCAGACTCGACCCGCCAATCGAGGAAAAATAGTCCAGGCGGACAGCCAGGCGCGCTTCCGCCTCGAAATGGTCCGCTAGAGCGTTGAAGCTGTTGAGTTCTCGACGCTCGGTTCGTTGGCCGTAGCTGGCGTGAAGTGCGAAAATCCGGTGTTCTCGGTGTGCAATAGCTGCCGTTACGCAGCTATCCATTCCACCGCTCAAAAGAACCACGGCTTTGGGCTTTTCTGCCTTCGATTCCATGATCAAGATTGGGCATTTTATTAGCGTTAACGGCCTAAAGTCAATCCGTTAGACTCCCCTCGCCTCACTTCCCCAAATGTACTTATGAATCTGAAGTTGAAGACGAACTGGCAACCCATCCTCCAGTATCCAACGAGCTAAATCGGCAGCCGCCAACTCTTCATGAGACGGGGAAAAAAGGATCACGTTTGAAAGCGTTCTCAATTTCTCAGAATAGATCTGACGAGACCATTCATAGTCCCCGCGCGAAGAGATGACAAACTTGAATTCGTCGTGCGGTTCGGCGAGCGCAATGTTTTCCCAACACATGGTGTGACTCTCGCGGCTGTCCGGACACTTGATGTCGATGATCTTGATGACCGGTTTCGGCGTCCGCGCAATGTTCACGTGCCCGCCTGTCTCGATCATCACCATGTAGCCTCGGTCGAGCAGCGCATCCATCAAGGGATACACCTCTTCATGTTCCAGCGGCTCTCCTCCAGTAACCTCCACCAGTAACGCGGGATGGCTCTTTACTGCGGCCACAACGTCGTCGAGGCTCATCTCCTTGCCGCCGGCGTAGGCATATTTCGTGTCACAGTAGACGCATCGGAGTGAGCAGCCCGTCATTCGGACAAAGATGCAAGGTTTGCCCGCGTGACTCGATTCGCCTTGGATCGAGAAAAAAATTTCCGTGATTTTCATTCCTGCATAAACTCTATCAAATCGTTCACACTGGATGTGACCTTGTATTCCGGCAGGCTTGCCAGGAAGAGCCGTCCGTAGCTTTTCGTGCTGAGCCTCGCGTCAAGGACCGCCAGGATTCCCCGATCCGTTGTGGAACGGATCAGCCGCCCGAAGCCTTGCTTCAACCGAAGAATAGCGTTAGGTACTTGGTATTCCGCGAAAGCATTTCCACCTTCCTGCTCGATATGGGCGGCCCGCGCTGCCACGAGCGGGTCGGAGGGAACCTGAAACGGTAGTTTGTCGATAATCACAGCGCTTAAGGCTTTTCCCTTCACGTCCACGCCTTGCCAGAAACTCGACGTCGCAAAAAGGACGGCGTTGGGAGTCGTTCGGAACGCCTCAAGCAGGCGGCTTCTTCCATCACCCTTGCCCTGAACCAAACAGGGATACGGCAGTTGGTTTGAAAGCATTTCGTAGAGCGTTTCCATCTGCCTGTAGCTGGTGAAAAGAACGAAAGCTCGGCCCTCGGAAGCTTTCAGAATAGAGCGTATTTCTTCTGCGGCTCGCTCAAGATAGCCGGGCTGTCGGTAATCCGGCATTCTGTGTGGAATGTACAGCAGAGCCTGTTTGCGGACATCGAACTCCGTGGAGAGCGCCAATTCCGCACCCTCGTTGAAGCCAAGGCGGCCCCGAATGTAGTCAAAGGACGACGCCACCGTAAGCGTCGCCGATGTGAGTACACATGTGGGGACGCGCCGAAAGAGCCTGTCCCTCAGGAATCCCGATACATCAATTGGACAGGCTTCAAGAAACACACCCCGGCCTCGCCGCTCGATCCACGAGACGTAATTTTCCAGATCACCGCTTCGGAATACTTCAAGTTCGCCTGCGATTTCACCGGCGCGTCGCGACAAGGCTTCAAAGCGCCCTGAAAAATCCTTTTTCTGCTTGATCACATTGCGAGCGTCCTGGAGGGCGCCGATCAGTCCATCGATACCATCGAGTCGCGCTAGCGGGCTCCGTCCCTCCGGCAACAGTGCAAAACCGTTGAAAAAACGATCGGAGGCCCTCTCCACCCGTTCAACATCCACTTCCGTTCGTGTCGCATCCTGCACGAACTCCGCGATTCGATAGTTGCTGACATGAAAGCCGAAGTAGTCTGTCGCGATATCTTCCAGATCGTGAGCTTCATCGAAAATCACAGCACTGTAATCTGGCAGGATGGCGGCGACATCCGCTAC
>CAZIPZ010000228.1:0-5732 GCA_964541075.1 uncultured Solibacteraceae bacterium | reverse complement strand
TCAGGACGGCATTGTTTGGAGCGTAATAAGCCTTGAAGAAATTAGCGACATCCTCGACGCTCGCCGCGTTCAAATCCGCCATTGAACCGATAGTCGTGTGCTTGTACGCAAAATTGTCGTAAGCGGTGTCCATCACAGTTTCAACGGTCTTACCGTAAGGCTGGTTATCGTAATTTTGCCTTCGTTCTTCCTGGACGGTCGCACGCTGGTTATCAAGATTCGCCTGCTTGATATCGAGTGATCGCATACGGTCGGATTCCAGAAACAATCCGAGATCGATTTGATTCGCCGGCAGCGTCTGAAAGTAATTCGTGCGGTCGACGCTTGTCTGGCCGTTCATGCTGCCGCCATTGTTTTCGATGTAAATGAAGTGTTCTCCCTTTCCGACTTTTTCGGAACCTTGAAACATCATATGTTCGAAGAGGTGAGCAAATCCTGTACGGCCAGGCTTCTCATCCCTAGAACCGACGTTATACGTGACAGCGATCGAGTAGGTAGGAGCGGTGTGATCTTCCGAGAGGATTACGCGCAGTCCGTTGTTCAGCCTGTGCTCCGTAAATGTAACAGATTGCGCAGATACGTTTGATAAGACCAAGAGTATCGTCAAGGCGCTCGTCAAAAGATATGGTTGTGGTTTCATGAGATGTTCTTCATCCAATCGATGCATTGAAGCAATTCTTGACGCATGGCGTCGGCAGGCAGGTGTTTCCGCCGGCCATGTCCGGGCAAGACCCATTCAAATCGAAAATCCAAAAGGCGTTCCATGGATTCGGTTTGCTCTTTCCAAGAATGCCATGCCACATCCCGGAAGGCCACCAAATGCCCACGACGATCGGACCATGCAAGGTGATCTCCTGAAAAGAGATACTTATCTCGGTAGAGCAGCACCACATGACCTCTTGTGTGGCCCGGAACCGGAACCGCCAGCAGATCCGCTTCAATCATTACCTGGTCGCGGCCATCGAGCAACCGCTCGGCGTCTATCCCCCTCGCGTCTCCACGATGAATGATCCGCCGACATCCAAAGTGCTTTTGGAACTTGTCATGATCGGCCACGTCGTCGCGATGAGTGAGAAACATAACAGATACCCCGCCCATGTCTTCAAACCGACGAACGAGACTGCGCGCGAATCTGGGTGAGTCCACAAGGACATTGCCTTCAGGACGGACAATGAAATAAGACGCAGCACCGTAAGAATCGGGTGATGCGAAGCCGCAAAAATAAACGTTCTCTGCGATCTGCTCCGGATACATTTGCGCGGCCAAATGTGCGTCAACTCTGGATCGGGCTCCGATGGATCCTGTCGGACACGCCACAAGCGCCATCGCACACCGCAGAGTTTCGGAATCCGTTTCAGGCTGATGAAAAACAACGGAGTGGTCCGAACTTTCGCGAAAGACGGATGGGGAGATCTGGCGGCACAGATCGCAATCGATGCAGGTATCATCAACGAAGAACACTCCGGGAACATTTTCAGTGTAAGCGCGGCGGGTATTGGCCATAAATGATTCTAGCCTAAACAAACGCCTGAAGTTCAAAGGGGTGCGGTGTCTGAAGAAACACCGGTGTGGAAAATGCAGTTGACGCGTAAGTGGGTCGAACCCGGCTTACGGCTTCGGCATAACCCTGGGTTCCTTCCGGTTCTGAATTTCCTTCAGGATATCCTTGATCACGTCCTCACGATCCTCGTCCTTCAGGTCCTCAGCCATTCTCTGCAGCGCCACGCCGACGATGTCGCGGTGGTGGACTTTGGCGCCTGCGTATTTCTCGCTGAGTTCGAGCCACATTTCATGAACAAGATCCACATCCTCTGGCCAGAGGCGAGGAGGATGCGGCCCTAGGTTCACAAAGATCGAAGGACGGTCCGGCGTGATTATTTCTAGTGAGAACGCATGTCTAGGCTCGGGAAGATGCTCCCACGCCTGTCCTATTCGGCGAGCCAGTTCTTCAGAAGCCATTCGAGCCGAAACTCCGGTCACCAGCCGCGATGCTTGAAGTTTGGCAGCAGTCTGCACCATTGCATCGAAAGGATTGACTCCTGGCACTACCAGCAGGTCCACACTCTTTCCCTCTTTCTCGGCCAAAGCCACTACTCGCGTGAAAAGTTCTCTTTCGTAGTCCGTAAAAAGCTGGTTCTCTCCTAGGTCGTATTCGCCGGCGCCCGTGGAAACGCCACGGACAGTCATGACCACGATGTCGTGGCGCCGAAGATTGGTCTTCTGAAGAACATTTTTCAAATGATCCATTCGGCTGTAGTCGCGCACAGCAACCAGCACGCAAGCCGGCCTGGCGTGAAGGGCGCCGGTGGCAACGTGGACTTCAGGCTGTACTTCAAGATTAAAATGTTCAAGGTCCTGTTTATTGGATCGGCGAGCCTTCGCATTGAAGCGCTCAGAGATCGTAAAAACACCGAACAGCAAGAGCGTGAAACCAACTCCTGAAATAGTCGCAACCTGCTTCGAAAACAGATTTGCAAGGGCGACCATGCCGAGAACCAACGTCGACGATATGAGCCCTATAGGCCATTCCCTGCCGCCGATGGTAATGTTCAGGGGAGTCTTATACTCCTGGTCGTGACGCCTGAATCGAAGCACGAGGACGCCCAGCGCTTTCATAAAGAAGCTCCAGACCACACCAAATGCATATGCTTCGCTGAGCAGATAAACATCGCCCCGACTTGCGAGCACGGTGCCAATCTGCAGCAGGGCTATCAAATTAATAAGCCGATACGAGGTGCCGAACTTCCGATGGGGCTTTCGAAACCATGGAACAAGAACACCATCTTCAGCAACCCGGTTGAGCACGCCATTCGCGCCGATGATGGCGGTGTTCACCGCCCCGGACAGAATAAGCGTACCGACGATCACAACAAAAATGTGGAACCCGAGACGGAGGAGTTCAGGTCCAGCAAGGTGCATCGCAAGACCGCCGAGAAGATTGTCGACATATTCGCCGCGAATGGAGTCCGGTATGATCATGCCGGCGAAGAGCGTAATGACGCCTGTTGAAACGAGTGCAAAGACACAGACGATGTTCGCTGTTATCTTCAAATTTTTCATCTTTGGCGATGCGATTTCCCGATAAACCTGCGCCAGCGTCTCAAAACCGCTCATCGCGAGAATGGAATGGCCGAAAGCCACGAGAATGGCGATGGGCGCCATCTGAATCCAGATCGTTCCTTCGAACCACCCAAGGCCCTCTTCACCAAATTGGAGGCTAGCTGGCGCGGGCGGCGGTGGAATTTGGGCGGGACCGCGAGTCAACAAGGTGATCGTGCACCATACGAGGAACATTACGACCATTACGGTCGTGATCTGCATTATGCGTAATGCTTTCGTGCTCGATTCGTGAATACCTTTGATGTTGTTCCACCAAAAATAGGCGATGGCGACCACAGCGAAGAATGCTGAAAATTGGTTCGGGTCCACCGCAAAATTGCTGCCTGTCAAATCCGAGATTTCGTTCAGCAAGCGGCCAAGGTATTGTCCCGCGCTGACACCGCTGATTGGCCCGGTGAGGATGTAATCGAAAATAAGTGCGGACACCGACAAGCGAGCCAGAAACCCGCCCATCGCGTCCCGCACGACCACATAAACACCTCCACGCACAAACATGCTGCAACTTTCCAGATAGACTGAACGAACGGCAAAGCTGAAAAGCATGACTCCAAGAATGAACCAGGGAGCGCTCTTGCCAATGGCCTGTTCTGCAATTCCACCGGCATAAAAGGCGGACGAAGCAAGGTCGCTGAGAACGATGGCGGCGGCTCGCCAGAAGGAAATGAACGACAGCATCACGGTGCTGGCAACCACCACCCTGGTCGCCGTTGACCGCTGTTGGGTTGTCAAAAGAAGGTCTCCTTCTCGTCTAGGACTGGATTGTCCAAGGACGCTTTCAATTTAAGCCTGCGGGGTTAGCTGACGGGCTAGGGCTCGAAAGTACCCTCTCCGCTCAAGCACTGTTGCTGAAGCGAAATGCGCCCCTAAACATCTTGGGTCCCCCGCCTCCATTGAGTTCGGCAGTGCAGCTATATTCGACACTTCGCCGCGAACGATGTCAAGCGGTGGCCGTCTGCAGGTTCCGCGTTTAGCGCATCCAAGCACGCAGTCCGTAGTATTTTGGAAAAATCTGTTTCGGCGCTATTCCTTAGACCAAGACATTTCGCCTTTCGAGCACTGTATTGTGGAATGCTAAATCGCCGGCTTCCAGATAAACTGTTGTAAGCGTACGGGAGTTCACCGCTAGGTTAGGACCTACGATCAAGTTCAAGCTAAACGAGGCCTCCGGCGGAACCGCCCTTTCGAATGAATCGCACCAAATAGTGGGGCGCAACCAGGAGCTACTACGGTCGCACTACAGCCTTAATGCTCAAACTTCGACGCGCGCGATGCCAAGCATTGTTTTCTTACGATGTTGCATTATCCATTGACCTCAATGAGGCCGAACGCCGCATCACCGCCGCCAAGCAGCGCGAAACCATCAAGCACAAACGCCGCGCACCGAAGTATTTTCAATATCATCCTCCGCCGCTACGAGTCAGCCTTTCAGGGGCCGCGATAAATACGGGAAGTTTCCGGACGAGTGGAACGACCGATCTCGTCCTTTACGATTTTGGTGCGGTTTCAGTGAACTACGAAATCCCCATCCAAGGATCGCTGAGCGACGTTTTACAGCTTGGGTTGGAATTGTATGACAACGCTGCACTCCTCCAGGACTCACGGTTACGCGTTGAACGCCTTGTGGAAATGGTGCCTTCCGCTGTTCTTAATCCCAGTATTTCCCCGATCGTCGAGGACTATGTCATTTTTCAAGCGGAAGGGTTGGATCCAGAATATTCCATCGACCAATTCCTAAACGAGAACTGGCGACTTCTGGCTCAAATTCTGCGAGCCGAACCTCGTGAACTCTCCGATGACGAAATGAAGGATGCACTCTCGCAGCGCATTTCATTCAGTTCTGCCGACATCACGATCGTCGACTGGAATGCCGCAATTCTTCTGGATCAGGAAGCTGAAGACAGTCTTGCCGTGCTCGAGTTTGCAAATGTTGAACTAATGGAGATGCGACATCTTGACCGTCGACTGGACGACGCGCTTGGCCTGGCTTACGAAATGCTGAACAAACGGTCCTGGCAACGCTTTCCTTTCGGATCCGATCCTGCTCGGCTGCACAAGGTGGCACAATGGCAGGTGGACAGCGCCATTCTTTTCGAAGGCGTCAACAATGCCTTGAAATTAGTGGGCGATCAGTACCTGGCGCGCCTCTATCGCATGACCGCCGGTCGTTTTCACCTGGCAGAGTGGGACGCAAGCATTATCAGAAAGCTCAACACCCTGGAAAGCATTTACGGAAAAATCACAGACCAGGTCGCGAGCCGCCGCATGGAAGTGCTCGAGTGGATCATCATTGCACTCATTGCCATTTCCATCGCATTGCCGTTCTTTGTTGCGTACTCGGGATCCTGATGCGATAGGGAGCGGCCTGCTTCAATTTGTTACACACAGTTCACAATCCTGAAACCGAATAGGGGAATACTGACTTCATTCCACCTTGGCAGTTCCGGAGGTAGGATGGACTCACAGGTCTCCGCCCCAATTCAGATACGAATTGCAGATTCGATCTTGGATGAAATCGAGCAGATGTATGACGAAATCACGAGGCGAGCCCACCTGACGCTTCGTAGTCGCGCTGAGACCAAGACAATCGACATCGAAGACTGGCTCTCCGCCGA
>CAZIPZ010000227.1:2406-5815 GCA_964541075.1 uncultured Solibacteraceae bacterium | reverse complement strand
GACAAATGCCTAATCTCTGGAACGTCCAGATTGGCGCCCAGATCCCGCTCTACTTCTGGAGGAAAGAGCGGAAAGGCGTGGAGGAGGCGACAGCGGATCTTCGTGGCTCGAAAAACGAGTATGAAGCCGAGGCACAGGATACTTTCCGCGAAGTGAAGGACGAATACCTGATGCTCACAACCGCCGAACGCCTGATGCGTCTGTACAAGGACGCGGTCATACCCCAGGCGTCACTGGCGCTGGAGTCTTCGCTTTCCGCCTACAGGGTAGGCAGTCTCGATTTTCTGACGATTCTGAACAACTGGACCATCGTGCTGAACTTCGAGCTGGAGTACTACAACCAGCTCGCGCAGCACGAAACTGCCTTGTCCAATCTCGAACGGCTGACAAATGTGCAACTGGTAGGAAGAAGAGGTGTCCGATGATCGCAACACTTGCATTAATCCTAATGTTACAGGCGCAGCCTGAGGCGCAGGTCTTCCAGGTGCGGCACGAACACGCCATAGGTTCCTGCACGGGAACGCTCACGTTTTCCGCCACGGATATCCAATACGAGACGAAGGACGCGAAGCGCAAGCGCGACAGCGCGCAGCCTCAAGAAAAGAAGCACCAGCGGACCTGGAGCTATCCCGATGTGGAATTCTTCGAAATCGTTTCCACTGGCGAACTCAAAATCCACAGCTACGAAAATGCGGGTATTCTCAAGTTGGGAAGCGACCGCGATTACGCATTCAAGCTGACTCAAGGCCAGATCACGAACGAATTATACGACGTTCTCGTCGCCAAGAGTCCGCGAGCGGTCGTGACGCGGGTGATCTTCTCCGGCACCGAGATCGTGCAGGAGATTCCCGTCCGCCACCGGCATACCCTTGGGGGATGCCAGGGTCTCCTGACGATCGCACAGGACAAGATCATTTATAGAACCGATCACACGGATGATTCCCGCATCTGGTGGTTGAAAGATCTCGAATCTTTCGCTTCCAACGATCCCTTTCATTTGCGCCTGTCCACGGCCTTCGAGACATTCAACTTCGATTTGAAACTGCGGCTCGAAGAGGCTGCATACGAGCACATCTGGAAAGCCATATATTCCCCAGACATCCAGACGTACTCCAAACCGAAGCCGGAATAGGAGGATCCCATGGATACGGCAGTTGGTCTGGTCCAAACGTATCTGCGCGTGAATGGTTATTTCACGGTTACCGAGTTCCCGGTCATTGAGTCGTTCCACGACGGGGAATACCGCACCGTCACGGACCTCGATGTCCTCGCCCTGCGCTTTCCAGGAGCGGGCCGGCTGGTTCCAACCCAGGGCAAGCGGAATCAGGAACCGCGAATTCTTCCGCCGGATCCGCAACTGTCTAGCGCCAGCGACGGCGCCGACATGATCATCGGCGAAGTGAAGGAAGGCCGCGCGGAGCTGAATAAGGCGGCTCGTGATCCGGTTGTATTGGAGACCGTACTGACCAGTTGCGCCCCTTCGCACAGTCCGGATCTCGTTCAGAAGCTCTTGCGGAAAGGGCATGCCCAGACGCATGCCGGGCATCATATTCGTCTCATTGCATTCGGTTCAACGGTGGGCGAAGCCAGTGGTCCTCGTCACACCGTAATTTCACTCGGGCACGTCGCCGATTTCCTTCATGAATATATCCAGCAGCACTGGGACATTCTCCGTCACGCCGACTTCAAAGATCCTGCATTCGGGTTCCTGGTCATGTTGGAAAAGGCACGGCAGGGGCTGTCGTCCGCCGAAGCGAGATAGGATTTCTTATGGGCAAGCACAAGCAACAGCGTCGGAAGAACAAACCATATCTGAAAGTCGTCATTGGCGGCTTATTAGCTGCGGGGTTGATCTTCGTTATTGTCTACGACCAACAGCGGCAACGAGAGCCGGCGGAGCCTTTGACCCTGGCCGAACTTCAGCGCGTGCAGCGTGGATTTCCATTTTTCTTTTCCGAAGAGGAGGCGAAGCCGTTTCCGCAAACTCTGGCATCGGCGCTTTTCAACGGTTACGCCCGCCATGCGTATCGCGTGGCCGAGGAAATTCCGGGCGTTCTCTCACAACAGCCGTGCTTTTGCGAATGCCGTTCCACGGGACATCGCAGCCTGTTGTTCTGCTATACCGCCGGGCACGCGGCAGGCTGTGACATCTGCATGAGGGAGACACTGCTTGCGGAACGCATGACTACCGAAGGCAAGGGTCCCGCGGAGATTCGCGATGTGATCATCCGCGGCGGCTGGCGAAGACAGCGCCTGGAATAAGAAATCTAACTCTCCCGGATCATGTATGCCAATCGATGGAGAGGGACGTGCTTCCTCCAAAGAAAGGGAACATGGCGATGACCCGGAAACGAGTCTTCGGTGCAGTGACGGCCACAGGCGGACTTCTTTATTACACCTGGCACTTGACGCAGGGAGGTCTGCCGCCACACGCCTTGTGGGCCTTTGTTGGAGGCGTTGCCTTTCTGGTGGGGCTGTGGTTCTTGCTCTCGCCTGCGGACAATCGCGAGACCCGGGTTTCGAAAAAAGATTAACGAGCAGGCCCGTTTCCACGGCTGTTCAAATACGCGATAAGGTCCGTCATTTCGGAACCCTCAAACTGCGGCCAGCCGATACCCTCCCGGCGCATGCGGTCGAGCATCGCCGGTCCATGCTGCCATAACGCCGAAACAATCGTGATTGGAGAATAGCGTTCTTCGGCTTGCGTCAAGTTCGGAGCATCCTTCTCATGACATGCGGCGCAGTTCTTCATGCGATACACGCGTTCACCGCGTGACGCGCTTCCAGCCTCATCGAAATAGCGTTGGGCAAAGAGGTATGCAAGGAGGTCGTTCATCTCGCCGGGAGCAAGCGCGGGGAAGCCGGTGCCGGCCGCCTGGCGCATCCTGGGTGCGTGATTCCACATTGCGGCAATGTAGCCGGTCAGCGTCCGCGGTCCTGGGCGATCACGCAAGTTCACCTTCGTCGGAACGCCTTCCTCGAAGGAATGACATGAAACGCAGCTTCGTTCAAAGATCGCGCGCCCCCTCAGAAGGTCGCCAGGACTGAAAACGGCGGCCTGCGACCTGGTGGCTGGACTGTTCCGAATATAGACCAACAGATCCACCATGTTTTGTGTAGAGAGGCGCGGCCATTTCACGCCGAGCCGTTCCATCTCGACAATCATTCCTCCCGAATGGTTCCACATGCGCCCGGCCCACTCGAGGGGATCCTTTACTTGTGACCAGTTCGCCAGGGGAGGTCCGCTTTTACCTGGCGAATGACATGACGCGCAACTCTTTTCTTCGAAGACCGCCTTGCCGCGCGCAGCATCCCCAGGAGCGCTGAAGTAGAGCAACGAGAAAAAGTGCGCGAAGAGATCCGCTGCCTCACGGGAACTGAGTGACGGTATGCTTACGCCGGCTCGCCC
>CAZIPZ010000227.1:0-2396 GCA_964541075.1 uncultured Solibacteraceae bacterium | reverse complement strand
ATTCCACATCAGGCTTGCCAGCAAGGCCGGTGTATATGCGCGCCGGGATCGCTGCGCCAGATCCGGAGCCGACATCCCTCCGCGGCCGTTAAAGGAATGACACTGAACGCATCCCTTCTCTTCAAATAACCTGGCGCCGCGCGCCGCGCTTCCCGGGACGACTTCACTCTGCTGTCCGGCGGGAAGAGCAAAGGCGAACGCCACTACTAGCACCGGCGACAAAAGAAGCGCTGAGCAGGAATATCTCATCTGAATCCCCTCAAAATCGGTATTCGATTCCGGTGGTGAAAAGGTGCGCGCGAAAATCCTCCGCGCGAAATGCCCTGTGCGAGTAACTATGCCATGCCCAGTCCGCGAGCCAACTGACGCGATCCTGCAATTGAAACGACACTCGCGCGTATGGATTGTAAAACCGTGTCGGGCGCGTTGCGGCTTCGGCTGCGGGGCTCGCCGTCGACACAAAAAGACTTCCCCCTAGCCGCACTTCGGTTCGCGTCAACGGACGGACTGCCGCCGATATGGATGCGGTGTGCCCCCGGTCGCGATACAGAGAACGTTCCTGCTGGAAATTTTGGGGCACGATGAACGGCAGGTCCGACCGGTATGTGCCCCGCGAGTAACTGGCGTTCACCGAGAGGCGCTGACCACTGCCCGGCGCATACGTGATGTCGGCGGAATACTCGTGGCTGCGTTCCCTGAAATGTGTATCAGCGGCCCTGTTGTCGTTATTCCAGTGCGAGGTCGATACACCGAGCACGAGTCCTTCCGCCACGTCATAACGCGCGCGCAAGAGCGCGCGTTTCCGGCTCCGCCGGTCTGTTCGAAAGAAGACCTCGTCCCCGTCCTGGGCTTCAAGATCCACATTGACCCGGAGATTCTGAGGCCAGCGCAGAGCGATCCCGGCGAAGCCTTCGTTTCGTTGCAATTCACGTTTCTCCTGCGGCGCGAAATCGGAGCCTGGATTGCGGGCATCGGCCCAGAGAAACCCGTGGCCCCCGTGAACGCCGATAAACTCGTTGATTTCGACAAAGGCGTCGATCCGATTCCGGGTGAAGTTTGCTGCCAGGAACCGGCGAACTCCCGCCGGATCGGTATCGCCGGTCACATGGAACCGGTCCGTCGTCAACGTCTCGATAATGCGCACGCGCTCCACTGGCGCAAACTCGGCGCCGATGCTTGCGGAAGGGTGAGGCCATGTGGATTCCGAACGCGTCAGGACGCTTTCATTGGTGAAGGTCTGCAGCGTGCTTAATACGACGAAGCTTCCAGTCGTGTCCCGGCTGTAGTCCGCCTTCGTTGTCGGCTGGCTGAAGGAGAATCTTCCGTTCAGCACGAGCTTGTCAAACGGCCTTGCCTCGGCCACCGCGCGGATGAAGCGATCGCGCCCGCTGACGTCGTAGCGCTGCTCGAGACTGTCCAACTGGAGCCGTCGCCCGAGAAAAAGAGTCTCGCGATTCCCGAGATTGGGGCCTGTCGCGCTCATGCTCTGATCGTCATGAAAGACACTGCCGCCACCCTCAAAGATCGCATTCCATCGCTCGTATCGCAGCTCCACGCCTCCACGGACAGTAGTGGTTTGATTGTCGATATCCGTCGCCACAGCGTACTCGTTCGCATCCTGAACGAACGTTGTGCGCCCCGGACCATCGTTGGAATCGCGCTCGAACGCGACAAATGGCGAGGCGGGCCTGCCGGGAAGATATGTGAAGCGCGCATCGAGGAGCCGCCGCGAAATGTCATACGTGCTCTGAGACGCGCCGGCCCGCGCCGCAGTGGGATTCGCGAATGAAGGCAATGCGCTGAAGTAGTCCGCTTTGCGATAACCGAAGGTGAGTTCGAAAGTGTCCGTGCGGCCGGCGTTGAAGAGGAGCGTGCTGCCGGGTTCCCCGCCCCAGGTCGTGGCGCGCAGCGACGCGCGGTCCACGCCAAAACGCCGCTCCCCGCCTTCCGGCGTCCGATACGAAGTGAACAGATCGATCAGCTTTGGGCCTTCGCCCAGATTGACCATGCTGCGATATACCTCTTCGTTGCCGGTGAAGGCTCTCCAACGGTTTCCGGCAACCAGACTTCCGGTGAGGCGTCTTTCCTGCACTGGAGACGCGACCTGCGCCTGTTGCTCCTGAGCGGTCGCTGCCGCAGGCGAAAAGAGAAAAGCTAACGCAGCAACGACGGACTTGTATGCGAGCCGTTGACTTTGGTGTGGCATATCGTGCAGTTCCGGAATCTCTCGCTTCGCAAATCGTGAAAAGCAGGAGGCGTCTTGCCAAACGCCGAGCTTGAATTCGTATGGCATTCCAGACACACCTGCCGAACTTCCTGGCGGATAAGCATCCGCGGGTTCGCTGACCCGTGTGGCTCATGACATGAAACGCAACCGCCCACTTTCACCGGCATGT
>CAZIPZ010000226.1:1111-5818 GCA_964541075.1 uncultured Solibacteraceae bacterium | reverse complement strand
TTCTCGATACGGGGGATTCGGCTACAGATTGATCCTTCATGGTTTATCGCCTTTTTTCTGTTTGCCTGGACTCTGTCGGCAGGCTACTTCCCGTCTCAGGCGCCCAACTACTCCTCGTTCACATACTGGACTTTTGGGACCCTAAGCGCCCTTGGATTATTCGCCTCGGTCCTGATTCATGAGTTCAGCCATTGTCTGGTCGCAATGAGACTGGGGATTCCTGTACGGCAAGTCACACTCTTTATCTTTGGTGGAGTCTCGGAAATGGCGCAGTCCCAATCGAGCTCCCCCAAAGCCGAGTTTGCAATCAGCGTTGCCGGCCCTCTTTCGAGCATAGGACTCGGGGTTTTGTTCCTCACGCTTTCAGTTCTTATGAAGGATAGAGCGGACCACATTGCTGTCGAAGCGATGCACTATCTATACTATGTGAATTTTCTTCTGGCTGCGTTCAACCTCATCCCGGGGTTCCCACTGGATGGGGGACGCGTTCTGAGGTCCTACCTATGGCATCGCACCGGAGACCTTCGACGGGCGACGCGTTCATCGGCCAGAATCGGAGAGATGTTCGCCATCACGCTCGCGCTCATCGGTTTGATGGGCGTATTCGTGATGCACGTGATTCCGGGCATATGGCTGATCCTCATTGGCTTATTTTTGAAGAAGTCGGCTGAAACCGAACATCGGTCGTTCGAAGTCCGATTCGGTCTCCAGAACCTGAAAGTTCGGGAAGTGATGGCGCCGCCTGTCGCCCTAACCACCAGAATGTCCGTCTCGCAACTCGTCAATGAGTATGTTTTTCGATATCACTATCGAACCTTTCCGGTTATCGAGAACAACCGATTTATAGGAATGGTCGATGTTCGTTCGATTAAGGGGGCGCCTCCCGAAGACTGGCCAAGCACCCCGATTGGACGGTTTCTTTCAGATCCATCCTCCTATCGCGTATTCGACCCAGATACGGAGGCGACCGACGCCTTGCGCACTCTAATGACTAACAACTGCAGCAAGGCGGCAGTCGTCCGAAATGGCGTCCTGGTGGGCTTCCTCAGCCGAAACGACCTCTTTAAGTTGATTTCCCTCAAGAACGATTTGGCTGCATAAACTCCAGCAAACCGGCTGCGCCGCAATGTACTGCAGTCCAAGCACAGCCGTCCCAACAAAGAATGCTAGGATAGATCTCTTTGGAGTAACCCATGTCCTCTAGCCCACGCCGCATTTATAAGTATTACGACCTTGTGATGGCGCTCTTCGTGACCATCCTTCTCTGTTCAAATGTCATCGGCGCGGCGAAAGTCGCTACGGTCGGCGGTTTCACCTTTGGCGCTGGGGTTCTATTTTTTCCGATCAGCTACATTTTCAACGACGTATTGACAGAGGTTTACGGTTACGCGCGAGCGAGAAAGGTCGTGTGGGCAGGCTTTGGCGCTATCGTCTTTGCCTCTTTTATGAGTTGGGTTGTCGTGGCGCTACCTCCGGCGGCAGGCTGGAATGACCAAAGGGCTTACGAGGTCGTTTTCGGGCAGACGCCAAGGATCATATTCGCATCGCTCACGGCGTTCTTTGTCGGGGAATTTGCAAATTCTTACGTTCTGGCGAAGATGAAAGTGAGGACCAACGGCCGACATCTGTGGATGAGAACGATCGGATCAACAATCGTCGGTGAGGGAATCGATTCTCTCGTTTTCTATCCCGTCGCTTTTTTTGGCGTTTGGAGTCCCGATCTATTGCTCACCGTAATGTTCAGCAATTACCTTATCAAAGTCGGATGGGAAGCGCTGATCACGCCTGTCACATATAAGGTCGTCGCCTTCTTGAAACGAGCGGAGCAAGAAGACTATTTCGATCACAAGACAGACTTCACGCCTTTCTCGATTCAGGTCTAGATCTCGAGTCAGCAACAGCCCTCTCGTTGGGAGCGCAACGGGGCTGGGTTGAAGGAATGACGATGGAGCAATACTCCTTCATTGTGACCGAGGAGCGATCGAAGACGGCGCCGTTCCGCGGCAATACCCCTCGTGCCAAATTGGGTCTTGCGGGCAATCTCGTCGTCGCTCATCGAAGTAATGAATGACATGAACTCCTCGCTCTTCGACCTCGCCTCGCAATCCCCATCGGCGATGCCATGTTATTTCTGACGGACGCTAGCTTCTTGTTAGACGAAAGAGATCGCGTGCAATCTCTTCAAGACCCTCCTTCGCACTCGCGTCCTTGGCTTGTTCGGTTTCCATCTCCTTTTCTCCGGGATTGACGAACCGGTTCGTCTCGAATCCGGCCTGTTGCGTATAGAGGTCGTAATACCGCCCTCTGAGGGCGAGCAACTCTGAATGCTTTCCGCGCTCCACAATGGACCCGCCTTCGAGAACCAAAATCTGGTCGGCCCCTCGAATGGTGCTTAGTCTATGCGCAATGACGAACGTAGTTCGACCTCTCATCAGAGCAGCGAGACCTTCCTGAATCATCGCTTCACTCTCGGTGTCAAGGTTCGAAGTCGCTTCGTCCAAGATGAGGATTCGCGGATCTGCGAGAATTGCCCTGGCGATTGCGACACGTTGCCGCTGGCCTCCCGACAGCTTGACTCCTCGCTCCCCAACAATGGTGTCGAATCCATGCTCTAGTTTCTCTGCGAATTCATCGACGCGTGAGATTCTGGCGGCCCTGATCACGTCTTCATCGGAGGCGGCTGGTCTTCCGAACAGAATGTTCTCTTTGATAGTGCCATCGAACAAGAAATTGTCCTGCAGCACAACTCCGAGCTGAGAGCGATAGGATTGGAGCCGGACTGACGAAAGGTTCACGCCGTCAACGTAAACGACCCCCTTCGTAGGCTTTGCAAAGGCGGCAACGATCCCGATCAAGGTGCTTTTGCCTGAACCTGAGGAGCCGACCAGAGCCGTGGTCGTCCCCGGAACAGATTCCAGCGACACGTTGCGCAAAACAGGCTTGTCTGTTTCATATTCGAACGATACATCGTCGAAACGGATGTGACCGCGAATAAAGTTGATGTCAACGGTTCGATCCGGGTCAATGTCTTCCGGCGCCTCGGACAAGACCTCATGCATGCGATCCAGGCCAGCGAAGGCTTCCGTCAGTTGCGTGCCGATTCCGACGATCTGAAATACGGGGGCAACCATGAACCCCATGTAAAGGGTGAAGGCGAAAAAGTCACCGACCGTCATTACGCCGTTCAGAAGCATGCGCCCGCCCACGATCATCACCGTCACGCTAACAACGCCCATTAACAAAGTGGAGGCAAATCCTACGGTGGAAGTTGCATGGAGAGACCTTCGGACATTCTCGAACAATCGCATTGCGCCGAGGGTGAACGTGGCCGCTTCGCGTTCTTCAGCGTGAAATCCTTTAACCACGCGAACCCCACTGAGCGATTCCGTTAACCGACCGGTGACTTCCGCATTAATCTTCCCACGCTCCCGAAAAATAGGACGAATCTGAGCGAAGGCCTTCCGCAGAACAACAGCGAAGACGAGAAGAAATGCTACCGCCAGAAACGTGAGCGTCGCGTTGATTCGGAGTAGGAGGCCGAACGCAATTACAGCCGTCAACACTCCGCCAATCAGTTCCACGAGCCCGGTGCCAACCAGATTCCGTACACCTTCCACGTCGGACATGATCCGCGACACGAGAGCTCCCGTCTTGTTCGCATCGTAGTAGCGAACGGGAAGTCGGCCGATATGGGACTGAACTCGAATCCTCATGTCTGCGATCAGCCTTTGTGCAGAGGTGCTGAGCAATTGAGTCAACGCGTAAGAGGTTACTGCTTGTATCAGCACAGCCACCCCAACAGCTGCGGCCAGTGGGGCGAGCAGTTCCTCGCGTCTCTGGAGAACAACGTCATCGATCAAGAACTTAGTCGACCCAGGCAGCACTAAACCGGCGGCGCGATTGATGAAAACGAGGACCATTCCGCTGATAAAGAGCTTGCGCCTCGGCCAGACCAGATCCTTGAGTTCTCGATATATGAGCCCGGCGCTGAGCTGTTTTTTCGGCTGACTATCGTATGCATGCCTCATCCAGTCTCTATCCTAGCGCACCGTCCGTCCGAAAGTGGCGTCAATGAGGTAAAATGACAACCCAAGCGTCTAACGTGCACTGCCGGGCGATCCAAAGGGGGTCATATGCTTATCAAAAAGGCATCGGATATTCCATCTTCAGAAATAACGCCGGAACACCTTTACCGCAGTCGGCGGGCCTTCATAAAAGCCGCCTCTATGGCGCTGGCGGGAACCGCTATCGGCGCTTGCACGCCGGTCGAGGCTTCGCAACCTTCTCAGGAATCCAAGAAACTGGGGCCCTACGACACTGATGAAAAGCTGACGCGATTTGAAGACATCACCACCTATAACAACTACTACGAATTTGGAACAGACAAAGGAGATCCTGCAAGAAACGCGACCAAGTTCCGAACGAGTCCTTGGAACGTCGCTGTTGAGGGAATGGTAAAGAAGCCCGCAGTGTTTCCTCTGGACGACTTGATCAAAGGGCTGACCAACGAGGAACGCATATATCGGATGCGCTGTGTTGAAGGCTGGTCCATGGTTATTCCATGGTTAGGCTTCCCCCTGGCTGCTTTGATCAAACGTCTCGAACCGGCGCCATCCGCGAAGTATGTTGAATTCAAGACCCTGTACGCCCCCGAACAGATGGTCGAACAACGGCAGCAACGGTTTCAGCCCCTTGCTGATGCCGCCG
>CAZIPZ010000226.1:0-1101 GCA_964541075.1 uncultured Solibacteraceae bacterium | reverse complement strand
CGAAGCCATGAATCCTCTCACGATCATTGCAGTGGGACTCTACGGCAAGGCGCTTCCCAACCAGAATGGAGCTCCGCTTCGCCTGGTGATTCCGTGGAAGTACGGCTTCAAAGGCATCAAGGCGATTACAAAGATCCGTTTTGTTGACCGGCAACCACGCACCGCTTGGATGGCCGCAGCCCCCAACGAGTATGGCTTCTATTCCAACGTGAATCCGGATGTTGCCCATCCCCGATGGAGCCAGGCGAGAGAACAGCGCATCGGAGAGTTCTTCAAAAGAAGAACCCTCATGTTCAATGGCTACACAGATCACGTTGCCAGCATGTACTCCGGTATGGACCTGAAAAAAAACTTCTAGCGTGGCCATCCAACCGAATCGCTGGTGGATTTATAAATCGGTCTGCTTCGTTGCCGGTCTCGCTCCGGCGATCTGGCTTGTATGGGCGGCTCTTACCGGGAATTTGAGCGCCAACCCGCTGGACGATATCACTGACGCTACTGGTCGCTGGACCCTGCGTTTTCTGCTGATCACTCTAGCGATATCGCCTCTTCGGCAAATGACAGGATGGAATGCCCTCATCCGGTTTCGCCGAATGGCGGGCCTGTTCGCTTTCTTCTACGCAGGGCTTCACTTTATTCGATATATCTGGCTGGATCAGGATCTCGTCTTCAGCGACATGATAGTCGACGTAGGACAAAGACCATTCATTACGGCGGGATTTGTCAGCTTTGTCGTGCTTATCCCTCTTGCAATCACGTCAACCAGAAAGTGGGTGTCGAGGCTTGGAGGGAAACAATGGCAGCGTCTTCATCGTTTAGTCTATGTAAGCGCGATTGCCGGCGTTGTGCATTATCTATGGCTTGTTAAACTCGACATTCAACGTCCCGTCGCATACGGAGTTGTTCTTGCCGCTCTCCTCGCATTCCGACTGAAAAACGTCATCAAAACTCCGCAACCTCTGGAACCCAAGGGATCGCACAAGGCTAAAAAACATCCACCGTCGAACGATACTGTTATGTCTTCTCAAAAACCTCTGTTCAACAAGAAAGAAAACAGACCCGCCTGACTCCACCTGCAGACGGCTCACTGTATTTCGATCC
>CAZIPZ010000225.1:0-5835 GCA_964541075.1 uncultured Solibacteraceae bacterium | reverse complement strand
GTCGTTCCCTTGTACAAGTCCAGCAAGGACGAAATAACGACGATGTATCCGATGACGGACGTCGAGAAAATCGGGCTGCTGAAAATGGATTTTCTCGCCCTGACGACGCTCACGATTATTGACGACACTCTTAAGATGCTCAAACAGCATGAAGGCCTCATCTTGGACATGGATGCATTGCCGCTTGACGATCCAGAGACATATCAGCTTTTCTCATCCGGTTTGACTGACGGCGTTTTTCAGTTTGAGAGTTCGGGTATGAAGGACATCCTACGGAAATTTAAGCCCTCCAGTATCGAACACCTCACCGCTTTGAATGCTCTTTATCGGCCAGGTCCAATCGGCGGAGGCATGATTGACGACTTTATCAAACGCAAGCATGGAGTGAAGAGGATTGAGTACGAGGTGCCCGTTCTCAAACAGGTTTTGGAGGAAACCTACGGAGTTATCGTGTACCAGGAACAAGTCATGCAGATTGCAAACCTGATCGCAGGCTATTCCCTGGGCGAGGCTGACTTGTTGCGCCGGGCGATGGGAAAGAAGAAGGCCGAAGAGATGGCTGCGCAGAGGGAGAAGTTTCTCAGTGGTGCAAAAGCGCAGGGTTTCAAGGACGAAAAGAAAATCACTCGCCTTTTCGATCTCATGGAACAATTTGCCGGATACGGATTCAATAAGTCACATTCCGCAGCTTACGCCGTTCTCGCATATCGAACTGCATACCTGAAGGCGCGGCATCCTCAGTACTTCATGGCGGCCATTCTTACGAGTGAACGGGGGAATCAGGAGAAGGTTGTCAAATACATTAATGAATGTAGGGAGATGGGCATTGCCATCTTGCCGCCCGACGTTAATAGCAGCGATGTGAACTTTACACCAACCTCCAGAGGCATCCGCTTTGGCCTTGCGGCCATAAAGAATGTCGGTGAAACGGCAATTACTTCCATTGTGGCGAACAAGCCGTTCAAGTCATTTTTTGACTTTTGCGAGCGTGTTGATCTTAGAACCGTGAACAAACGTGTCGTTGAGAGCTTGATCAAGGCTGGCTCCATGGACGGCATCCATCAGGATCGATCGTTGCTTTATAGCAACATCGATCGGGCCATGGAATGGGGACAGCGGAAGCAGCGGGAGAAAGAAAGCGGGCAAGGTGGATTGTTTGGAATGATGATGGGCGTCAGCAGTGACGATCACACCCTGGACCCCGCGGATGTTTGGCCTGAGATCCTCAAGCTGAAACACGAAAAAGAGACGCTTGGCTTCTACATCACCGGGCACCCTTTGCGAAAGTATTCGAACGAGGTGAGAACTTACGGAAACGCAACGACGAGCGCGCTTTCTGAGAAGCCATCCGGCTTTGATGTGTCCATTGGCGGTCTGGTGTCTGCAGTGCGGGTTATGCGCACAAAAAAGGGCGACCTGATGGCTGTTGTGCTGCTTGAGGACTGGGAAGGGATTGTGGAGGTTCTCGTTTTTCCCGACGCGTATGGTAAGGTCCAGAGTCTCTTGGATACGGACGCCCCAGTGTTTGTTCAGGGCAAGCTCGACAATGATGAATCGTCGGCCAAAATTCTAGCTACGGAGGTCTATCCGATGGAGCGGGTTAAGGAATTGTTAAGCCGGAACGTAGTGATTCGAATCGACGCAGCTCTGGCTCCAAGCGATATTGCGGAGCGGCTTCAGCCGATCATCGACGAAAAAAGAGGCCCGGCCGAAGTCATCTTTGAGCTAGAATTCCCAGGCCGGTATACGGCGCTGGTCCGACCGAATCCTTACGTGAAAATATCTCCGGACCGAGAGTTCGTAGAGTCCATAGAGCGAATCTGCGGACGCGATTCTGTACGTCTCAGCCGATAGCTCTCCACTTCGCATGCAACATCTTTCGGCCTATCAAAAGGTCCAACTGGCGCGCCATCCTCAGCGACCGTACTTTCTGGACTACGTCGAACATCTTTCATCGAACTTTATCGAACTCCATGGAGATCGAAAGTTTGGAGATGATGCGGCCATCGTTGGGGGGTTCGGTTTTCTTCGTGGCATTCCGGTATGCATGATTGGGCATCAAAAAGGACGGGATACAAAGCAAAAGCTTTATCGCAATTTCGGAATGCCGAAGCCAGAGGGCTATCGTAAGGCGCTTCGGATCATGAAGCTTGCGGAAAAGTTTGGCCGGCCGGTTTTGACTTTCATCGATACTCCAGGCGCGTATCCGGGTATTGACGCCGAGGAAAGAGGTCAGGCTGAGGCCATCGCATGCAATTTGCGCGAAATGTCTCAAATTACGGTTCCCATCATCGCCACCGTCACCGGCGAGGGCGGATCTGGCGGAGCCTTGGCAATTGGCGTGGCAGATCGCGTCAACATGCTGGAATACTCCATCTATTCCGTCATCGCCCCTGAAAGCTGTTCTGCCATTCTCTGGCGCGATCAAGAACATGCGGCTGACGCCGCTGAGGCGCTCAAGGTCACACCAGAGGATCTCAAGAAGCTCAAACTCATTGACGAGATCATCCCAGAGCCCGAAGGGGGAGCCCACAACGACCATGCCGGTATGATGAAACGGTTGGCTGCGACCTTAGAAAGGCAACTGCATGAACTCTGTGGAAGGAATTTAGAGGAACTCCTGGCACGTCGGTACGATAAATTCCGGGCGATGGGAGCCTTTGCAGAATAACGCTTTAATGTGAGTGATCGTGATGCCGGGGCGGTTCGTGCATCTGTTCCTCACCTCTCTTGACGGCCACAATGCTGACTACCGTCACGAGAATTACAACGCCGAACAGGATCGAACCGGAAATGGCAAGCGCTCGCAAAATATCCGCCATATCGCATGAGGATATCACAGACGCCATGGCAGGGCCCGAATTAGTCCTTGCATCCGCTGGTTAGCTCGCTAGACTTATACTTCCTCGAACCCCCAAACAAAAACAAGAACCAGTCGAATCAATCTACCGTAGGTGGGTCTATGAGAAAAATTTGGTCAGTAGTTTTGTTTATCTGCATCTGGGCGTTTCCTGTCTTGGGCGATACCCAGGACACCACTGTTTTCAGAGCAACGATGTCGCCCGATAACGAAGTGCCGCCCGTGAGCGCTCAAGGTGTTACGGGATTGGCAACCATCACGGTGCGGGTCGCCCGGGATGGTGCGGGCAACATCAATGCTGCGACCGTCATCTTTGACATCGACTATACCGTTAACAGTGATGTCACTTTCACTGGTCTCCACATTCATAACGCACCGGCAGGATCCAATGGCGGCGTTGTCATCAACACCGGTATTTCCGCGAGCAGTTCCATAGCCGGTAGCGGGAGCGGCCACATCACAAGGGTTGTGAACTATTCGAGCACCGATTCAGATGCTTTGAGGTACGTGACCGGGCTGCTGGAGACCCCGGAAAACTACTACGTCAACATCCATACAACGACCAACCCGGGCGGCCTGATGCGCGCTCCGCTGTTCAGAACGTCGCTGACGTTGCGACCGGCTATGAGTCCTGCTGAGGAAACGCCAGCCATCACCGGAGTGGATGCAGAGGGCGCAGCGGTAATTCAGATTGCGGTCAATAGGAATAATTCGGGAGCCATTACTTCTGGCACCGTAACCTTCGCTGTCGACTATCGCCTGCCTGCCAATTCCGTTATCACAGGCCTGCACATTCACAATGCTGCAGCGGGTGTAGCGGGACCTGTGGTGATCGATAGCGGTATTAATGGAACCACTCGATCCGTGACAATACCCAACAGCCGCGGAAACATATTTCGGATTACTGATATCGATTCGAACAACTCCGCTGGACTAGCCACCTTGACTTCGCTGATGAATGATCCGACTCAATTCTATGTGAATTTGCACACAACATCGCACACGAGTGGGATCTTACGCGGGCAGCTTTCCAAGGACGCATATGCGTTCTTTGGATTGATGACAAATTTGGAGGAGAACCCTCCGACGGCTACTCAAGGCGTTTCTAATACGATGACCATCGTGCGTGTGACCCGCGATGGCACCGGGAACATCGTGTCGGGTTCGGTCGGTTTCAATCTTGCTTACTCAGGGTTTGGAGGGCCTGTAACATTCACCGGACTGCACATCCACAATGCAAACATCGGCGTCAACGGTGGCGTCGTGATCAACACCGGAATCAGCGGCGCCAATCCGGTTACCGATGACGACGGCATCGGTTCGATTAATCGCGAGGTAACGATTGATGCCAGCGGCGCTACCGCATTGAATGCAGTTAAAGGTCTGCTCGCCAATCCGGAGGCGTACTACGTGAACATTCACAGCACGACATTCCCTGGCGGCATCGTGCGATCCCAGCTTGCCCGGGAGACGTATAGATTCAAGGCAGCAATGAGTCCGGCAAACGAAATTCCGGCTGTTGTTTCCAATGCATCCGCCACGGGATGGATCACGGTGAAGGTCACCCGCAATGCTACCGGCGCAATCAATGGCGGTGACGTCGCCTTCGACGTCGACGCGGTCGGAACTGGATCCGCTACGACGTTTACAGGGCTTCACATTCACTCTGGTTCAGCTGCGGTGAGTGGAGGAGTCGTCATCAATTCGGGTATTAGCGGGACCAGCCCGGTCGAAAGCACCACCGGCAGTACAAACATCACGCGGGTTGTAACCCTGGACCCTGCAAATGCAGCTCAAATGGCAATGCTTGACACCTTGATCAATGCGCCAGATCAAGCTTATGTGAATATCCATACAACCGCGAATGCAGGCGGCTTAGCTCGAGGCCAATTGTCGCCCTTCGTTAGCTATGTGCCCCAGGCCGCAGGTGGAGGAGAATGGATTACCTCAATCAGGATCACAAATTCTTCAACGACCTCTTCGGTTCACGGCGTTGTCGACGCATTCCAAACTTCCGGAGCTGCGATGTCGGCGGCTATCGTGGATCCAAATACATCATTTCTCATTCCACCTGGAGCGTCGACTACCGTTAATCTGCACAACAAAGGTGCACTGACGACAGGTTTCGCCCGGATCTATTCATCTGGGGCGGTGACGCTCAGCGTGGCTTACAACTACCCGATATTCTCATTAGCGGCAACAGCGAATCCCGTACTAGCTCGACAGGTGTCGATTCCTGTCGTTGCCGAATCCGGCAGCAGGAGGACAGGAATCGCCGTTTTGAATCTCACCGCAGGCCAACTTGTTCTGATGCTGCGCAACTCCATCGGACTGCCTGTGCCAGGCGGCGTGCGGACGATTGATCTAGCGGCCGGTCAGCACTTGGTCGGGTTCGTTCGAGATCTGCTCCCCGAGGTAGCAGTGGCTGACAGTGGAGGGACTCTTACCGTTGAAAGTCGTCCTGCGTCGGGTGTGGGGCAACTGTCAGCAATTGGGCTGCAATTCAACGGGGTGTTGACACCTGTAACAGTCGTGCCTTCCCCCTAAATGCAAAAACGGCCGGAAAGGAACGTCCCTTCCGGCCGTTTCGAACTTTTCAATCGCCTGATTTCTCTAGAAAGGTATGTCGTCGTCTGTGATCGTCGCTCCTCCGGCGGACGGCGAAGCCGAATCTCCGCCTTGAGAACGTTTTTGACCGTCCGGGCCGCCGCCGAGCAAGACCATGTCGCGAGCACGCACCTCAGTGGTTTTTCTCTTGTTGCCCTCCTGATCATCCCATTCACGCGTCTGAAGAGCTCCCTCAATGTAGACCAAACGTCCCTTCGTTAGATATTGGTTGCAGATTTCCGCAAGGCGATCCCAGGCGACAATGTTGTGCCATTCGGTTCGTTCCTGACGCTCACCGGAACTTTTGTCATTCCAGCCTTCATCCGTTGCGATGGAAAACCGGCAGAACGGAGTTCCGGCGCCGGTGT
>CAZIPZ010000224.1:0-5843 GCA_964541075.1 uncultured Solibacteraceae bacterium | reverse complement strand
TCAATGAAGGCGACGTTCTCTTCTCGGACGCCATGCGAGATTCCGATCGCGCTGACATTTCCATTTGTCAGTCGGAAAATCTTACGGCCTGAACCTCCCAGTTCGCCCTGAAGAGGCTGCACCCGTTCGACGCGCGAATGAAAATGATCTTCAAAGAGTGTTGTAAGAACTTCCATCATGAACTTCTGAGAACTACCTCTGCGGCTTTATACATGTTTGCCATCAGAAAGATAACACCGTTCTCAGATGTTCCGGCGGAGCTCGCAGAACCGAAACTAGAAGTCAACCCTCACGCCCGCGACAGGCAAAAGAGGAAACATCGAGCCCTTGTCGAGAGCTTCACTGCGATTGGCGGTGTTCACTCGGACTGTATATCGATAGTTTTTGCGACCGAGAACGTTCAACACCTCCCCATACAACGTAAGTTTCCATCGATCGAAATTGAACGCCTTGTTGACCCGAAGATCCAGCCTGCTGTAGACGGGCGCTCGCGATTGATTCCGTTGTTCGCTGAGCGTCACTGAATTCCCAGACACTTTCATGAAAGCGGTTACAGGAAAGTTGCTTCCATACCTGTACTTGGCGCTCAGATTCAGAGTTGGCTTGAGTCGATACGTTGCGTAGGCATTGAATGTATGTCGCTGATCGAAATCGCCATAAAACGTAAGATTTGTCGCAGCGTCGCGGTATCGGGCGATGCTGTAACCGTATGAAATCCACCCGGACAGCTTGTTCACGCTCCTGCGCTGAAGAAAGAACTCCACGCCACGTGCGCGACCCCGCAAGGTGTTTTGAAGCCGTCCGGTTGCGTTGAAACCCGGGCCAGCCACGATTCCGCGGACTAAACGATATTCGGCATCCGCCGAAAAGATGCCATTCCGGTCTTCGCGGATGTAGCCCTCGAGTCGGAGACGGGTCTTATCGTTGATCAGCTGCTCAACCTGGAGCGTGTAGTGCGTTGCGCGCTCCGCCTGAAGTCGTGAGTCGCCGAATTCTCCAAACATTTCAGTGAAGGCCGGAAACTGTGAGTATTGCCCAAACGCGATCGCGACCTTTGTGTTAGCCCCCGCGGCGAGCGCCGCGCTGGTTCGCGGCATCCATACATTCTGCCCCGTTAATCCCAACCGCTCGAACCGTGCGCCATACGTCAACGTCAGACGCGACCCGAAGGCGGTCACCGTGTCCTGTACATATGCGGCAGGCTGCCAGCTCGATTCTGAGAAAAGATCGCTGGTGACGAATCTTTGTGACGAGAATTGAAATCTCCTGCGTTCGGTATTCTGCAGCAGCCTGCGGAGAGAATACCCGGCTTCAATCTTGTTCGTACTAATAGGCTGGTACGCGATGTCTTGCTTGAGGGTTAACTGCTTTGGGTTCGAATGGAACAAAACCGCGCCGTCATGGTTGACGTTGTGCAGGACCGCATTGTCGTAGCTCACGGCGGAGTCGATGGTCAACCTATTGGATGCAACCCATAACCAGGTCCCAACAACGACCTTGGAGTTGCTGTCTCCGTAAAGGAAATCGTTGACACTGAAGCTTGCGTCGCGATGTTGGTCCACCCGCGACTTTCCGAAATTTCCGCTGAGCCGGATCTGATGACGGATGTTGGGCTCGTAGGAAAGCTTTCCGAAGAAGTCATAAAATCCGAAGATGAACGATGATGACGGATCGTCGGACAGCTTGTTCACCAAATAGTCGAGATAACTTTTTCGTGCTGAAAAAACCCAGGAAGCCTTGGGCTTCTTTCCTATAGGGCCTTCGGTGGTCCAGCCAATTCCGGAAGCTCCTGCGGTTCCACTGTTCGTAAAGCGCTGCCGATTTCCATCGCGCGTACGGATATCCAGGTAACCGGCCGTCCGGTCCCCGTACTTTGACGAAAAGCCGCCAGTCAAAAGCGTCACGGATTCAATGACATCACCGTTCAGCATCGACAGAGATCCCCCGTCGTTGACATCGCCGACTTCATGCATGGGAGCAAAGATCAAGACGCCGTCCGTCGAATATCCTATCGAGCGGAAGCCGGCGCCTCGCGCGGAAAATTGAGCGTAGAAGTCGTCCCCAGTGGTTACGCCCGGAAGAGCTTGAACAGACCGCAACGTGTCGTCGACGAGGACGCTGGCCAGGTTTCTCATTTCCGATTGGGTCAGGGTGTGATCGGACACCGCGGCGGGTTCGGGCGGGACAAACGCTTTTTCCGTTACGGTCACTTCATCTGTTCGCCGCAACACCTCCGGTCCAAGTAGAATTTCGAACTCAAGACCCGTCGAAGACGAAACCTCAACCTTTCTTCGGAGCAACGAATAGCCAACTGTCGTGACGTACAACTCGATTTCGCCCGGCTCCAGATCGTTCAGCTCGAACTCCCCTGCTTCTGTTGTGAGCGTTTCGATCTTGCGGTCGCGAATAGACACTGTAGCCTTAGCGATGGGTTCGCCTGTTCGCGAGTCCAGTATCCTGCCATGAATCCGCCCTG
This sequence comes from uncultured Solibacteraceae bacterium, assembly GCA_964541075.1. Classification (GTDB taxonomy): domain Bacteria; phylum Acidobacteriota; class Terriglobia; order 20CM-2-55-15; family 20CM-2-55-15; genus CAZIPZ01. Next base: position 3,367 of record CAZIPZ010000224.1, on the reverse strand, counting down.
CTTGAGCGTGGAGATCCGTAGGAAAGTAAAACACCATAAGAATGACAATAAGGCTAGGGATCGCGCGCTTCATACCGCCCCGAATTGCTGGTTTCCCAGTAGACCGTGAAAAGTCTAGAGCGTTAGCCGCGCGAAGTAAATTGCATCAAATCCGGCTTTGGAGAGCACGATTTACCTGTCTCGCCTGGAAATCTTTCAGTAAGATTTTTGAAACCAAAACCACGGACCGGAGGCAAAGATGAAACTCACGACACTGTGTATTTTCACGTTGGTCTTCGCGTGCATCCTTCAAGCACAAACGCCCGAGCAACAGGCTGCATCACAAAAAGCGCGTCAAGCGGCGATTGCGCCTGACGCGCCACGGCCAATCGAAGCCTTGGACTCTGTCTGGATCGAGGAATTGACGTGGATGGAAACCAGGGACGCATTGAAGGCCGGCAAAACGACAGCGATCATCGGCACGGGCGGCCTGGAGCAGAATGGTCCGTATTCACCGAATGGAAAACATAACTACGTTCTTCGAGCAACATGTGAAGCGATCGCTCGAAAGCTTGGCAACGCCCTGTGCGCACCTGTGGTCACACTGGAACCTGGCAACAATGAGAGTTCCGATTTAACGCCTGGGAGCGTGCTCATCTCCCCTCAAACGTTCAAGGCGCTCCTTGCGGACATGTCCACAAGCCTCAAGAATATGGGGTTTAAGGAAATCGTGTTTATCGGAGACAGCGGGTCCAATACCAACGGAATGCGAGAGACGGCGACGGACTTGAATAAGAAGTGGATGGGCAATCCCGCCCGCGTGCACTTTGTACCGGAGTATTACGAACAAGACAAGTGGAGCTTTGCCTACCTTAAACAACTTGGCATTCTGCAGCAGCCCGATGTGCAATCCGCCACCCGTTACGACATTCATGACGATTACCACTATGAAGCGCTCGTTGCACTCGTCGATCCGAAGCTGATTCGACCGGAACAACGCATGAAAGCGAAAAAGTTCAGTATCAACGGAGTCGAGATCGGATCCGTTCAGAAGATGGTCGAAAATGGAAGGAAGCTCGCTGAATATCGCGCGAAAATCACAGCGGACGCTATAACGAAAGCAATAGCAACTTTCAAAGCGAGCCAGTAGCGGACTGAAGCGCCCGAGCGACTATCTGATCTTCAGCGCAGTTCCTGAAGTATGCTTTCGCTTCGGCGCTTCAGTCCTGCGCTCTCCAGGTTGAGATACCTGTTGTTCAGATTTCGTGTCAGGCGACCGACCAACTTTCCAAATAGACCGCTGTACTCGACCGACAATATCACGCGACATCCTCTGAGAGTTGGTTCTATTGAGTGGCTGGCGGTGACAACGACGCCGGGACTGCGGGTCTTCCATGTAAAGCCTCGATTTGGCTCTAGTGCGGTGACCTTCCAAACAACCGGAGGCATTTTCGGCTGGCGAATTCGAGCCCGGCTGCCTTCCGCCAGGGGCCCAGGATCGAGGCGCCTGATCGTTGTCACAGAGGGCGTCCACTCCGGCCAACGTTCGACGTCGCTCATCACAGACCAAACCATCTTGGGCGGAGCGTCTATGTCAATTGTTACGCTGTAATGCTTAAGCTCGTCCATTACCGTTCGCCGGTTTGACAAGGAAGCCGAAGCGACTGTGATTTCGAGCGTGCTATTCAGTTGCGTTTCGCACGGAGCGTAGCGGCTCGCAATCGTCGGATGTTTTGTCGCCGGGTTCTCGAATGCGATCGAAACTAACTTCTGCGACGTCTTCGAACGAAGTCGACGCCCATCAGACCAACGACCGTGAGCAACGGCGTCCCAGGTTCGGGCACAGTTGCCGGCGTGTAGTGGACTTCGTCCAAGCCGATGTTGTCGGGGTTGCCACCAAGGTTCGTGATGATCACCTCAGTGAAGGAATGCGCGCCGATAACACCGGCGAAGTGAGTTGATTCGTTCGCCTGCAACCCGGTCAGAGCCGTAAACCCGCCTCCGCCTGAATTGGTTTCGATAGTCAATGAGGGGTGGGCGCCGCCATCAAGCGCATCGCTCAGCGTGAGGCCGAACGCTAAAACTGGATAGGAAAACGTAAAGGTAACCGTGCCCGTATTCGAGTTTGCAAACCACCTGACGAACCGAATGCCTTCCGACGGATGTCCGGGATTCGCGGTTTGAACGCTCAGCGCACCATTCGTGCTCATGCTGAAATCGGCTAACGCCAAAGAGGTTCCCGACCCCGTGATGCCTTCGAAACTTTCCAAAGCGAGCGTCCCGGCCGCGCCGAGGAACGTCGCTTCGTCTGTATAAAGTGTGTCCGCCTGCGCAGCGGTGACGGTCAGAAAGAGGCTTGAAACCGCGACAAGCAACCGATTCTTCATCGTTGACTCCTCTCTATTCCAGTCCTCTCAATGCGGCTAGCGCCGTAGGAATTGTTTACAGAATCTAGGTTGAAATCAAATATGAGACGCCGATGCGTCTTGCTTAGCTGTTTTCAGTTCGAAGGTTCCGGAGTAGTCCGGGGTGCGTTCGCCGGTCTGCAGACGCCACAGCGATGCGTACACACCATCGACAGCCGTCAATTCTTCATGCGAGCCGGCCTCTACGATTCGGCCGTTTTCGAGCACGTAGATTCGGTCTGCATGCCGTATCGTGGAAAGGCGATGGGCGATGATGATCGTGGTGCGTCCGCGGCTGACCACGTCGAGGCTCCGCTGGATGGCCGCTTCAGTTTCGTTATCGACGGCGCTCGTCGCCTCATCCAGAATCAAGATCGGCGGATTTTTGAGGATTGCGCGTGCAAGCGCCAGCCGCTGACGCTGCCCGCCGGACAGCTTCTGGCCGCGCTCGCCTACTCGCGTCGCGAAACCCAACAGCAGCTTTTCGATGAATTCGAGCGATTCGGACAAACGGGCCGCAGAAAGGATTGCGTCCTCGCTGGCCGACGGCGCCCCGTAGGCGATGTTCTCCGCTACCGTACCATCGGTGATAAATGTATCCTGCGCCACATATGAGAACGCACGGCGGAGGTCCTGAAGATTCGTTTGATCGATGGGTTCGTCGTCCAACAAGATGCGGCCGGACTGAGCTGTATAAAATCGAAGCAGCAGCTTGACGAGCGTACTCTTCCCTGAACCGGTCGGCCCGACGAACGCAACGGTCTGTCCCGCGGGAATCACGAGATCAATATCGGTAAGCGTTGGCGTATCGCCATAAGCGAAACTGACATGCTCGAATCGCAATTCCCCGCGAACGCCACTTTGAGGAAGGTGACGGCCTTCGTAAGGAATCTTGATCTCCGTCCCCAGAAGTTTCATGGCCCGATCGATGGCCGACATCGATCGCTGATACATATCGGTGACGTCCGCGAGTCCGGTCAACG
>CAZIPZ010000223.1:0-5852 GCA_964541075.1 uncultured Solibacteraceae bacterium | reverse complement strand
GAAAACGCCGCCGACTGCCTGGAGAGACACAATCGCAGTATCTGGATTGAGGGTGTCTCTCCAGAATGGCTGATTTTCGCGAATGGTTTTAGATCTTCCAGGGCGTACCAAGGCATCAAGAGAGCTTTGGACCTCTGCCTTTCAATCGTGCTTCTCATACTCGCGGGCCCTTTGATGCTCTTGGCGGCGGTCGCGATCCGATTGGATTCCCCGGGGCCGATCATCTTCAGCCAGGAGCGAGTAGGACTCCTTGGCCGCAGATTCATGGTCTACAAGTTTCGCTCTATGCGTCAGGACGCAGAAAGGCAGAGCGGTCCAACTTGGGCGCAAAGCAATGATGATCGGATCACTCGTGTCGGTCGCTTGTTGCGAAAGACACGTATCGACGAAGTACCCCAAGTGTTCAACGTTCTGATGGGGCAGATGAGCTTTGTAGGGCCAAGACCGGAACGGCCGTACTTCGTGGATATGTTGAAAGGAAAAATTCGCTATTACGATTTGAGGCACTATGTGAAGCCGGGTATTACCGGCTGGGCCCAGGTGATGTATCCCTATGGCGCCTCGGTCGAGGACGCTCACAACAAGCTTCAGTACGATCTGTATTACACCAAGAACATTTCGTTGAGCCTCGATCTTCTGGTCCTTCTCAAGACCATAAGGGTTGTCATCGCCGGTGAAGGACGATGAAGATTGTTGGCGTTGGCGGCGGAACGGGACTTCCGGTTTTATTGAGCGGACTAAAGAAATTAAACGACCGCGGTGAACAGGACATTGATATCACCGCTATCGTAGCGGTTTCAGACAGCGGCGGTTCAACGGGCCGGCTTCGCGAGATACTTGGCTGCCCGGCAATGGGAGATATCCGGAATTGCCTGGTGGCCCTGTCTGACGATCAATCGCCGCTGGTGTCCGTCTACCGCCATCGCTTCCAAAATGCCAGGGAGCTTTCCGGTCACTCGGCAGGCAACCTTATTCTGGCCGCTCTCTACCAGATTCATGGCGATTTCGGGGAGGTTGTAAGGCAGGCATCGATGATGCTTCGCCCACGCGGACGGGTTCTGCCCGTCACGGATAAGCCGGTGACGCTCTGCGGCCAGTATTCCAACGGCTGCCGTATGCGCGGAGAAGCCAATCTTCCGAACACCGACTCTCGCCTAACTCAAGTCTGGCTTGAACCCTCAGACGCCCAGCCATTTCCCGGCGTTCTCGAAGCGATCGATGATGCCAACGTCATTGTGTTCGGGCCGGGAAGCCTGTACACGAGCATTATTCCGAACGTGCTAGTCCCAAGCGTCGCTTGCGCCATTAAGGCTTCGCGAGCCGTCAAGGTTTATGTCTGTAATCTGATGACTCAACCTGGTGAGACATGCGGCTACACCGCCGCTGAACATCTCCAAACCCTGCAGTCATACCTTCCACCCCGCACCATTGATGTTTGCGTTTACAACACTCGACGCGTTATCGGTACGGAAGTTGCAGACCTCTATTCGCGATCGGGAGCTGGATTAGTCATCGGCTGCGAAGACGAACTCCGAGAAATTGGGGTTGTCCCGGCAGGCTTGTCGCTCCTCGACAAAGGAACGCTTAAGGTCAGACACGACCCGTTGATCCTTGCCCGGTTCGTTGTCTCCACGGTTCAAGACCTTGTGGGTGGCGAGGAGATGATCTGCAGTCAATGGAACGGGAGGTAATATGTGCGGAATCGTTGGATACATTGGGTCCCGTGAGGTGTCAAGCATCCTCGTTGATGGTCTCAAACGGCTGGAGTACCGGGGCTACGATTCCTGTGGAGTGGCCATAATGGAAGAAGGCTCTTCTCAAGTTATTCGGTCCGTAGGACGGATTGGCGGGCTTCAGGAGAAGATAGGGGAAAACGCGAAGGAACGCAGCAAGATTAAGAATGGATCTGTCAAATGCGGTATCGGTCATACTCGATGGGCCACCCATGGCAGACCCAGTGAAGACAATTCCCACCCTCATCGTGACTGCACCGGTCGATTCTTTGTTGCTCACAACGGAATTATCGAAAACTACCTCGAACTGAAACATCGTCTGATCGCAGACGGCCATCGTTTCTCAAGCGCCACCGATACCGAGGTGCTCCCTCATTTGATTGAAGCCTATTTCGATGGCGATCTTGAAAGATCTGTTCGCCGGGCCCTCAGAGATATTCAAGGAGTCTACGGCATCGTCGTAGTTTCGACAGTCGACGGCGGCAAGATCGTCGCCGCGCGAAACGGGCCCCCACTCGTGGTCGGCATGGGCTCCGGTGAGAACTTCATCGCTTCGGATGTGCCTGCGCTGCTTCCGTATACGCGCGAAGTGTTGTTTCTCAAAGACGGTGAGATTGCAGTGATCGATACCAACGGCGTAGTCCTGAAAGATTCCTATGGCGAGAAGAAACACCGACCCGCCGAAACGATCAATTGGACAGCAGCGATGGCCGAGAAGGAAGGCTATGCGCATTTCATGCTGAAAGAGATTCATGAACAACCCCGTGCGATATCCGACACGCTCTGCGGTCGTCTGGACAGTGAAAACGTTGTAAGCCTCGAAAGCGAACTTGGTTCTTGTTTGGAGTTGATGAATGCGGAGCGCATACATATCGTTGCGATGGGAACCTCGCTGCACGCCGCGCTGGTTGGGAAGTTCCTCATTGAATCCTTCGCACGCATTCCAGTTGAGGTGGATAACGCCTCGGAGTTTCGATACCGCGATCCGCTCATCAATTCCAAGAGTGCGGTTATCGGAATAAGTCAGTCCGGCGAGACCGCCGATACGCTCGCCGCAATGAAGGAAGCGAAGGATAAGGGCGCATTTCTACTCTCCGTCTGCAATGTGGTCGGAAGTCAGGCTGCACGGCAATCGGATGCGGTGTTGTACACCCATGCCGGACCGGAAATAGGAGTCGCATCAACTAAGGCTTTTACGACACAGCTTACGGCTCTGCATCTTGTCGCCCTTCAACTGGCGAAGGTTCGCAAGACCATGACGACTTCGGAACTGGCGCGCCATGGCAGGCTGTTGAAAGCATTGCCTAAGCAAATTGAAAAGCTTCTGGAACAGTCACAGTCCATCGCGACTCTTGCGGAACAATTCCAAAGGTATCGAAACTTCCTGTATCTCGGCCGGGGAATTCAATATCCCATCGCGATGGAAGGCGCACTCAAGCTCAAGGAAATTTCTTACATACATGCTGAGGGTTACACCGCCGGTGAAATGAAGCATGGCCCGATCGCCCTTATCGACAGTCAAATGCCGATTATCGTTTTAGCGCCGCAGGACCACGTTTATCGAAAAACGATGGGAAACATCGAAGAAGTGAAAGTTCGGGACGGTGTTGTTATCGCTATAGGAACGGAAGGTGACAAAGAGATCGGTGGAAAAGCCGATCATGTGATCTATGTTCCGGAAGCTGATCCATTCATTTGTCCCATTCTGACCACGATTCCTCTTCAGCTGTTTTCATATAACGTGGCTGTCCAGCGAGGATGTGACGTAGACAAACCGCGGAATTTGGCTAAGAGCGTCACGGTGGAATAGGAGATCTCAAGTGAATGCGATCGTTATCATCAACGATAGAGCAACGGGACCCGCAACTTACCTGGGACTTGAAAATAAGATCAGAACCAAACAGGCAAAGGTCGGTGTAATGGGGCTCGGTCACGTAGGCCTCCCGCTCGGATTAGCTTTTTGTGATGCGGGCTTCGATGTCACTGGCCTAGATATAGACACGAACCGAGTGGCGTCAATATGCGATGCTCGTCCGCATGCCGATGTGGCGACGCGGCGCCTTCAGGATGCTCTTCGTGACAAACGCTTCAAGCCAACCTCGAATTTGTTGGAGATCGGCCTCCTCGATGCGATCAGCATTTGCGTGCCGACACCTCAGCGAAAAACCAAAGATCCCGACATGTCGTACATCATTTCCGCTGCAGACGCCGTCGCCCGGCAGTTGCGGCCCGGGCAACTCATCATTGTGGAGAGCGCGAGCTATCCGGGCGCCACTGAGGAGATCGTACTGCCTGTGCTCAGTGCAAGCGGCCTGAGAGTCGGAGAGGACTTCTTTCTTGCGTGCTCCCCTGAACGGCTCGATCCGGGTAACATCAGCTTCAACATCGCCAATACTCCCAAAGTGATCGGCGGAATCACTCCACGCTGCGTTGAAGTGGCCGCCATGCTGTACGGGACGGCGGTGAAGGACGTCGTAAAGGTGTCATCCGCCCGATCCGCTGAGATGGTGAAACTGCTCGAAAACACCTTCCGAAGCGTAAACATGGCCTTGGTCAATGAAATGGCGCTCGTCTGCTCGCAGATGAAGCTTGATATTTGGGAAGTCATCCATGCGGCTTCCTCGAAGCCCTTTGGCTTCATGCCGTTTTACCCGGGTCCCGGTTTCGGAGGACGAAGTATTCCAGTGGATCCTGTGTATTTGGGCTGGAAAGCGAAGACAGGATATCTTGATTCTCCCTTCATCAGTTTGGCGGACAAAATCAACAGCGGCATGCCTCGATTCGTTGTTGCTCGCGCGCAAGATCTGCTCGACGGCTGCGGAGTGAGAATGCGAAATTCGCGCATTCATATTCTAGGGGTCACTTACAAGAAAGACATCAGTGACAGCAGGGAGTCTCCCGCAATAGAAGTGATTAAGCTGTTGATGGCGCTTGGTGCGAGGCTTTCCTATAGCGATCCCTTTGTGCCCACGCTGAACGTCTTAGGAAAGAAATTCGAATCGACTCCGCCAACAACAAATACGTTGGGAGCCTGCGATCTAGCGATCATCATCACTGATCACAGCGCATTTGATTATCCCGAAATCATTAGAAACGCCAGATTGGTGTTCGACACAAGGAACGCCACAAACGGATTTATGGCGAATAACGTCGTCCGCCTTTAGGGCGATCCTTATTAACCGGTATTGAGGGCTTCGGCTTCGTAGGAGCAAATGGAACTGATTTTTTGGCTCTGCTTCAGTGTCACTGTTTATGTGTACTTCGGGTATCCCGTCATGCTGGCGATCATGCGCACACTTCTGTCCCGTCCGGTAAAGAAAGCGCATTGTGAGCCTCCGGTGACAATGATCATCGCAGCGCACAACGAGCGAGATGGAATCGAAAGAAAGTTAAGAAACTGCCTCGACCTCGACTACCCAAAGAAAAAGCTGCAAATCATTGTGTCTCTGGACGGCCCGACCGATGGAGCGGAGTTCATAGTCTGGAAATACGCCGCACGCGGCGTGGAGATGGTTCATTCGCCCGAACATCGAGGCAAAGGCGCCGCGCTCAATCGAGCGATGCGGCAAGCAAAGGGTGAGATCGTCGTCTTTGCAGATGTTCGCCAGGTTTTCGACAGATCAGCCATACGAGAGCTTGTGGCAAACTTCGCCGATGATCGCATCGGCGCGGTTACAGGTGAGCTCTTGCTGACCGACGGTGCGGAGGAGGAGGCAAAAACCGACGTCGGTATTTATTGGCGCTACGAAAAGACGCTGCGCTCGTTGGAGAGCGATATTCACTCGGTACTGGGCGCCACCGGCGCTATTTATGCGATTCGCCGCGAACTGTATGAAGAAATACCGGAGGACACGCTCCTTGACGACGTTCTTATTCCCATGCGCATCGTAATGGGGGGACGCAGGTGCATCTTTGAGCCGCACGCTAAAGCCTTCGACACTGTGGCTTGTTGTCCAATGGCGGAATATGGGCGAAAAGTCAGAACGCTCGCCGGAAACTATCAGGTCGTCGTGCGAACGCCCATGCTGCTTGCTCCGTGGCGGAATCCTGTGTTCATTCAGTTCGTGTCCCACAAATTAGGGCGTCTGATCGCTCCGTGGGGATTCGCGGGAATGTTTA
>CAZIPZ010000222.1:0-5924 GCA_964541075.1 uncultured Solibacteraceae bacterium | reverse complement strand
TTTTCGCCCGATCAGAGATTCCGGCGAATACGCTTTCGCAATACCCGCGAGAATCTGACGTTTTTCGAAGCCTAAATCCACAATCAGACGCAAAAGCTTGTCTGCCCCGCTGACCCGTTCGGCTTCAACAATTGTCGCGACACGAATATCGACCTTAGTGAAATCGTCAATCGTGATTGTCGTGGTCGCCGCGGCGCTCGAAGGCGCTGCCGGCGTAGACGTGGATGGCGCCGGAGCATCACCTGCCCTTCGGTCGCTCGCCGCTTCCATGTTCTTGTAGACCTCCTTCGCATCCAACCGCGGAAAGAGCGAGGAACCTGCCTGGATCTTTCTTCCGGTCAACGTTTCGCTCCAACCCAATTCGTTCAATCGAACGTCGGCGACCCTGCCATCCAGTCCAAGCTGCTGCCAGATCGTTTGTGCAGTCTTGGGGACAACCGGTGCAATCATCGCCGCTATTAATCGAAGCGCCTCAGCAGCGTGGAAAAGAACGCTATCCAGTTTCTTCGGCTCGGATCCCTTATCAGCTAGCGCCCATGGTTCATTTTCGACGATGTATTTATTCACGCGTGAAATAAGCTCCCACACATTCTCCAGAGCCCGTGAAAAGCTGTTTTCATCAAAATTGACCCTGTAGTTCGCTATGACTCGGCCGGCGAGTTCACGAACCTCTGCATCACCAATGGCGGCCCCAGCCGATGGGACAACGCCATCTTTGTATTTCGCGATCATCGCCATGGTCCGGCTCAGCAGGTTTCCCAGATCGTTGGCCAAGTCACTGTTTGCGCGCTGAATGACCGCGTCAAAACTGAAGTTGCAGTCCTGACCGAAAACCATTTCCCGAAGCAGGTAATAGCGCAACAATTCCGACCCAAATACTTCATTCAAGATATTCGGATCGAGAACGTTGCCGCGGGACTTTGACATCTTCTCTTCCTTGAACATCCACCAGCCATGACCAAACACGATCTTCGGAGGCTCCATACCGGCGGCCATCAGAAAGGACGGCCAATAAACAGCGTGAAACCGAAGAATGTCTTTCCCGACGAGTTGTTTGTCGGCGGGCCAGTTTCGCGAATACCGGGTTTCGTCGGCCTTGTCGCGCTTGCCGGTCAGGTACGCGGTCAATGCATCAAACCATACGTAAAACACATGAGCGGGATCGTCAGGTAATGGAATGCCCCACTTCAGAGTGCGGCGGCTGATTGACAGGTCCTTGAGACCGCCTTTGACGAACGACACAATTTCGTTGCGCCTCGTTTCGGGCAGAATGAACTTGGGATTTTTCTCGTAGAAGTCCAACAACCGGTCCTGAAAGGCCGACAGCTTGAAGAAATAGCTCTCTTCAGAAAACCATTCGGTCTTGCGGCCGCAATCGGGGCAATCCGCCGGCTTCTCTGGATCGCTTTCTGGCGCGTACGCTTCACATGAAACGCAGTACCAGCCGGAGTAGGCGCCCTTGTAAACAAAACCGTTGGCTTTTGCGCGCGAATACAACTCGGCGACGCCAGCGTGATGGCGGGGTTCCGTAGTTCGCACGAATTCGTCGAACTCGATGCCGATAGCCCTCCAGAGATCGATGTATTGCGTATAAACGCGATCCGCCAGCGCTTTAGGTGAAATTCCCTGTGCTTTCGCAGAACGCTCGATTTTCTGCCCGTGTTCGTCCGTCCCAGAAAGAAGTTTTACATCGAAACCCATCATGCGCTTATAGCGCGCGATGGTGTCGGCGACGATCGTAGTGTACGTGCCGCCCAGATGAGGCGGCGCATTTACGTAATACAGCGGCGTGGTGATGTAAAAGCTCTTCGGCATAGATTTTAAGTATAACAAGAAGCCCGGAATTGACCCTTTACGACGGGACCTGAGAAAGTTTTTGGGCAGCTATGAGCACCGCTGCATATACTTCGACATCGCGAGCGCTCGAATCTCTTTGAGCGGAATATCTGTGGCCCGAGCTATGCGCGCACAATCCTCGAACTCCGGCGCGGCATTAACAACCTCGCCGTCCAGTTTGGAGACTTTGATTCGAACCGAACCATGCTCTGTCAGGATTTCGATAGACTCGCGCTCCAGTGTGGATCGATTTGCGGAGTGCCAGCGGACTCCGATCGTAGTCGTCTCCCGGAAGACGATTCTTCGGAGCGCATCGGCGAGTTCAGCAGGGGCTAAGACCTGCAGCAAATGTCCCGGCCTGCCTTTCTTCATCTGAATGGGAACCGTGAAGACATCGAGCGCTCCATTCGCCAGGAGCTTTTCGGTCACGTATCCGAAATTTTGGGGAACCATATCGTCAATGTCCGCCTCAATAACCACAATCGTTCCCCCGGGGGACGGGATGGCGGCCACCGACTCTCGTTCCTCTCCGATCATCAAACGGAGACAGTTCGGAAAATCCTGAAATTGCTTGGTTCCGGCGCCGTAGCCGATGCGATCCAAAACCAATCCAGAAAGCGGTTGAAAGCGATTCACAACAGCAGCCAGAATCGCAGCACCCGTAGGAGTAACGAGTTCTGTTTCCACATGCTTGGAATAAATCGTGGCTGAACGCAGCAGATCGGCCGTTGCAGGCGAAGGAACGGGAAGAACGCCGTGCTGACACTGGATGAAACCGCCTCCCACGTTTATGGCGGAGCACAAAAAGTGTTCAATACCTAAAGCATCGAAGCCAATTGCCGCTCCTACCGTGTCGACAATCGAATCAATCGCTCCCACCTCATGAAATTCAACGTGCTCGGGGGGAATGTTGTGAACCTTGCCTTCCGAAATCGCTAGCTTCATAAAAATTTCTGCGGCGAGACGCTTCACATTGCTGTTCAGGGCGCTTCCAGCGATCATCCCTAGAATTTCGGCCGCCTTTCGATGAAAGTGCCCGCGTCCATGTCCCGCATGGTCGTGATCATGAGAATGGTCGAGCTCCCGGTGGTGTATCAGCACGTCGAACTTTGTTGCACTGATGTTTGATCGCACGGCTCTCGATGATTTGAGTTCGTAGCCTTCGACGGGCAGCTTCCGAAGTTCCGTTCTCAGATAATCCAGATCCAAACCCAGGTCCAGCAAGCCTCCGACGGTCATATCACCGCTGATTCCTGAAAAGCAGTCGAAATACAAAGTGCGCATAGCGATGAAAATCTTAGCATTTCTCCGTGCTAAGATTGCCCTTTATGCTGCTTGAACTTCAATCGCGCATTAAGCACGCGATCCGCTCCACAATCCAGACGCAATGGCAGATGGATGCCATTCCCGAGATCGTTCTGAATCAAACGCCTAAGATCGAACTGGGAGAGCTCGCAACGCCGATTTGCTTCGAGCTTTCCCGAATACTGAAGCGAGCCCCGCGAACAATCGCCGAAGAGCTCATTGGAAAAACAGGCAAAATCCCTGGCATTGAAAAGATCGAAATCGCTGGCGCCGGTTATATCAATTTTTTCATCGATCGCGCCGCAGCTTTGCGGGCAAGCCGAGTCAAAGGATTTGACGGCAATCGCGAAAAGATCATTGTTGAACACACGAACATCAATCCGAACAAAGCCGCCCACATCGGACACTTAAGGAATTCCGCAATCGGCGATACATTTGTGCGGATTCTTGAATGTGCAGGACGGCGAGTCGAGGTTCAGAACTACATCGACAACACCGGCGTGCAAGTTGCAGACGTTATTGTTGGATTCAAACACCTGGAGCGAAAAAACCTGTCTCAGGTTAAGGATCTGATTTCCCAACCCAAATTTGACTACTACTGTTGGGACCTCTATGCGAAGGTCGGCGCCTTTTACGAAACGGAGGATCCGAAACACACCCTGAGGGGACAAACGCTTAAAGAAATCGAGGAAGGAAACAACGACACCGCCGATATGGCCGAAGCCGTCGCGATGGCGATCGTTCGCACTCACATTGCGACGATGGAGCGAATCAACGTTCGTTACCATCTATTGCCCCGTGAAAGCGATATCCTTCATCTCGAATTCTGGAAGACCGCATTCGAGCAGCTTAAGGCCCGGCAGGCGATCTTTCTTGAAACCGATGGCAAGAATGCCGGGTGCTGGGTGCTCCGAATGGACTCAGAGGGGTACGATGAAGACAAAATCATCGTTCGTTCGAACGGAACCGTCACGTATGTGGGAAAGGATATCGCGTACCAGCTTTGGAAGCTTGGCCTTCTGAAACAGGACTTTTACTACCTTCCTTTCTTGAAGTATCCGAACGGGTCCGACCTTTGGGTTACAACTTCGCAACCGACCGATGCTTCTATCCGCTTTGGCCACGCGGACGTGGTCTACAACGTCATTGATGTGCGCCAGTCGTATCTACAGAACGTCGTTCGCCAGGGCGTGCTCTCGCTCGGATACGAAAAGGAAGCCCGGAATTCGATTCATTTTTCCTACGAAATGGTCGCACTCAGTCCCGCCTGCGCTGCCCAACTCGGAATCGAACTTTCGCCAGAAGATCAAAAGAAGGCGCATGTTGAGGTTTCAGGTCGCAAAGGGCAAGGCGTAAAGGCGGACGATCTGCTGGACACGCTCGAAAATGAAGCTCGAAAGGAAGTAAGGAAACGCAACCCGGAACTTTCTCCAGGTGAGGCCAATGAAATCTCCCATCAAATAGCGGCCGGGGCGGTCCGATATTTTCTTCTGAAGTTTACGAGAAACGCCATCATTGCGTTCGACTTCAAAGAAGCTCTTAACTTTGATGGCGAGACTGGACCATATCTGCAGTACGCCACCGTGCGCGGCAATAATATCCTGAATAAGCTTCGCGAAATGGATCCCGATTTTCAGTTTGATCGAATTCAGCAATTCCTAAACGATTCAAAGCTGCCGGAATTGCTTCGCGAAGCCAACGACATTTGGGACCTGCTGTATCTTTCGCTGCGTCTGGATGAGATAGCGGCCCAGGTGATCATCACACTCGAACCTGCCACGCTTGCAAAGTACACATTCAGCCTTGCCCAACGCTTCAGTCTGTTTTATCACCGACACCGAATATTGGGTGAGGAAGATCCCGCAAAGCGCTTGTTTTACCTCCTGGTCTTGGATCTCGTTCGCGAGTCTCTCACGCGAGCCCTGGACATGATGGGTATGCAGGTGCCTCGGCGCATGTAGCGCACAAACACCGTATCCAGGCGATACGGTTCGTAGCAGATGTCAGGGCAAACTCGCTAGATGGCTGTGGTTCGTCATAGATGTGAACGAGCGCATGAAACGCTGGACCGAAAAGCGACTCAGGACGCTAGGACATCCATGGAAGGCCGCTGAAGGCCGCGAAACACTATCAGGATAAGAGGTGATACATGGGACACGTCGATACGGTGCAACAGATTTATCAGGCATTCGGGCGGGGAGACATTTCGACAATACTGGAGCAACTGGCTGATGAAATTGAGTGGGAATACGGTGTTCATTCCACAAACGTTCCTTGGTTGCAACCTCGCCGTGGTCGAAGCCAGGTGGCTGAATTCTTTCAGGCGCTGGCCGGCCTTGAGATCCAGAAGTTCGAACCCAAACAATTCTTCGAGTCGGGGAACATCGTCGTCGCACTAATAGATCTTGAGGCTAGGGTGCGTTCCTCCGGCCGGAAGATCGTTGAAGAGGATGAGGTTCATATCTGGCAGTTTGATTCACGCGGCCAGGTCGCCCGTTTTCGACACCGTGTCGATACATATCAGCAGTGGGCCGCATTCAATAACAGGTAGATTTTGCGTCATCATCCAGCAACCGATAAAGCGCTGCCCGGATGATGGACGCGATTTGAACTTGCTCCCAACTGTCCGCCTGTCGCGTTCGTGACGCGAACTTATGCAATCCCGTCGGCGTCTTGACGCCGTCTCCGTGTCGTCCTTTAACAACTCAATAGAATCAGCTTCTTTTGATTGGCACACGCCGTGCATATAGAGAAGCGTTGCCAAGGATGGCTTGAAGATGCAC
>CAZIPZ010000221.1:5046-5950 GCA_964541075.1 uncultured Solibacteraceae bacterium | reverse complement strand
CATCGCGATGTCGCTTCCAGAGCTGCACGTCGCGCTTGAGGGTTGGCCGTTCGTTCGAGGGTAAATGTGGCGGCACCGGCTTGAGCTGCCGTTCGGCTTTGATGAAAGTTTGTTTCGCGCAGACCTGATCGAACATGATGGCGAAACCTTCGGGGTTGCTGCCCTTCCATTCCTTTCTTTCGCGGTCGGGAATGAAGAGGAACGTCCCGCCCTTCTCGTAATCGGGAATTGCCGGGATTATGTCGAGATGAAAGTCGCCGGCGTAGTTTATTCGCAAGCACCTGGGCAATAGTTCGAGCCGATCACGATAGAGCTTGTTCCGGTTCAGGCACTGGGCGACGAGGTCATAGACCTGACTTGGGCTGGCATTGCGAGACAGTGCAAGCCGGAGTACGAGGTCGAGATCAAATTCCAGGTAGCGCCAGGGCCGCACAGTCGTCTGCAGCCGCATCGACCCTTGGGGATAAATCAAAGGTGACAAGTCCCGCAGAGTGATGTCTTCGGAGAGCACACTGCCGACGGCTCCGTAGTGTGTAACCGATTGATCGTATTGAATTTGTGTCAGCTGAATTAAGATGCAGACGTCTTCGAGCAGATCGTCAAGTTGAATATTGGCAGACGCTGTGACCAGACTATTCATGGTATTGCTCCTATTTTCACGCCGGTAACTCGAAAATTGCAAATCTCAAACATCATTCTGAATTATAGCACGACCATTGCAAATCTCAAACACTGTTTGCTATGATAGGGGCAAGGAGGAGAGCGATGACGGAGACGAGCATTGATGTGGCCTCGTTCTACGCAGCCTTGGATCAGAAGCGCCAAACCGAAAAGCTGACGTGGCGTGGCCTGGCAACGAAGCTGAACATCACGCCATCGACGTTCACGCGTATCGCCCAGGGAC
>CAZIPZ010000221.1:0-5036 GCA_964541075.1 uncultured Solibacteraceae bacterium | reverse complement strand
GACGACGTCCCGATTCTGACACGTTCGCGGTATTGCTGGCGTGGTTGGGAATGCCGGTAAACGCCTTCCTTCGTGGTCCCGACACCGGGATGCAGGAACCGGAGCCATTGGTGATGATCTCGTCGTACCTTCGTTCCTCGCGTCATATTCGTCCCGAAGATGCGCAGGCTTTGGAGGACATTATTCGTACAGCGTACGGTGCGCTAATCAAGCAACGGGTATGAACGATAAGCTCAGGCACGGGTTCAAGGCAGAAGCTGAACGAATCGCCACGGCGGTTCGTACAGAACTTGGCCTGAGTGTCGCTGATAGGCTGGATTGTCTTGCGCTTGCCAAGCATCTCGAAGTCCCGGTCCTCTCTGTGCGGGATCTTTTAGGGTACGGCGCGCCCAGGACAAGTGTGGACCGGCTATTGGCGGCCGGTGCCGAGTTCTCTGCCTTGACGGTCTGTGCCGGTACCCGGAAACTCATCGTCTACAACTCCAGCCACCCGCGGGGTCGACGGGCGAATTCCTTGGCCCATGAGCTGGCGCATATATTGCTTGAGCATCCAGCAGCGCCGGCGCTCGATGATGGTGGTTGCCGCCGATGGGATGGGACTCTTGAGGCCGAAGCCGATTGGCTGGCCGGCGCATTGCTTGTGCCTCGCGACGGTGCGCTCTTGTGGATGAAGAGGAGCGGATCGGTTGCCGCAGGCGCAACACACTTTGGCGTGAGCCAACAGCTATTCACATGGCGCGTGAACCAAACCGGCATCTCCCGTCAACTCACGTTCTTGGGTAGTGCCAGCCGACCCGGACGAGTGTTCTCCCCGACGAAGCGCTCCTAAGCCATGCCTTTAGGATCATCCACGGCGGGCACCTTTCGAATTCTCAGCTTGGATGGCGGCGGCATCCGGGGCGCATTCAGCGCTGCCTGCCTTGCAAGACTCGAAGCGGCCTTGGACCGACCGATCACTGATTTCTTCGATCTAGTCACTGGCACCTCAACGGGCGGCATCATCGCACTCGGACTTGGGCTTGGGATTCCCGCCAAGGTCATCCGGGAAATGTACGAGCAGAACGGTCCTCGAATCTTTGAGAGACGGGCACCAAAGTCGCTGCCCCTCCAGGCCAAGGCTTGTTTATGGATCGCTGAGAAAAAAAGAGCACTGCCTCAAGACCTTGATATCGATTCGTTCCTGCAGGCTCGATATACCGATGAGCAATTACGACGTGTGCTGACGGACATTTTCACGGACAAAACGCTTGAGGAAGTGAAGTCAACCCGTCTCGTAATTCCCGCAATCGATTTGATCAAGGGCTCCACGGTCACCTTTAAGACGCCACACCAGCCTAATTTTGTCCGTGATCGTCATTTCAAAGCTGTCGATGTTGCCCTCGCTACCGCTGCCGCGCCGACGTATTTTCCAGCGGCGGCGTTTAATAACACGCTGTACTGCGACGGAGGCCTGTGGGCAAACAATCCTAGCGTTGTGGGCTACGCTGAAGCCGTGAAGATTCATCAAATTCTCAGCGCACCAGAAAAACCCGCATTTGATCAGTCGGATATACGATTGCTATCCATTGGCACAGGCATACCACGCTATTTTTTCAAACCAGCGAAAGAAGAAGATGGCGTTCTGCAGTGGGGACCGCAACTGTTTGATGTGGCTAGCGGAGCGCAGTCACAGGGAGCACATTTCAAGGCTCAATATTTTGTGGGCAACGAGCGCTATAGACGCATTGACTTTGAAATGACGCACAGCCCTTGGCCACTGGACGCCGTCGATAAGATACCTGAGCTTCTGCACAACGGTGATGAAAAGGCCGTAGAACATTTCCCAGAACTCAAAACGATGTTCTTTGAAACGGTGAAACAGCCCGCGCAGTTTTTCTAAGCCCAGGAATGGTCCGAAATCCCGAACGCCTCAAAGCCTAACATTTCTCATGACACCGACTGCACATTGCTCCTACGATAGCCCGTTAGTATGGAGAGTATCGTTCAATCCTTCGAAGAACTGCACCAGGTCTTGCAAAACTTCACTACTAGCACAATCTTCCGCGGGGTCCTGAGCGCCGATTACAAACTCATTCCCTCCGTCGGCCGAATGCAGTTCATCACCGGCAAACCAGTCAATAATGAAGAGCAGCTAATGTTTCGCAAGTTCCAACAACGCGCCATTCCGTACCTTGAGTTCACTCCACAAGATGTATGGGATTGGTTGACGCTTGCACAGCACCACGGCCTTCCTACACGACTCCTCGACTGGAGCCTAAACCCGCTCGTCGCCACTTATTTCGCAGTGGAAGACGAGGACGCGAAAACCGATAGCGCGGTCTATGCAATCCGGAGTATCCCTGAGGTGGATCGAAATGTCTGCGCCGATCCGTTTTCTGTAATGGACCTTGTCAAATACACCCCCAGACACATCACCCGGCGACTCATCGCACAGGCCGGCCTGTTCACGATCCATGCGGACCCGACAGAACCACACCAAGATTCCAGTGTGCATCGCATCATCATCAAGCAAGATGCGCGGCGGACACTGCGCAAAACGCTTTATTGGTACGGCATCCATCGCGCCGCTCTCTTTCCCGACCTGGACGGTCTTTGCAGTCACGTTAAATGGCTCCGCGAGGATTACGGCGCAGCCCCTGGAGAGCAACTCCAGCCATAATGCTTATTCACGCTGAAGAATAAGGGAACCACTTCTCTTTCACTGACGGGCTGGACGCTGAAAGATCGCAGCGACCTCGCTTGGCAATTGAACGGCACCATCGCGGCCGGCCAGTCAAAGACTTTCCGTCGCAACGGAATGTCGATGACCTTAAACAACGGCGGGGATGAAATCACTCTGTTGGATGCCGGAAAGCTGGAGCGGGATAGGTTTGAGTATGGCAGTTCGACGGAGAGCGTGGTGATTAAAACGGGGCATTGAATTCAGTCAATTGCACAAGGTTGCGTTACTGCTTGGCCGTGTTAGTCAGCTCAAGGAACTCCAGCCATGAAATCGGGATGAACGCACTGAGATCAACTTCGAAATCCTCTCGCCGAAGTCCGATCTTTGCGAGCACAGAAACCGCCTTCTTTGCAGCTTCTGCCCGCGAGGCGCTTGTCGTTCGTCTGTCCGCAAGACCAGTTACAAGGGCGAAGGCATCAAGCGGAGTATCGCGGAAGTCTAATCGGAAAGCTTCGAAACCAGTTTCCAGAACTCCGAGATAGATCGCTTGGCTTAGTATCGAGCCGAATGCCTTCAGCGCGGGATTCCCACTCACATGGGTCTTCGCAGTGTCAAAAGGAATCTCGTGTTGTTCACCAATCGAGCGGGCGATTCTGTCTCTAAGACGCCCCATTATGATTGGTGCACCTGGACGGTAGCCGGGAATCCACGGTGAGGGAAGCCTATACCAGGACAGACGAGGACTGTGCGCCTCGATTGTTGAGCCTTTCCAGTCGGGGTGTATTTCCACATCGCACATGAAGACCTTGTTCAGTTCCCAAAGAGCACTCCCAGCGGCACGCAACAGAATGGTGCGCGTCAGATTGTCGTCATAGAACCAACGATGCCCGATGGGCGTCGAAAGCATATTTTCAACGCATTTGTTGATCGTTCCGTTTAGTGCATCTTTAGAAATGCGCACCAAGATCCTGCTCCCAGAAAGTACTTTGGCGATATCACGCTTTTCAACATCATCCTTGCCGTCACCTATGAGCAACTCGAATTCCGGCTGATCTACACCGAACGTTATTTGTTGTCGCAAGAGAGGGCCTTTCTTCGAAACCGTAAATTCTGCCTCACAACTTATCGTCACGGCACAACTTCACACAAAGGAATTGCAGACCTCTTCTTCACGCTCGATAGCCATTTGACCGCAGCCCCTCGATGGGACTTTGCCGCACACAGTGAATCCCAAATTATTCCCGAGTTGGGAACATTAAGGCCCGAAAACCGAGCAAAACGAGGCACGACCGTGCATCCTTGTGTTTTGCCCACCCGTCTTCGTCGCGCCATATTTTAGTAAGTTCGAGACTCGCAATCTTGCCAAACCGCGAAAAATGCGCTTTGTTTCCGCAGTGCACTAAGACCTGTGGCATCCTGAGAACCACGATGAAGAAGAATCACGAAAATGAAATCAGCGACGAGCAAGTTCGTTCCACTATCGTGCAATCAATGGCGGAAGCAGAATTCCCTCCGGCCGTTATCTACGCCTTTCACAAAACCGGTGTTTACGTCTGCGAAGAGAACGAGGCCCGACTATCAGAGGAGCAGAAGGCTGCATGGAACGCAGCAATTAATGAATACCGCCGCAGCATCCACGGTTCTGTTCAATAATTGTCTTCGACCAAACTTGAGTCCAATTTGAGTCCATTAAGCGCCGAAAACCATCTAACAAGAGCCTAGGTTGGGCAGGAACACGCAAAGCGAATCAATAAGATGCTTTACTAAAGTAACCTTGACACAGTAGATGTCAGTTAGTCTTCTTGAACTGTCGACCTTTTAGATTCCTTTCTCATCTCCCCGGATAGTGTCCACAACATCCTTTTTGTTGGACCCCCAGGTGCGGGAAAAACCATGCTAGCGAAGCGAATCCCAACAATTCTTCCACCCATGACTTTTGAGGAAAGTCTCGAGACGACGCGAATTCACTCTGTGACCGGTCTTCTCCCGTCCGAGGCGGGATTGATTGCCAACCGTCCCTTTCGATCGCCCCATCACACCATTTCGGACGCCGGTCTCGTTGGCGGCGGATCAGTTCCCCGTCCCGGTGAGGTCAGCATGGCTCACAATGGCGTGCTCTTCCTCGATGAACTTCCCGAGTTTCCCCGTAATGTGCTCGAAGTGCTGCGACAGCCACTGGAAGATCGTCTTGTCACCATCGCGCGCGCACAGATGACCTTGACGTTTCCCGCTGCGTTCGTGCTTATCGCTGCGATGAACCCGTGCCAGTGCGGATTCGCCAACGACTTCCGCCGGGAATGCTTCTGCACGCCGCCACAAATTCAACGCTACATGTCGAAAATATCGGGCCCATTGATGGACCGCATCGACATTC
>CAZIPZ010000220.1:0-5963 GCA_964541075.1 uncultured Solibacteraceae bacterium | reverse complement strand
GCGATGCCGATGCAAATCGCGGTAAGACCCGATGTCGATAATAATTTCAAATCGCAAGTAAGCATTTTCAAGAGCGCGGCCCACCTTGTACCAACGGGCCGGACGATTCAAAAGATAGCGCTCGAACAGCTCCCGTTTTTCGGAGGAACTCAGGCTTTCGGCCTTCTCCATCGCCTGTTCCCAGCTTCCATGCGTCTGCTGAAAAATAACGTCCGCAAGGATCTTCGTTTCTGACTTCTCGTCGTACTCAGCAAGACGAACCTCTGCTTGCGATCTCACATCGAGCATGGGGTCCGAAAGCGCCTCACGAGTTTTTGCATACCTCTGATTGAGATACTTTTGATAGTCCCTGGATTTTTCATCGTGCACGCGGAGCAACAGTGATGGGATTTCCTTGTCCAGTTCGTGTTTGAGCTCGCCGGCCAACCAACGCAGTTCTCCAAGCGGATGTTCCGTAGTGCGGTTGATCAGATACTCGAACGCTTGGGCGTTGCCGCGAAAAGCAACCTGACCCAATGTTGCCATCGGCAGAAGTCCGCGCAGGGTATCGAACGCTTTCTTCTCCAGAACAGATTCTTTGTCATCAAAGTTCTCTTTCAGCCACCGCTGGAGCGGGGGCTGCAGGGCCACATACGTGTCGAACAAATGATCGAGAGTGGCCTTGTACTCCTCGAGAAGATGGTGCTGTTCAAGATCCGGGGTTGGAATGTAATACAGATACCGATCCCCGACCTTCGCGCCGAAATTGACGTATCGAGTGGACTTCTCAATGGGCTCGAGGCCGACCCGTTGATCTTCAACGAACTTCATCGCAACCTGCGAGATCCCCCACAAAATGACGTGAGTTCCGGTTATCTGCGCGATGGAATCGTCACCGTATTGCGAAAGCCACTTGGAATAAAATGCCTGGGCTCGCTGATTGTTGAGGATGTTCTTGAAGCCGTGCTCCTTCAGAAACCGGACTGTTTCCTCGAGCTCGGAGGCCAACCTTCGATCATCCCCATTTACGATGGGATCGATGTATTCCCTCAATAGGACTTCGAACAAAGATCCTGTTGCGCGGCTTGCCCGCGAACACAAAGCCCCTGTGATTTCGGGCGGCAGGTTGCGCAGGACGGAAACGATTCCGTCAGGATTGCTGCAAAAGGCCTCCAGAAAGTGGCGATCGCGGGTCGACCATGCCGACGGACTGAAATCAGGCTTATATCGATCCCCGTCTTGCATTGCTGTTCACTCCGTGCAACGTTGCCTTAAAGGCGCCGCCAAATGAGCAAAACACGTTCGAAACGCCGCATCGTGTGTTTCGGAATTCCCTGCTTTCAGGACTAAACTCGACTGATGCATAACCCACAAAAACCGAAAGTGAACCCGACATTTCTTGAGGGTTTGATTGGGTCCGCCATACCGCTCGCTGCAGCAATCGCAATCGCAGCCATCGCCGGTTTCCTGGTCTATCTCTTTTGGTTTGGCGCCGACTGGCTGATGGAATTGCTATTTTAACCGGCCGCTTCTTTGCTTTTTGAGGATCTCCAAGAACCCGGAGATGTCCTGCCGATCCGTCAATGTGGGCTCAAAAAGATCACCGATCTTATCCAGCCGCTTGAACACGGTCTCAATATTGAAGGCCAAGGGATTAATTGGCTTTTCTACTTCTTTCCACTTCAACGGAGTGGAGACAGGCGCCCCCGGCCTCGCGCGTGGAGAATACACCGAAGCGACGGTCTTACCTTCGATATTTTGCAGAAAATCCACATAGACCATCTCCGGTTTACGGCGACGGACCACACGCTCGATCGTCGCAATTTCGGGGAGGCGTTGAACGATGATCGTTGCAATGGCTTGAGCAAACGTACGGCTTTGCTCGTAAGTGAATTGCTTTTCCAGAAGCGGCAAGAAGACATGAAGACCGGAAGCACCTGAAGTCTTGGGATAGCCTCGAAGACCAAGTTCTTTGAGCACCTCCCTAACCTCAATCGCCACTTTCTGTACGGTTGAAAAAGGCGCTTCAACGGGATCCAAATCGAAAACTATGTAGTCTGGACGATCCAGATGCTGAACGCGAGACATCCAAGGGTTTTGTGTGATGGCGCCGGAATTGGCAATGTACAAGAGCTGCTCCCGGTCCGCCCCGACAAAGTAGCGGGTATCGCGCTCGACATCGGCCGACCAAAGTTTTTTGGTTCGAATCCAGTCAGGCGTGTAGTCCGGCGCATCCTTTTGATAAAACGATTCCCCGTGTATTCCGTCAGGAAAGCGTTCGAAAACGAGAGGGCGATCCATCAGGTGAGGAATCAAATAAGCTGAAATGCGATCGTAGAACCGGATCAGATCACCTTTTGTATAGCCGTCCTCGGGCCAATAGATCTTGTCGGGATTCGTAAAGTCCACACGAACTCCGGCGTTCTCTAAACGGAGAACATTGCTTGAGGGCTTAGTGGTTTTTCGCTGGCCGACGATTGGAATATTCTGTTTCGATTGAGGAATCGATTCTTCCAATTGGCACTGGCGTGGATCCATGTCGTCGCGGAATCCGATGAAAATGGGCGACCGCAGTTTTTTGTCTGGCGTCCACTCACTGAATCTCACCTCACAGACGAGCTTTGGTTGAACCCAAGTTGATCTTCTTATTTCAGATGGAATCTCTCCAAAGAGAGGCTTCTTGATGACCAAAGGCTTGAGTTCCTTGTATACCTCCGCCAGTGTTCGGTCATCAAACCCTCCGCCGGCTCTGCCCGTATACACGAAGGTTCCGTCCCTGGCATACAGGCCGAGGAGCAAAGCGCCGAAATATTTCCTGGATCCATCCGGCGGCGTGAATCCTCCAATCACAAAGTGGTCGGTGTGCTGTGTTTTGATTTTCAGCCAGTTTCTCGACCGCGATTGTTCATATTCGCTCTGCTTTTGCTTGGCAACGATTCCCTCGAGATTGTTCTGCGATACGGCTTCGAAGAAATCGATCCCCTTATTCTCGATGTGGTCAGCGAAACGAATCCAACCGTCATTACCTCCGATCAAACGTTGGAGCACGGCTTTGCGATCAATCAACGGAAATTTCATTATGTTGTAGCCATTTAGGTAAAGCAGATCGAATGCATAGAAATAGACCGGTATGCGCTCGTCGGCAGCGGCAATATCCTTTGCTCCCGATAGGTGAATTCTTGGCTGGATGAGGCTGAAGTGCGAGTGGCCTTTTTCATCGAGGGCGACGATCTCTCCGTCCAGTACTGCAGTTTCCGCCGGCAGGGCGGTCAACGCATCAGACAGATTCGGAAAGCGATGCTTCAGACTCTTTCCATTTCGCGTCCTCATGTCCAGGCTGTCCGCATCCTTCACAACCAAAGCTCGAATTCCGTCGAGTTTCAGCTCGAAAAGCCAGTCTTCGCCATTGAACGGCTTTTCTACAAGCGTTGCGAGCATGGGTTCAATGTTCGAGGGAAGAGAAGTACGACCCGCCTTCTTCATCCCTCGAGCCTCGAGCTCTCGCTCAATGGGAGTCACCCACTGCGCCGCGCGATGCGCCTTTCCCACCTGTTCAACACGCTGTCCGGAAACGATGGACTCCGGCCGTTCCTTTGTAATGTCTCCCTGTGATGACGCATACCGATCCCGAACCTTGAAGAATATCCACTGTTTGGGCTCCCGGCTACCGCGCACCAACACCCATTCGCCTTTCAGCTTTTTCCCATTCAGAATGAAGTGGAGCTTTCCTTTGTTCCAACCCTTCTCAGGAGTCTCAGGATCGACCATTTCATAGGCGCCCTCGTCCCAAATGATCACATTGCCCGCGCCATAGTTTCCCGCCGGGATAATCCCTTCAAAGCTTCCGTAATCAATAGGGTGATCCTCAGTTTGGACAGCAAGACGCTTTTCATCAGGATTGAATGAGGGTCCCTTTGGGATGGCCCAGGAGCGCAGAACTCCCTCCATTTCCAGGCGAAAATCGTAGTGCAGCCTTGTCGCACGATGCTTCTGAATGACAAAAGAATTTCCCGGAGATGTCTTGACTTCACCCGGCGGCTCTGGCGTCTCACTGAACCTGCGCTTCTTTTTGTATTCTTTAAGACTCACGAATGGATGTCGAACGTTTCTCAATATAATGGGTAGGAATGGGGCGCCTCAAAATCAAAAAGAAGGAAACAATGATTCCTCTTCGCGAGACTCTCGCGTATCGGATGGCGCTTTTGGGATTTTCCATCATTCTCTTCGGCATAAGTCTCTATCAGGTGCTGGTATCGTTGGCATCCAACGATACGATGAGAATGATGATTACGGCGGGCCTCAGCGCTCTTGCAGCCATCGCAGTCTTCTTCAATTTCGGGCAACTTCGCCACGTCAAGATTCCTGAACGCACTTTAAAAAGAATGAAGCGCCGGTAATCGAAGTATGTTCCGCCTTCGGCGGATTACTGTCTGTCGGGGCGAGATGGCGGCAATGATTCAGAAAGCCTACCTGGACGCTCTGCGGCTGGAACGGAGCGATTCCGGCTTGAACTTCGCACCAGGGCGGCGAAAGACAACACAGCGGCTGGTAAGTGAGCAAAAAACCACAAGGGCGCAAACCAACTGACGCCGCGAAGCCGACGCGAATAGAGGTAGTAGCTGATGGCCATCAGCGAGTAGCTAACTGCGGAAAAGGCAAGAATGCTGGCGGCGGCGAAACCTTCGATCTTCTGTGTGAATCCAAATATCAAACCCGAGATGGCGGCCAACGCCATGAGGGCATTTCCAACGATGATTCCAGCGGATCGCGCAGAGAAACGAACAGCAGAGCGAGAGCTATCCGAAGACCACGACCAGACATTCGCCTCCTTCCAGATCCATCTCGAACCGTCGCCTTCAAACGTCCTCAACCCTTCGACTTGATAACTCCATACAGTCCATCCTGATTCGTTCAAAATGCCCGGCATACGATTGATGCGATTAACGATGTCGAAAGCCTCACGGTTCAACAATAAAAACGAAGAGTCCACGTCGAGATTCCGCGCGCTTTCGCCCTGGCGTCTTACCTGAAGCATTTGCCAGAGGTGCTCCATCGCCGGAGCCAGCAGCCTCTGCGGAAATGATCTGCACTGAACACCGGGACGAAGAGCGACCGCCGCCACTTCGTTCGATCCGGCAAACTCTAGTGCACTTTCAACGGCGAAGCGATCCAAGACAATATCCGGATCAATGATGACGAGCCATCGGCCTCGGGCGCTCGATCCTGCCAATTCAAGCGCCCGGATGCGCTCGTAGCGCGTGGCAATCTTAAACGGTGTTCCCTGCTGGCGCACGGGGATGTGTGAACGGGCAGACGCAAACGTCTTCGCCATCTGCCTGAAAATAACCTCGTCTTCGGAATGAATCAGAAACAATTCGATAAAGGGGTACGACTGATTGAAAACCGAACTGATCGCTTGTTCAACCCTCTCGGACTCCCCGGTCATTGGGACCAAAACTGAAACAACTCCGTAAGCCCCCGAAGCCCGCCGCGCAGCAAACCTATTTCGGTTCGCCAGCGCAAAACACGTCTCGAGAAAAACCAATAGCGTTGCAAGCGCGGCGAACCAACATACAAATAGAAGGGAGAACTGCAGCAAGGCTTGCATCATTACTTAGTAAAGGGATCCGGAGAAAGTGTCAACACAGGAAATGCCGGCGGAAACAGAAAATAATCGCCCTCTACGGAAAGATTTTCGTCAATGAAAAATTCCGTCGAAATCGGGGAAGATTTTGTCTGCGATCCGGGATTCAGTGGACGTTCACCGGTAATAATTCTTCAACTTTTGGTAGAGCTCTCCGGTGGCTTTGCAGTCGGCGATACAGTAATGCGCAATCTCGTCCAGTCGGCCTTGCTTGAAATACTCTCCCACCGTGCTTCCGTTAATGCCGTTCTTGGGAGAAGCCACTCCGAAGATCTCACAGAAGAATTCCAGCGTACCTTTTCGATAACGATCGAAGTTGGTCAGAATCTCACGAACATCG
>CAZIPZ010000219.1:3708-5971 GCA_964541075.1 uncultured Solibacteraceae bacterium | reverse complement strand
GTTCGACCGAGATTCGAGATTCCATCCTGATGCAGGGCGTGCGTGTCGGCAAGGGCTCCAGGATCCGGCGTACAATCGTTGAAGATAACGTTTACATTCCCGAACATGCCGAGATCGGTTATGACGGCGAAAAGGATCGACGATTCTTTCATGTTACCGAAGCCGGAGTCGTTGTCGTACCGACCGGCGCATCGTTTCCGCTCAAAGCGTGTTCCGAACGCCCTATAACCGTCCATACGGATCCTATGGATTGCCGCCGCGCGCTCGCAAACGCCAGGCCGGCGTCAGCCTGAGCCGGAAAGGAAGCCCCGGATGTTGAAGCTAAAGGTCGCCTTTTGGATTCGCACGGTGCTCGACCGCTTTGAAGCGGGACTTGGCCTGTTTCGCGGCGGACGGAAGCTATCGTGCAGGAAATTGTCAGAGTCGAGAACCGGAAGAGAAAGGCAAGACCCATCTGTAGACGCGTTGGCTGTGATCATTAGAACAATGCAAGAACCGGTGTCGGACCGTGACGACCCTAATCCAGCGTTCATTCGATTCTGTAGAATCCGGCTACTGACGGACGAGGACGAGACAAGCGACACGAGTCATTGGCTGGAGCTGGATCAGAAAAGCCGCCATCGGAAGTGAAAACACCAGGCTCAACGCTCGGACAATGTATCGTGCTCAAGTCCCTGGCTCGCCTTTTCAAGCATGACAAGAAAGCCGAAGGCCGGGTCTTTGAAGTCCGCGTTATAAAGGATGTCCCAATACTGCCGTATGTAGTCGCGCAGAAAGTTAGTCACATGACCCAGCGATATCGCTGTGTGCGGAGGCCCATCTCCGGCCGCAGTCGTGGAACCAAACGCAACGAGCCTCACACCGTGTCCTGCATGCGTCAGAACGTGTCCCTTGCGAAGGATTTCCTTCCCAAGCTCCGGTGCGTGCTTGGGAGAGCAACACCCGAAGCGCGTCAAAACCGTCTGCAACACTAACGGATCCCGTGCTGCGCGATTCAGTTCGGCTCGGCCTTCCTTCACTTCACCGATCATCATGTCGGTGCGATCCGCGATTGCGCCCCCTCTGTGCCAATGTGATTGAGACACCTTCCCCCTCATAATTAGTGTTCAGGGCGGAAGGAAGAACCCAAATGCAGAATCCAGTTCCATCGCTGTCTTCTTCGGCTTTACCGTCCGCTGGACGTAGTGAGGACGAGCGAAGCGAGACCGAACGAAGTTCAGCGGACGGTAAAGCCGGCGCCGAAGTAGGCGCCGTCGTCCGCCCCGATCCTGAAGTCGTGGCCAAAGCGAAACGCCGGAGGTTCACGGCCGAGTACAAACAACAGATCCTGACGAAGGCGGACGCAGCTGCCGAGCACGGCGGCATCGGTGCGTTGCTGCGGCGCGAGGGTCTGTACTCCTCGCATCTGGGGAAGTGGCGCCGTGAACGAGAGGCCAGCATTCGCCAGGGGCTCGAGCCACGGAAGCGTGGGCCGAAGTCCAAACGAAATCCCCTCGCCGAGGAAAACCAGAAACTGCAACGTGCCAACGAACGCCTGACCGAGCAATTGCGTAAGGCCGAGATCGTAATCGACGTTCAAAAAAAAGTGGGTGCGCTGTTGGGATGGCCGATTCCGGACCCGGAACAGGAACGCTGATGGCCGCCGTTCAACAGCTTGCTCCTGAGGTCGGAATCCTGGCGGCGTGCGTTGCGCTCGGCATCGTTCGATCGTCCTTCTATCGTCAGCTGCGCCCGCCCGTCGTGGCTCCACCGCGGCCCGCCCCGCCTCGTGCGTTGAGTTCAGCAGAACGCGAAACCGTGCTGGCGCATCTGCATGAAGAACGATTCCAAGACCGTTCGCCGGCTGCCGTGCAGGCCACATTACTGGACGAGGGCGTCTATCACTGTTCCACTCGCACCATGTACCGCATCCTGGAGCAGCACGCCGAAACGCGTGAACGCCGGGACCAACGGCTTCATCCCGTCTATAAGAAACCCGAGTTGCTGGCGACGGCGCCCAATGAACTTTGGAGTTGGGATATCACGAAGCTGATGGGCCCGGCCAAGTGGACCTATTTCTATCTCTATGTGATTCTCGATGTCTTCAGCCGTTACGTCACCGGATGGATGATCGCCCCTCGCGAGAGCGCCCAGCTGGCCCGAAGACTCATCGAGGACACCTGCAGCAAGCAGCAGATCCCGCCGGGGCAGCTGACCATTCATGCCGACCGCGGATCCTCGATGACCTCCAAGCCAGTGGCATTCTTACTGGCCGATCTCGGCG
>CAZIPZ010000219.1:0-3698 GCA_964541075.1 uncultured Solibacteraceae bacterium | reverse complement strand
CCAAAACTCACAGCCGCCCCTATGTTTCCGATGACAATCCGTATTCGGAAAGTCAGTTTCGCACCATGAAATACCGGCCTGATTTCCCAGACCGCTTCGGTTCCATCCAAGACAGCCGCATCCATTCTCAGTTTTTCTTCTCTTGGTACAACGATGAGCATCGGCACTCGGGCATCGGTCTGCTCACCCCTGCCATGGTCCATTACGGCCAAGCCGCGCAGGTCTTTCAGAAGCGTCAACTCGTACTCGATGCCGCCTACCTGGCGCACCCTGAGCGCTTCGTCCGGGCGTCACCAAAACCACTCTCACTTCCAAAGGAGGTTTGGATTAACAAGCCGATCGAATCACAAATTAAAAGTGCCTAATTTACCGATCGAGGTGTCTCAAACTCATTGACACGCGCCGGCCGAGCATCGGATCTGGAGGCAGGACACTCCCGCTTGATTTTGCCGAACCACTTTCCTTAGGGACGACGCGACCGGCTCCTGGAAACCGAACGGCTAAAACATCCAGGTCTGTCACCGTACGGTAACCGCGTGACGTGCCGCCTCAATAACCGGATACTCCGTGACTGTAAAATAGCCGTTAATACGTAGGTAGGTTTCGACCAGCGCAACTGCGGTGTCCATTGTTGCTCCTTAAATTCGCTGTGTGCCGGAAACCATTGCCTATTACTTCCTCAAATCCTGCAATGTCTTCTCGTAGGTTTCTGCGTCTATTTCGCCACGAGCATATCGTCGTTTAAGAATGTCTACCGGTGACTCTTCGCGGGTGGGAGGTGTTCTCCGCGTCGCAGAAAGCAGATACCAGAAAAGCGCAACAGTAGCAGCAATAATGAAGACCCACCAGAAAGCCATCCATCCCATGCCCCACATATGGTCTCCGTTAAACATTTGAACGAGTATTAGCACCAAACCGGCAAGAACATTTCCACCGATCATCACGAGTATTACCTCCTTTTCTTGGAGTTCTCGCTCCGTTCGGACGAAAGCACTTTCGTTTCCATTGGGCAGTCGATACCCTCATTCGGATTTTTTGAATTCGTACCCGGCCCTTGCAACCGCACGCTTTGTCACTTCAAGAATGTCTGGTTGTTCATTGTGGGGCACTACAAGAACATCAGGAGCGGCTTTCAACTCCAAGAGCATTCTTTCCGTCTCGGCTCCGGCCAATGTCTCAAAGAGTTGGTACAGACCACCCGCCTGTTCTTCCAAAGGGTTGTGAACCGCAAAGATTGAACGGAGCGTGAGAATAATGGATGGATTTGGGGGAGGGACTAACAAGGAAACAATTGCACCATGGTCAAGGCGAAGACGTTCAGCTATGGCCGCCTTCTTGCCACCCTGCCAGTTTGCAATTGCCGGTAATACGATTTTCTCCTCCATTGAAATGTGTCGCAGCAAACCTTTCCGAAACTCGGAGTAAGATTCCATTTCGATCACGCCATCTTTTGCAACAGCGCTTTCCAGCAAAGCGTCCAATCTGTCGTGGTCGCCCGAAAGATATTGATAGAGCACACCCGGCATCAATCCTTCCTATCGTCTTACCAGATGAATCAGCATCTCGAAATCTTCATCAAACGGATTGCGCGGACTGAAGGAAATGGCGCCATCCACGAAAAAGATTTGGCCCGGAACAAGCATGATGTCTTTTTCTCCGTCGATCGGAAGTATCGCTTTCCCTTTCAAAGGCTGGAGAGTTATCTCAAACCCAGGGTGAGAGTGTGACGGGACGGTGAGTCCACCCGAGAGACATAAGAGCAATACCTTGGTTCGTTCGCTATTGAAGAGGGGTACATGAATATGTTTGTCTTTTGAAAATAGCTCGACATCTTTGAATACCTTTTGTTCCATGGCTCATTGTCGCATCCTGATCTTTATCCAACCTCAGAAATCGTTCCTGTTATTCTCCATCTTTCCTCAAAGGATTCGTGCCGCAAGAACGGATAGACTTGAAGCCCCGGGCTGAAATCTGCCGCGACGAAAACTGCAGTCAGTAGGTCTGCTAAAATCAGAAGCCATGGTTGAGAAAGACAATCCTGCCGTCCAAAAGAGGAGGATCGCTGAAGCTGTACAGGAAGTGCTGAGAGAATGTGAAGCCGTGTTCGACGAAAAATCCTTCAAGAGCTTTGTGCGGTTCAGAATCGACCATGTTCCGACAGGTCATATCGCAGCCGGCCCCGTGAGCGAACATGCAAGCGTATTCGCCGATTATACTGATGAGCACCTAAAAGATTTCATTGCGGCACTGGCCCCGTACTACACCAAATCTGGAGCGCGATAACATCCTCCATTATGTTTTCCTCTCCTGTCTGAAGTTATGTCTAGGCAACACGGCGCGCCGAGCGACGAACTGTGTCGACAACAAAAGCTGTACGACTCTCTGGGAGCGCCGGTTCGATTCGGCCACATGTATCGGTAACGGCGACGATTCCCAGTGGGCGCTTCGCCGCATTTCAGACGCTCTCCTTCGACAGCTTGAGCACGCTTTAGCCCGGCAATTTGAGTGAGAAGTTCGTTCCTTGCCATCCCCCCTCTTTCGAACATCTTCCCGATAGAAACAACCCATAGCCTCAGGTACCTTGCTTGTGCGAGTTGTGAAGCAACATACAGCTACATCAACAGTGCATGACGACTGATTCAAATCGAAACACAACGGCACGCGGCCTTCGCGCGATTCCTCACGGCATCTGGGCGCTGGGTTTTGTGAGCATGTTCATGGACATCTCCTCCGAGATGATCCACAGCCTCCTGCCCATCTTCCTCATTTCCGTCCTCAGCGCCAGCGCCACCAGCGTCGGAATACTTGAGGGCGTGTCAGAAGCCGCCGTCCTGGTGACGAAGATGTTCTCGGGCGCGCTCAGCGACTGGCTTGGCAAGCGGAAGGGACTCGCGCTTGCCGGCTATGGCATGGCGGCGCTAACGAAGCCGCTCTTTCCTCTCGCCGGCTCCTACGCCGTTGTGTTTGCCGCGCGCTTGATTGACCGGATCGGCAAAGGCGTTCGTGGCGCTCCGCGCGACGCCCTCGTCGCGGACATCGTGCCTGAAGACATACGCGGCGCGAGTTACGGTCTTCGCCAGAGCCTGGACACCATGGGCGCCCTGATCGGCCCACTGGCCGGCACATTGCTGATGGTCGCCACCGGCGACTTCCGTTTCGTGTTCTGGATTGCAGTCGTGCCCGCGTTCGTGTCGGTCGCAGTACTGGTCCGCTTCGTTAATGAGCCGGCAACTCCACAAAAGCCACCCCATGAGCGGTTACAGATCCACTGGCGCGAGCTGCGGTATTTCCCATCGGCCTTCTGGTCTGTAGTCGTTGTAGGCGCCGTCTTCACCCTTGCCCGCTTCAGCGAAGCATTCCTGATACTGCGCGCGAGCGGCCTCGGCCTGGCGACGGCCTATGTGCCACTCACGATGGTTGTGATGAACATCACCTATGCCGCCTCTGCCTATCCGGCTGGCTGGCTCTCAGACCGGATAGATCGCCGGCTTGTGCTGGCGATGGGAGCGGCTGTCCTGATCGTTGCGGATCTGGTGCTGGCGGGAGCTAAAGGAATCGCCGGCCTTGCCGCAGGGGTCGCGCTCTGGGGTCTCCACATGGGACTCAGCCAAGGCCTCCTTGCGGCGCTTGTCGCTGACGCAGCACCGATCGAACGCCGGGGAACAGCGTTCGGTCTATTCAACCTCGCAAGCGGTTTC
>CAZIPZ010000218.1:0-5990 GCA_964541075.1 uncultured Solibacteraceae bacterium | reverse complement strand
CTTCGACTGGATCAAAACCATGAAACGCTATGCATCTGTCCTCGGACTCATGTTACTCGCGACTTCTCAGGTGTACAGCCTCAGTTTGCAGCAGAGACTCAAGCAGCCGCCTACCTGGTATGAAAGAGCGGCGCGGCAGATCAACCCAACGGACAAAGATTTCGGATCGATGTGGGAACGACGGAAGCAAGAGTTCAGTGATCAGCTTGGGAATCCGTATTTCCGATACGGTCTTGGAGTGACGGGCGTCGCTATGATGCTGCTTGTTACGCAATTCGCGCTATACGCACGGTATCGCCGCGTTCAGGAAGCAGCGGCAAAGACCATCGCTGATGTCCGCCAGCACGACGAGTCCGCACGCCGTGCTGCCCGCGAGGCGATTGGCCGGTACAACAGCCACATTGAATCGTGCAATCGCGTGATCGAGGGGGAAGAAACCGGGTTGTGGAAGTGGATCTCTGGGGCGGATCTCAACACAATGAAACGCCAGATGCAGCAGACGAGCGAGGAACTAACAGCCGCGAAGGAAGAAATCAAGCGCCTGAAAAATGAACTCGAAACCAAAACCGCGGCGATTGCTGAGATGTCACTCCGTTCGAAGGACAACGCTAGACAGGTTCCGCAAACGCGAAAGCCGTCCGGTCCTGCTCCAGCGGCACACATCGAGCGTATCAATCAACTGGAACTGGAACTGGTCGATGAGCGCAAGAAGAACCTGCGATTTAAGGGAGGTGCCTTGGATGTTCATAACAGTTGAAGGATTCGGCAGTATTTGGTCCAAACGAGTGCGCCGCGATCCGAATGACACGAATCGGGAATTCACGGCGTACTACAACACAACGGGCATTGTCGCCGACGCACGAGTGCGCCATCGTTCCCGGCTGTTCGGTCAACTGCGTTTCAATCAGGTTGGCGGTTTCAATCCGCACCTACTCGAACGGAACATCGGCCATGTATTCCAGTGCGCCGGCAATTTGGATCGCAACCGAGTCACTCTTTTGCTGCATCACATGTCGAACGGACCGGTTCCTCCTGACTATTTCCTGTTCGCCGTGGGGTCTGACCGTACGGGCACGTTACCAGTCGGCTGCGACGAGTGGAAATCAGACGGTGTCTTGCTGTTGTCCTTGAGTCAATTCAAACAACAACAGGAAGCGATGCTTCTAATGCCTGCCCACTCCTGGATTCGAGGTGCGATTGGCCGTTTCGTTGCCGAGCCTCTCGCGAATGTCTCATGGCGAGCTTTCCTCCGTTTGATTGGCTGAAGACAATGCGATACCAGAAAGGTTCAATCTCAATCGGTACGGGGCAAGACATTCCAGTGCTTCGCCAGGTTCTTCAATCTCAATTCGTCACGCACGACCAACTGTTTGAGTTCATGCGCGTCGGGTGCTACGAAGTGAACCGGCATACCTTTAATTGGCGTGTGCGTCGGCTCGTGAGAAGTGGATTCATGAATCTTCATTCCGTGGGACACAGTTGCGTTTATTCGATCGCAGCCGCCGGGGCCTCGATTCTCGCCGTAACAGAAGAATACTGTCCTGTCTTAACGAGAAGGGCTCACAAAGATGTTTCGTCTTACGATCATTCACTTGAACTGAATGAATTGCACCTCAGCTTGATCCGGCAGGGTGTGCTGGAAGAGTGGAAACCCGAAATCGCGATTCGCTCCAGGAACGAATTGACCGAACAGGGATACGCCAAGGATTACGATGCGATCGTCACGGTTCGGATGGGAGTCCGAAAGGCATCATTTGCGCTCGAATATGAACGCACGCCAAAGAAACCGAAAGATTATTTACGGATTCGAAATCTGCTCGAGCGCGAAGACCAACTTCGCTGCTTTCTCTACATCGTACCGAACAACGATTTGGCTTCTTTCATCCTGCATTGTTTCGCTCAAACCACCGTCTCTCTTCTCGTCGGCTTCGCGTCCGACTTCGGCAGATCATTCAACGAAATGCGAGTGATCGAGGCAAGTTCAGGAGCGAGGAAACCGTTGTCGGCTGTTCTTTAGTTCTTATTGCCTGCTCGTTGCCTTCCTTTTTCTTGCCTTTTGCTTGCCGTCCGATCCCACAAGTTGGGTGTCTTCATGCGTTTAACCTCAGACTACTTACGCATTCCTGCCGCATTTTCGCAACCCTCCGCATGGAAGCGCTTCCTTAGCGCAATTGAATATGAAGCGGCTCGATGGAGGTTTGCACGACAATCTTTCGCCGGTGTGTGTCTGTCACGAAACTCTTGCATCTGTCCTGATGAGTCTTTGTGTGATTGCACAAGATCACGTGCATGCCTTCGAATCGTGAGGAGACTGTGTCGCCACTGAACCAGTACGAACCCATGTCTCCCGGCAAGCAGAGCAATTTCAATCGAGATTCACTGGATGTGACTGCCGCGATAACCGACTGCGAGAACGCAACATGATCGACATCCATACAAATCAGCACGCCAATACAAACATCCCGTGACTCGTAAACCGGAATCTGGTGAGTGTTGCCGCTTCCGATTGTCCGGCCGTCAGTCGCAACCTCCAAATAATCTATTTGGTTTTGCCTTTGATGCAGTAGGAGCCCGCGACTTCGGCCATCTTCTGTGATTGCCGCAACTATCATGGAGTCCGGATAAGCTGAGCAGGGCTCTTTGACTTCAGTTTCCGAGACTCCCTCTGGAAAGACGATCAGATCGGGAATTGCAGTTGCCATGCTCAATTGGGCGGCTTCAAGAACGCAAGAGATCCGCATGTTCACTTCAACTCCTTCCCGACACGACATACCCAGGGACGTGCAGCTCAAACGCCCGTCAATTTAGAACAAGTCAAAAGCAATCGTAACAAACCATCAAAAACCGAGGAGGAGGAGCATGACCAAAGGAACGCCCACCGATGATGAGATCAGATTCCTTTATGGGCAATCTGCAGTCATTACCAGGAAAGGCCGATTCACTTTAGTTCACCTGGACAAGCCAAGCGAAGCGTTAGCCGAACAACGCACTCAGGAATTCGACCCGGCAACCTTTTTCAAGTGCGACTGCCGGGTGTGCCAACTGACAAAAGAAGGCGGAACCGTCATTTTCGATGAAACGGTTTACGAGCAGGAACAATGACACCGCAAGAACTCATCCGTTTTATCGAAAGTCGAACGTGTCCCGCATGCGGAGACTCAACACACCGTCGTATCTGCGACAACCATTCGGGCACTTGCGGCATCGATTGGCGCGCCCAGTACAAAGAAGCAAAGGAGGCCAACACACGAGAAGAAACGCATCGGCGGGAAACATGAGACGCGGCAAACCGTGTGCGTTTTCGGAACTTCAATTCAAGGAGAAAGCTTATGACATTTTCGAGAATGATTATTTGCGAAGCCCTGAACGATGATCTGACAGAGGAAGTCGTTCGCCAGATGCAGGAGCACGTCCGGAGTATTCCATGCCTTGTCGATCATTCGATCCTGGTCGAAGAGGGCGGGCGGATGGTGATTCTTGTCACCGGTTGGCACAATCGTCAGGACTGCCTGACATACCACACCAGCAGGATCTACCGACAACTCGTCGCGAGCACGCAGCACATGTTGCTCGGCGATTACGTGGTGAAGCTCTTCCACAACCGAACAGCATCTTAAAGCGGAGTGATCGATAGCGTGCGTTGACCGAGCGCACGAGAAACTTCGGCGTCGATATCAGGCCCATCCTCATTCTCTGGCCCAAGTCTGAAAGAGTAAGTCCCCAAAAGTTACGAAAGGAGCAATCAAACCATGAACGTTGCAGTTCACGTATCCGACGTGTGCCCATGTCCGAGGCTTCGCGAAGGTGTCCGGAAGGGTCGTGGCACTCAAGCAATTCGGCACCTGGAGATGATCGACTGGATTGCGCGGAATCGCTATACCACTATCGATAAGTTAAGCGCCCATTTTGGCGTGAGTACCAAAACGATTCGCCGCGACCTCCGCGTCCTGCAGGAGGCGGGTATCCCCGTCGTCGTCCAGCGCTACCTCGGCGAAGAGCCGACCACCGTTCGCCAGAACTTCATTCGCATCGCTCATACATGGTCCTTCGTCAAGAAGGATGGCGCGATCCGGATGAATCAGCGAGGCAAATGCGGCCGGTGCGCAACAGCGACAAATTGGGCGGTCGAAAGCCGCTACTGGTGTGGGTGCTGATTATAGCGAGGCAGGAGGTCTGGATTATGGCTGTGATCTGGACCGACGATCCTAATCGCGGTACCTCAGCGGCCTCGGTGCAATGCCGGGGCGTCGACCGCGGTGCGTCCAACCTGCACGGCGGGGAGACTGATCCGACGATAAAGAAAGGAGAGTAGATCAATGGCATCCGGAAACGGCGCTAATGGCGCCACTCACGAATCGCCGCTGCCGGCGGTGATTGCAACGATCGCGGCAAGCGACAATGGTAATGGCCGTCACATCTCGCCAGAACGCTTGCAGAACATCCGAGAGTTACTGAACGAACCGTTTGATCCCAGCGAAATCAAATGGCGCGTTACGGCGACCTCGATACATCAGGGGAAACATGGCCCACAAAAGCGCGGCCAGATCGTCGCATATGCCGACCAGCGCGCCTACACCGATCGCCTGAACGAAGTGTTCGGCGAGTGGGGGTGGACGCGCAGTTATGACGTCCAGGTGGCGCAGAACTTCGAGCGTCGGGCGCCGGGCGACAAGAAGCAAACGGCTGTTGCAGCGAAAGTCGTCGTTGTTTCTACAGTGACCGTCCACGGCCTCGGCGCGCACACCGGCGTCGGCGAGGAATGGGCAGACGACCAAAACGCTGCGACGCGTGCTGAAGCGCAAGCCTTCAAGCGAGCTTGTGCGTGTTTTGGTCTCGGCAGGTACCTTTACGATCTCGACACCGTGTGGGTCGATCTCGACCAGTACAACCGTCCGGTTCGTACGCCGAATCTTCCTGAATGGGCGCTGCCGAACCATGCAAAACGCAATACACGGTCACAGACAGTGAGCCATGGCCCGGCGCGGCAGAAAAGCATGCCGAGAGACGAGATGCTCGGAAAAATCCGGGGACTTCGTCAGACAGTCGGCGACGGCCTTTCCCGTTTCTTATTGAAGAAGTACACGGGAGGTGCGGAGCCGGAAGCCGTCGACCAAGCTACGCTCACAACCATTCTTCAAAAGCTGACGGATCTCGGCAACGGAATTGACCGGCTCCGGCGAGCGGCCGCAGCGGTTGGTGACGCACAGTACTCGGTCATTTGCCGGGAGTTGAGCGTCGCCAGTGAGTCGATCAATGACATCGCAGACCGCGATCAACTCCAACGTTTACTTGCTCGTGTCGAATCGGAGGCCGCCGCAAAGAACGGTGGTGCCGGAAACGGAGCTGCGTCGACCCGAAAGATCTCTGATGCCCGTGGCCGGTTGCTGCAGGCAGCTCGACAGATGGCGGACAAGACCGGCAGGCGGCTGGCCGACATCATCGCGGAGGCCTCAGACGGGAAACTGTCGTTAGACGGATTGAGGGATCTCACTGATCGTGACGTCCCGTTGGTTTCCGGGGCAATCGCCCGAATGGGTAACGGGGCTTTGCACAACGGAAATGATCAGCACAACGGGAAGCTGTAATTTCAACGGCTGCACAGCGGGGACATTTGTTACGCTATCCGCATGGATCTTCCGATTGTATGCACGTTGAGTGAATCCGAACTTCGCGAGAGACGCCGTTCCGTTCTGGATTCAATCCGCCAAAGTGCCATTGATATTACCGCAATCGCAGATGGCTACTCCTACCGTTTCACGCCAACCTCCGAAGTGCTTTCCCAGCTATCCAATCTTGTCGATCTGGAACGGCAATGCTGCCAGTTTCTGACCTTCAAGATTATTGTGGAGGCTGGCAGTAAGGCAATCGGCTTGGACGTAACCGGGCCCCCAGAGGCCCAGTTAATCATCGCCGAGTATTTCGGTGGCATCGTCACTAAAGCCGTTCTTGAATCTGTTCTCACGTGCCCGGAATGTGCCCACGCTCACGCG
>CAZIPZ010000217.1:0-6093 GCA_964541075.1 uncultured Solibacteraceae bacterium | reverse complement strand
CACCATATTTCCGACTATGTTTCTGTATACCAGCCCCGTGCTCGAGGTCTGGTCATGGTATTTGACGAGGTCGACGGCTTTTTTAGCAGCACTGAAGTGAACGTCCCAATTCAAAATCAGGCGCGATGGGACCGCGAAGCTTTGCTGCAGCCGCTAGCCAACGCGGTCGATCAATTTGAGCGTTATGGCGTGGCGCTGATCGATCGAACAAAGCTTCGGTTATTTAAGGTATTCATGAATCAGATCGAAGAAACGTTTCATGGAAATCTCGGACCGGGCAGAGTCCGGCATGTCAAGACGTCCGGAACAGACCATATTGGATCATCGAGTCAGATCCAGAGAAAAGCAGACGAACGCATTCATGCCAACCTGGTGCACGCGGCGGATGAGATCGATCGCCTAGTTCAGAGAGAGCAAATCGGTCATCTGATCCTTGCCGGAACGTCAGAGGTCCGGGCTGAACTCCGTAAGCTTCTGCCGAAACGGCTATCGTTGCGCATTATCGGCGAGGTGGATATTGCGATGAAGGCTTCTGTGTCCGATGTGCTGTCATCAACTAGTGATATCGCCGCCAAGCATGAGCGGGAAACTGAACAGCAGACGGTTAATGAACTTGTAACTGCGACCGCGAAAGGTCAGAATGCCGTTCTCGGCGTGGGTCATACGCTGCATGCAGTAAACTTCCGGCGCGTCTGGCAGTTGGTTTACGCCGTTGATTTTGCTTCGCCGGGCTTTGAGTGCCCCCGATGTATGTCTCTGTCTTCCACTGAACAACCGGCTTGTTCGTGCGGCGCCGCCCTTCGGGCAGTTCCGAATGTTGTGGAGCGGGCTGTAGAGCATGCACTCCGCGACGGCGCTAGAATCGAGGTTGTAACAGATGAGGCCGCGTCTTCGCTCGACTCTTCCGGCGGAATCGGCGCATTCCTGAAGGCGAGGACCGGCGCCGTGCAGATCTAAAACTCGAACCGTCGAAGGTGGGCGCTTGTCTCCTCCAAGAAAGCGCTCACATTTTTCTTCAATTTATTTTTCCTCTATCGCACGACTTCCACCGTACAACTACTGTGTTCGAGGATGTGGCTTGAGACACTTCCCAGAAGAAGACGTTCAATTCTCCCAAGTCCACGTGCTCCCACGAAAATCATGTCGGCGTTTACGCGTTCGGCCTCTCTTGGAATAAGTTGCCGCGGGTCGCCGTCGACGACAACCCACGTCACCGAAAGGCCAGCCTGGCGCAAAGCGTTGGCAGAATCTTCGGCTGCGTTTTCCAGACGCGTTCGCTCGTGCTCATCGGCGCCCCGAATGAGGCCGAATGCCTGTTCGTGTGCGTACGTGTTGGCAACGACAACTGAAGCTGTAGGCTCTAGCGTTTCGACAACGGAAACAATATAAGCTTCTGTTCTGTCGGGCCATGACCGTCTAGCCACCGCGCGAATCGCTGCAGCCGATTCCACTGAACCATCGACTCCCACAACAATTCGCGGTGGACTGTCCTTTGGTGGACGGTTGCCCCGCACTACCCGAACTGCACAAGCAGCTTCATGAGCTAATGCTGCCGATACACTGCCCAAACGCACTCTTGAAAAACCCGACCGGCCGTGCGAGCCCGTCACGATCAAATCCGGACGCCACCAACCGGCGGCCTCTAGAATCGCGGAGGCGGCCGATCCCCATGAGCTCTCCATCAGCACTTGCCAACCTGGAAAATAACCGCGAATGCGGTCTGCAGCGCGGCGCGCAAGCGCCTCGGCCTCGTCGGCGCCTTCTTGCCAGGACCCAAGAACTGGAGACTCCATCGTGACGTCTACATGCGGGTGCTTTTTGCCATCCGCCACACATAGGACGAGCGCCTCGAGATTGTTTGGTAATCCTGCGCACTTTAGGTCTTCGATCGCTGCGTCTGCATAAACCGAACCGTCATATCCGAGAAGAATTTTCATTGTTGTCCACCGCTCACGAGGCTGCACATTGCTTGCCTAACTTCTTATTTCGGTTCTTCAATTACTCGGATTTATCTCGTCAGTGCGCCCTGCGTCTGTTCGGCAACGTGACACAAACAGAAGCCATTCACCCCGCATCGCATGCTCAAAGTGTTGCAGCACAGACAATCCAGCCGGTTTGGTTCGAAACATGCCTACGAGCTCTGCAAGGAGGGCTCAGTGAAACCCTTGCCACATAAATACGAAGTCAGTGTCACGGCAGGCGAAGAAGGACCTGCCGAGATCAATTCAGTTGGTTTGAGCCGGCATCTGTCGGCGCCGCCCATGGAGTTCGATGGTCCGGGAGACCTATGGTCACCGGAAACACTAACCGTTGCTGCAGTCGCCGACTGCTTTGTTCTCACTTTCCGGGCGATTGCCCGCGTAGCCAGGTTTCGATGGACCAGGTTGCTCTGCCGGGGCGAAGGCGCCGTGGATCGTTCTGAAGGAATCGTGCGCTTTACCTCAATTCGGTTGAACGTCGAAGTGACGCTCCCGACAGGAAGTGATGCCGACAGGGCGGTCAGATTACTGGAGAAGAGCGAGAAGGCATGCGTCGTCGGGAATTCCTTACGCTTCGCTCCAACTTTCCATTTCGATATCCTCATCGAGGATCCCGCTGTGCCGGTGTAGTCTCCGATGTCGCAGGCCGAGTCGTTCAGTTATGCGCCCGGCCTTCTACCTGATGTTTTCAGCGTTGGGGACTCACTGGTTTTTCTCGCTAAATCCGCCGCCGACAATCAAACCGTACAAGGACCATCCCAGCGCGCTGAATATTGGAATTGCGGGCATTAGCGGCGATAGAGTCAGGGTTGGGGACGCGACATAGACGATCTGCACCAGACCGAGAATCCATCCAACGATCGCACCTGCAACCACTGCCAGCGTGATGTAACTGACACCGGCGCCACGAGTTACCTTATCTAACTGCAGGGCGCTAGACTGACGGACCTCCGGTCTATAAAGGCGGCTTGCGAGGCGGTCTTTGTGGGCGGTCACTAGAGACGGATGCGTATCATTGAAGAACATGGAGCCTCCTCGGAGTTCATAGTGTTGTAATGCATCGGTTGTAATGCATTCTTGCTGCCTGCCGGAAAATGATGGCCCCCACCGATTTAGTGGACTTACAGCCCCAACACACATGGAGGCGTGCTTATTTGAGATGGAATTTCGCCAATATGTCGTGCGCCTTGCCGGCCGCGACAGCGTTTGATGCTGCTTTGTCACGGCAGAGGCGAAAGACGCAAAGAAGTTTGTCTGGGCGGCCAACTGACTCGGGTTTTAGTGGTATTTACGAGACCTTTGTCTGCAGTATGCAATTGTTCTCAGAAGCCC
The DNA here is from genome assembly GCA_964541075.1 of uncultured Solibacteraceae bacterium. Lineage (GTDB taxonomy): Bacteria > Acidobacteriota > Terriglobia > 20CM-2-55-15 > 20CM-2-55-15 > CAZIPZ01. The sequence goes on along the minus strand of CAZIPZ010000217.1, from coordinate 2,782 downwards.
TTCTGATCTTTCAGCCAGTGAATGTAGAAGTGTCTTAGAATCGGCGGATGGCAAGCCAGCATGATAGCCCGCGATCCGATATCGAAATCGCACAACACACGGAGTTGCGGCCAATTGAGGAAATCGCTCGCAACCTTGGCATTGATTCCGAAAATCTCTCGCCGCACGGCCGCTACAAAGCCAAGCTTCCTCTTCATTACGTGTATTCGTTAAAGGATCGTCATGTGGGAAAACTGATTCTCGTAACCGCGATAACACCCACTGCAGCTGGCGAAGGCAAGACCACCATAAGTATCGGCCTTGCTGATGGGCTCAATCGGATCGGTAAGCGTGCAATTGTCTGCCTGAGACAACCAAGTCTTGGACCCTGCTTTGGCGTAAAAGGGGGCGCTGCCGGCGGAGGTTACGCGCAGGTCCTTCCGATGGAAGAGATCAATCTTCATTTCACCGGCGATTTTCATGCGGTCGGCGCCGCACACAATCTGCTGTCCGCACTTATCGACAATCATCTTCATTGGGGCAACCGGCTTGGGCTTGACGCCAGACGCGTGGCCTGGCGCCGGGCTCTCGACATCAATGACCGAGCATTGCGTCAAATCATTGTTGGTTTGGGCGGGCCCGGAAATGGATTTCCTCGTGAAGAGGGGTTCGAAATCGTTCCCGCCTCGGAGATCATGGCAATCCTTTGTCTCTCGGAGAGTCTGACGGATCTCAAACATCGACTGGACCGGATCGTTATCGGCTACACAGCAGACCGCAAACCGATAACATCAGCCCATATTGAAGCGGCAGGAGCGCTGAGCGCACTGCTCAGGGATGCGCTGGCTCCCAATCTGGTCCAGACGATCGAACACAATCCGGCGCTGATTCATGGCGGACCGTTCGGCAATATTGCGCATGGATGCAACACCGTTATGGCGACGAAGGCTGGTTTGGGTCTGGCCGACTACGTGGTCACGGAAGCCGGTTTTGGCTCCGATCTGGGCGCCGAAAAATTCGTGAATATCAAATGCCGTTCAGCCGGCCTAAGACCCGACGGCGCCATTATCGTCGCTACGATTCGCGCCATTAAGATGCATGGCGGCGGCGTTATTGAAGAGGGATTCGCGAACCTCGCACGTCATGTTGAAAACGTCAGGAAACTCGGGTTGCCAGTCTTGGTCTGCATCAATCGATTCAGCGGTGACACGCAGGCAGAACAGGCGGCCATCATCGAACTGTGTGACGGCATTGAAGCGGAATGCGTCACGGCTGATCCCTGGGCTCAAGGCGGACGGGGTGCTGTGGAATTGGCTCAAGCAACGGTGCGAATGATGGAGAGTCCCGTACAACTCAGAATGCTATATCCGGATGACATGCCGTTATGGACCAAGGCCTCAACCATAGCGCGAGAAATGTACGGGGCGGAAGACATCACGGCCGACATAGCCGTGCGGAGAAAGTTCGATGAGCTCCAAGAAGCCGGCTACGGGAGTTTTCCTGTTTGCATGGCAAAAACCGAGTTCAGCTTCACCACGGATAAAGACAGGAAAGGTGCGCCCCAAAATCACATCGTTCGTATTCGTGATGTTCGCCTCGCAGCCGGCGCGAAATTCGTCGTCGCGATCTGTGGAGAGGTCATGACGATGCCTGGCCTCCCGAAAGCGCCGGCTGCCGGACGGATAGATATTACGGCGGACGGACGGATCACCGGTCTTTCCTAAGATTCAGCCGGAAGCACCCCTCACACTCGTCTTCTGTCCTTCGATTTTCGGCTGCTGAAACGGTCAGAAGCGCTGATCCATTGGCCATCAAGCCGCGCTTCTCCATCTGCGTTCAGCTTCCGCTTTCACTGCCGGCAACATCATCCTGCGAATACCGACAATGCCAGGCGACAGAAAGGACCAGTATCGACGGAACTTTCTCCGCGAAATCGGGTCAGTCGCACACGCTCTGGTTTCTGTACGGAACATACACTTATCTGGTCCCAACGCGTTCGCGCGCAATGTCCATACGATCTTTACGTAACCTGGTTCACTAAAAGCCGCAAACTCATCCGGCGGCAATGCACGAAAGAAAGGATTCGCTTCCCATGGTTTTGTCACTGCCCCCATGACGATTTCACGGTCCGGGAGTTCCGCTAATTTGCCCCAACCCAAGGATTTAACCAGCGCCAGTAGCCCGGCAGGGCGGACCACCTTATCGGCCTTTCCACGAAGAATCCATTCGCGGCCTTTGAATATGCCGCGCACAATAGCGCAACGATCGAGTTTCGTCTCGGTCGCAGCGGCTAATGCGACTGCAGCAGGTGCAGCGACGCGGATTTTATGTCGGTCGGCCACTTCATAGTCGTTCATAAAAACATCCAGCAATGAATCGGCATCTTCGCCGCGCGCCGGCTTTGCTCTTCCGTACCCAAGCCAAGTCCGCCCGGCGTGCGTGACATAGGATGCAGCGGCAAGTCCCAAGCCGACTGCCGCCGGTTTAATGACAGATCGCGTTAGCTTCTTGGATAGCATATGCACCTCCCAAAACCTGATTGCAATTCGACAACCCATGCACATCCCGGACGCGCGAGAGTCATCCTTCGACTGTAAGGTCCTCCTGTTCTGTTTAGTGTCCTCGGAGACCGACCAATTCACTCGCCGCGCTTGATCTTTTCGGAGGAGACAACTTGTCTGAAGTGGGATTGGGCTCAGGCTTAAGCTGAACAATTCGTCAGTCGTGCGGACCTACGCGTGAATTCGACGAACTTCTTGGCTCGGAGGATAAATTGAGAATGAATAAAATCACTGAAACAGAC
>CAZIPZ010000216.1:0-6125 GCA_964541075.1 uncultured Solibacteraceae bacterium | reverse complement strand
GCGCCGCCATTTCACTTGAAGTTTCCGCCAGCGCGATTGAGCAGGGCATTCAGGACCTTCGGAACGTGCCGGGCCGATTTGAGCTGATCAATCGCGGACAGCGTTTTCGTGTGATCGTCGATTATGCTCACACCGATGACGCACTCGATAAAGTGCTGACGTCTGCGCGTGGAATCACTTCAGGAAAGCTTATGGTCGTCTTCGGTTGCGGCGGCGACCGCGATAAGACAAAGCGTCCGTTGATGGGAGCGGCGGCGGCGAGGCGCACCGATTACGCTATCGTGACATCTGACAACCCGCGCAGCGAAGATCCACTTGAAATCATTCATGAAATCGAGCGCGGCCTGAAAGACGCCGGCGCCGTGCGCGGCATCAACTACGACATCGTGCCAGATCGCCGTGATGCCATTCGGACTGCGTTGCACGCATGCGTCGCGGGAGACACGCTGGTGATTGCCGGCAAAGGGCACGAGAGTTATCAAACGATTGGAAAGAAGTCATTTCCATTTGACGACAGGGCTGTAACCCGCGAGCTGCTTGATGAACTTGTCGCTGGACGAAATTAGCAGGGCTGTTGAGGGAGCCCTTGAGGGCGCCGGGAACGTGAAGGTCGCCGGCTATTCGATCGACACGCGAACGATCAATCCCGGCGAATTGTTTTTTGCGATCAGAGGGCCGCGATTCGACGGACACGACTTCATCGACAAGGCAGCCGCTAGGAACGCTGCAGCTGCGGTTGTTGACGCCGGGGATTTTCGCCTGGCTCGCCCCGGCTTTCCACTCATCCGGGTAAAGTCATCGAGGGAAGCTCTTCAGACGCTCGCGCGTGAAGTAAGACGACGCTGGGGAATGCCTATTGTTGGTGTGACCGGAAGTGCAGGCAAGACGACGACAAAGGAGATGATTGCAACGGTTTTAGGGAAAAAATACACGGTTCTTCGTTCCGTAGGGAACCTGAACAACGAATTTGGAATGCCATTATGCCTCTTGAAGGCGGAGCAGTATCAGACAATCGGTGTACTGGAAATGGGAATGTCCGCCAAAGGGGAAATTCGACGGCTCGCGAGCATCGCCGAACCCAACGAGGGCGTCATCACGAACGTCAATCCGGTGCATTTGGAATTCTTCAAATCCGTGGATGAAATAGCCGAAGCCAAGAGAGAGCTCCTGGAAGGTCTTGTTGACCCGCGGGTCGCCTTCCTCAACAACGACGATTCACGCGTGCGCAATATGGCGCGCACGTTCGACGGCCGCATTATCACCTATGGCGTTCAATCGGCTTCAGCGTTTAAGGTCACTCAGATGCAGGATCTCGGTCTCGACGGCACGGCTTTTGCCGTTCACCACGGCCGCAGAGATATCAATTTCACCCTGCCTCTTCTCGGCCGGCACAACGTGGCCAATGCTCTGGCGGCAATCGCCGTGGGGGCGACGCACGAAGTTGGGTGGGACCAGATCCGTGCTGCAGTCGCTGAGATGAGACCTGAAAAAATGCGCGGTGAAGTCATCAAGTTTCGAGAAGGATTCGCCCTGATTGACGACACCTATAACTCGAATCCGAAGGCGCTCACGGAAATGGTTCGTTTATTAAAGGGCTTGAACGGCTATCAACGAAAAATTCTTGTCGCCGGCGAGATGCTGGAGCTCGGTGGGGAAGGGCCGTCGCTGCATAGAGGTTGTGGGCGCGAAGCTGCAAAGGCTGGCATTGAAGAGATCATTGCCGTGCAAGGCCAGGCTCGAGAAATTCTGGAAGGCGCCAGGGAAGGCGGAATGGATAGTACAAAGCTTCAATTCGCGTCGGATTCCGTCCAGGCAGGGGAACTTTTGGCGCGCACCATAAAAAAAGGCGACGTTGTTCTGCTCAAGGGATCGCGCGGAGTCAAACTTGAACGGGCCATCAACACTCTGAGAGCCTCGTTTTCGAGTATGGAGCCATGAAAAGATTCGAAGATTGAAATAATGCTTTATCACCTGTTGTACGAGTTTTTATATCCGTTGAATCCTTACTGGTCGCCGTTGCGCGCCCTGAATGTGTTTCAGTACATAACGTTCCGAACTGCTTATGCGAGCATCACCGCCCTTTTGATCAGCCTGTTTCTCGGACCATGGCTTATTGCGCGCTTGCGCGAATTTCAAATTGGACAACAGATTCGCGAAGAGGGTCCGAAATCGCATCAGGTGAAGGCGGGAACGCCCACCATGGGTGGAATCTTGATCGTCGTGTCGATTGTCGTCCCGACGCTGCTTTGGACGAATCTGCGGAATCCGTTCGTCTGGCTTCTGATCGCTGCGACGATTGCCTACGGTGGAGTAGGATTCGCGGACGACTATCTAAAGATTCGTTTGAAGCGCTCACTTGGCCTGACGGGCCGCGAAAAAATCGGTCTTCAAATATTGATCGCTGTAAGCGCCGGCGTGTTCCTGCTCTATTTGATGAACCGCAATCTGTATTCGACGACGTTGACGGTTCCGTTCTTTAAGTTCTTCGCGCCGGATCTTCTCATTGACCGGCTTTTTTCCACACCGTTGTTTTTTCTTGGATACATTCCATTTCTGGTCTTCATCTCACTCGTCATCGTCGGTTCGTCCAATGCTGTCAACCTTACCGATGGGCTGGATGGACTGGCCATCGGATGCACACTCATTGCGTCAGCCGCCCTTACGGCGCTCACTTACATCACGGGCCATGCAGTCTTATCGGATTACCTTGATCTGCAGAACATACCGCGCGTTGGCGAGGTCACCATCTTTTGCGGTTCCATGGTGGGGGCAAGCCTTGGTTTCCTTTGGTACAACGCACACCCGGCGGAAGTGTTTATGGGGGATGTGGGCTCTTTAGCTCTTGGCGGCGCGATCGGTACAGTTGCGGTGATTATCAAGCAAGAACTCCTTTTAATTTTCGTGGGCGGAGTGTTTGTTGCGGAAGCGCTCTCGGTAATGATCCAGGTTGTTTCATTCAAATTTCGCGGCAAGCGGGTGTTTTTGATGGCGCCTCTACACCATCACTTTGAACTCAAAGGCTGGAAGGAATCGAAGATCATCATACGGTTTTGGATTGCATCGTTGATCTTCGCCCTTTTCAGTCTGTCCACTTTGAAATTGAGATGATTCTAGTGGTTGGAATGGCTCGAAGCGGAATAGCGGCGGCGCGGCTTCTCAAGAGTCAGGGACATTCAGTGTTCGTGACGGATTCCGGAACGCCTTCGGCCACGGCGGATCTTGATTCTATGGGAATACCCTACGAGACAGGCGGGCATACCGCGTCGCAATTTCTGAATGCCGAGGAAATCATCCTGAGTCCAGGCGTCCCGATGGATATCCAGCCTCTAAAAGCCGCCCGCAAGAAGGGAGTGCCAATCATTAGCGAGATCGAGCTCGCCCACCGCTTCATCAAAGGCGATGTCGTGGCGATTACGGGTTCGAATGGAAAAACGACGACGACGACGCTGATCGGAGAGCTTATGAGAGCCACGGAAAGACCCGTTCAGATTGGCGGGAATATCGGAGTGGCGATGACCAGTCTGGTTGATACGTCAACGGAGGGCGGCATCAGTGTTGTTGAAGTAAGCAGTTTTCAACTCGATGCAATCAAAACCTTCCGGCCTCGCGTCGGCGTTTTGCTGAACATCACACCCGATCATCTGGATCGGTATGATGATTTTCAGGCGTATCGTTCATCGAAATTTCGGCTTTTCGAAAACCAGACCGCCTCCGATGCGGCTGTTCTAAACAGCGATGACCCACAGGTCTATCCTCCGCCCAAGGAGATTCGGTCCGAGCTATTTCGCTTTAGTCAAAAGCAACCGGTCGAACGAGGCGCACACAGAAGAGGTTCAGATTTATTCATGAACGGCAGTCGGGTCATGAGTGTTGATGAGATCCCGCTTCGCGGCTCTCACAATGTTGAGAACGTGCTGGCGGCGATGGTGGTCGCCGGTCTGTACAAAGTTCCGCCGCGGACGATCGCCGAAACAGTGAAGCGATTTCGTGGAGTCGAGCACCGCATCGAGTATGTGGCGGACATCAATGGCATTCAGTTCTACAACGATTCAAAGGCGACTAACGTGGATTCGGCAATCAAAGGCATCGCATCATTCGATGGAAATCTCATGATTGTGCTCGGTGGCAAAGACAAAGGAGCATCCTATGCACCACTGGTTGCTGCAATGAGCGGCCGCGTCAAGCACGTTCTGTTGATCGGCGCCGCGGCAGGCAAGATTTCCGACGCCATAGGGGACTTCTTTCCCAAGACTCGAATCAGCTCCATGGACGAAGCAGTTGAAAAGGCCATCGCTCTTGGCCGCCCTGGGGATGTTCTACTTTTATCTCCCGCGTGCGCAAGTTTCGACATGTTTGACGATTATGAGCACAGGGGAAGGATGTTTAAAGACGCTGTGAAACGAAGGGTGAATGGCTAGAAAACTAAAACCCGACCGCATTCTCTTCTTCGCCACCCTTATTTTGGTTGGATTTGGGATAGCGATGGTCTTCAGTTCGTCCGCCATCATCGGCAAGGAAAGGTTCGGCGATCCAAACTATTTTTCATTGAAGCAACTTGTCGCCGCGACGCTCGGCCTGGCCATCATGTTCGTCATCATGAAAGTGGACTACCATTTCTATCGGCATCCGGCGATCGTCTTTTCAGTGCTCGCAATCGTGGTCGCACTGCTGGTGCTCGTTTTCTTTCTCGCTGCGGCAGCCAACACGCACCGCTGGATTCAGCTTTCGGGTTTTTCGATTCAGCCTTCGGAGCTTGCCAAGCTCGCTCTTATTCTGTTTCTTGCCTATTTTCTAGAGAAGCGGAAGGACAAGGTTAATGAACTGACTTTTACGCTCGTGCCGATCGGAGTCATCGTCGCCGTGCTGGCTGGACTAATCGTTGTTCAGCCGGATTTGGGAACGGCTGTGACGCTGCTTGTCATCGCAGGCATCATGCTGTTCGTCGCCGGATTGGATCTGCGCTGGATTGCGATGTCGATCCTCTTCGCTGCGCCCACACTTTATCTGCTGGTCTTTCGAGTCCGGTATCGACGGGACCGCATACTCGCTTTTCTAAGTCCCTGGCAGGATCCGCTTGGCCGCGGATATCAGATTATCCAGTCACTGATTTCGGTTGGAACCGGCGGCGTTTTAGGTCTGGGCTACATGGAAAGCAAACAGAAGCTGTTCTATCTGCCCGAGGCGCATACGGACTTCATCTATGCGGTCGTTGGTGAAGAAATGGGAATGATTGGGACGTGCATCGTCCTGTTGCTGTTTGTCATCTTTATGTGGAGGGGGCTGCGCACGTGTCTGCGAGCTCCGGATTTGTTTGGTTTCTATCTCGCCCTCGGAATCACGATGATGGTGACCGTGCAGGCGTTCATCAATATGAGCGTGGTTTTGGGGCTGCTGCCCACAAAGGGAATTCCATTGCCGTTTCTCAGTTATGGAGGCAGTTCATTTGTCGTAATGCTTGCTTCGGTGGGAATACTGCTGAATGTTTCGCAGCAGTCGAGTTGAAGAAGTTTTTGTGGATTTGGTCCTGATTTGGGATGCATGAAAGTGATTATTGCAGGAGGCGGAACCGGGGGGCATCTCTTTCCAGGCATCGCAGTGGCCCACGAAATCCGAAGGCGCTATCCGTCTTCGGAAATTTTGTTTGTCGGTGCGGAGCAGGGAATTGAGGCCAGAATTATTCCGCAACAAGGATTTCCACTTCGGACTCTTCCCGTCGGAGGGATAAAAGGAGTGAGTTGGTCGCGTCGTCTGAAAAGCCTTTTGGGTATGGCAAAGGGCTTTTTCACGGCGAACAGCATCCTGCGGCAGTTTCAACCAGACATCGTGATTGGTGTTGGAGGCTACGCGTCATTTCCGGTGATGGGCGCTGCAGTTCTGGCAAGGCGTCCGAGCCTCGTCATGGAGCAAAACGCCATTCCCGGCCTTGCCAATCGAGTGCTGGGCCGGTGGGTGAATCTTGCTGCGGTGTCCGACGCCAGGACACGATCGTATTTCGGCCAACGCGCTGTCCTCACCGGGAACCCCGTTCGAGCGGAATTCAAGTCGATTGCACCCAAACAGCATGTCGAACCCTACACAATTCTCATTTTCGGGGGATGTCAGGGCGCTCAGTCGTTCAATCAGGC
>CAZIPZ010000215.1:0-6190 GCA_964541075.1 uncultured Solibacteraceae bacterium | reverse complement strand
TTGCGGCAGCAATATGATTCGAACTCCATAGCCGGTATGGAAACGGTCGAGTCCAAAGTCTCCCGGCTCCGGCGCCACCTGCGCTTCATCCACAAAGAACGCCCAGTCGAGATTGCGCCAAATGCGATATCGATATTCGATGCTGAATGCGACTGCGCTCTTGTCGTAGAACCGATAATTTTCAAATCCTCGCAGCGTCCCCCAGTTGCCAATGAACGGCATATCGAAGAATGGAACAGCATCTGCTCCTTTTTCCTGATTGGTTTCACCCATGGCTCTGACGGCGATGACTTTCCGATGATCTGTACTGAGTGGGAAGAAGTGTTGCAGGTCGGCGCGATACTTCCAGTACGAATAGCGGGAAACGCCGATGCCTTCATTCATCGAGACCAGAAACGACTGCAATCCGCCTTCGGACGCGTAGTCGTGATCCTTCGTATTGCGTTCCAACGACACTTCCGTGGAATACATCCGAACGTTTTCGAAGAGACCAGGAATAGGCTGTCCGAAAAAGAACTGCTGAGCGGACCTCTCTCCAGAGGCCTCGCCGAGACTTGCCGAATGGTAGGTTGTTCGAGCCCTTCCCTTCAGTGCGTTGCTCATTCGTCCGGAGACACCGATGGACACTTCTCGTGCAATCGCGCGGTAGGCGGATTCGTTTTCTTTGAGAGTATCGTTGCCGATGCCAAAGAATCGATCGCCCCTGCGATCGCCATAGGCGCCGCCAAACTCGAGCATCAGGCGCTTGATCGGGACATTTGATAAAACCGGTGTTTTCTGCACATGGTCTTCGGACACGATCGGAATGCCAAAATTGAATTGGTACCGCTGGTATTTCTTATATGTGTACAGCAGGGGCATGCTGTACTCGATGCCTTTTCCGAAGAGATTGTCGAAATGAATGGTGGCCTCAGGACCAAAACCCGATCCTCCGCCCATTCCACCGAGGGCGATACTCAGGTTTGGATTGCGGGGACGCACCGCGAGCCGATAGATCAGTCCTTCCCGGGCCGAGCGAGCAATTGGGCGCAACGCGGTTTCGAACCACGTGAATGGGTGAATGGCTCGCTTGAACCGATACAGTGGCGGCCTGTTCTCAACGATCCGTTCTTCGTTTGCAGAAGGGTCTTGGATTCGAGGTGGGATTTCCTGAGCGACGGCCGTCGTTGAAAGAAGAAAAAGGAAAACAGTCTTCACCCACACTATGTCTGACAGATTGCAGGTGGGGTGCCATTGCTCATCCGATTGCAGCTACTGGTCCGAGTAGGTGTGCCTGGGGCCGAGGAAGGGAGGACATGTGCCATTTGCTTGGCCTGCCAATTGCCTTCGGGCAACGTGACGTTAAGTCCGCGCCCGTGCGGTCTCGGGGCGGGCCTCTAAACCCGCCCATCCGATTGCCGGCTTGGTTTCGCAAGTCCCGCTCAGCGAGCGGACGTTAGTCCATAGCACTAGAAGCGTGGCCGGCGGAATGTGTTCCGGCTGCGCGTGTCGAGACGGTCTCTTCCGATTTCGTTTCCATTCAAATCGCGCAGCACGAAAAGGTACGTGTGTCCGGCTTCAATCCAAGGCGCCTGCTGCGTTCCCGCCTGGCCTTCTGCAAATAGCTTCATGGGCTCATTGTCCACCTGAACCCATACGCGCGCGATTTCTGGAGCTTGCCATCTCACGTAGTTGTCACGATCCACTCGGACACCGAAATCAACTGCCTGCTCGTAACCGAAACCTTCATCGTAACCCCGGTTGTATCCGGCTACGTAATCCCGACGATCCTGAGTGTTTGTCCAACGCGTCGTTCGCGCGTTCTTGGGAAGATCACGATCCGCGTCCGACCGCCCTGCCAGCACGCCTGCACGATACGCAGGGCTTTCATTCTGATAGTAGACATTGCTGCTGCGCCTGGCTGCAGCAGTGCTTTGCAGAGGCTGCTGCAGACGGAAAGATAACAACGACTCCGCCGGGACCCTTACGCTCTTACCACGTGTGAGGACTTGCGCCCCGGCGCCGGCGGCCGCCCCGGCGCCCGCACCGATCGCTGCCCCTTTGCCTCCACCTGAGATGGCGCCAATCACTGCGCCGATCAATGCGCCGCCTCCGATATATTTAGCGGTGCGCTTGTTGGCTCCGATCCCGTCTTTCCTCTCCGCCGTCACCACGCTGCTGTCTGTATCGAGGCCGTATCGAAGACCGTTCACGGTCACGGAGTCCAGATCCACTGCGAGTTCATCATCGGTGGTGCGTCTGACCACAAGTTCGACATCGGATCCCTTGGGTATGGCAACGGCTCCGCGTCGATTGAGAACATCCTGATCGACGACACCCGAAAATACTCGCCCTTCGGCTTCCGAGGTGCTGATTTCCTCAGTCGTTCGAACGCCGATAGTCGTACCGGCGTCGATGGTTCCAACCTGAGCGCTTGCGCCGACAGATAGCAGCAAGACCAATAATGTTGCTCCGAACACCCTCATAGTTCTCTCCTCTCTATAGGGCACACTCTCATATAGAGGTAGGGGCAATCCTTATTCCGCAAAGAAAGTGCTGTGTTTTTTGAGACTTATGATGCTAATAGTGAAGTTGCGATGGAACTTTTACCCGGTCGGAAAAAATGGAGCGAAAAGTGTAAGGTGATTTTAGATGAACATGATCACAGCCCTCATCATCTCTTTTGCAATGCTTCCGCAGACGGAAAACAAGATCCTGGAAACTCAGGCTGGATACGCCACGTTCTACGCCCGGCGAGCGCAGGGAGGAAGGACTGCAAGCGGACGACGATTTGACAACAACCGCGCGGTGGCGGCTCATCCGCGTTGGCCGTTCGGAACGGTGGCGCGCGTGACCAATCTTGAAAACGGACGTTCGGTGAACGTCCTGATTGTCGACCGTGGTCCGTACGGCAAGAACCGTCGGAAGGCGTAATTATTGATGTTTCGCGGGCTGCAGCAAAAGAACTGGATTTCATCCATGTAGGACAGGTGCAGGTGAAAGTCGAAGTGCTCCTGTGGGGCAAAGGTTCGCGATACTGATTCCCACCGAATGCTTCGCCGCTGGAAAAACGTCGGAAAACAACACAATCGTCAAACTTCCTTCCAAAACTGCTGAAACGCTATCTCTAAGCGTTCGCCAACGTGTTCGGTTATTCAACAACTGTCAACATTTCTTACAAGTCATTCATAAAAGCATTTCAGCCAAAGATGATGCAATGAGCTGCATGTAGCTGAAAAAAGTAGATATAAACGCATGCTTCAGGTTTGAGGGCCGCGGGGTACGAAACTTGCTTAAGCGTGGGCGCCGGACCTTGGTCAATTGCGGCACAGGCTGGAATGCACGCAAGGCGATCCCGAGTCTATCTCAAGAATTAGCGAGCAGAACATGAAAGGCGATTTTCCAGACCCCCCCTGGGAAGAAATCGACATCGTGATTGTCGATGAAGAAACGATCGAGAAGGCCCGATGCGGTCTTATCGGTTGTGAAGGATGCACCGACGAGGCAGAGATTCCTTTCGACGCACTTCTGGATCGAGTCACCGGCCGCGACCCTCGCACTACGGATTACGTGCTTGGGAGAGTCATCAATTGTATGTATTGCGGCGGCGAAATTAACGAGAAGACCTTGGTGACAGTGCGGGCCCTTTAGCAGCTTTCCGGCCATCCAATACGCCGCATTCTCTCCTTCACTCGAGTGCAGGTTGTTGCGGCGGCGCAAATAGGCCCCGCGCCGTGATGTAAACACTTGGGCTTCGCGTTCCGGCCGAGGCGTTGGAGCCAAATAAAAGGGCTCTCAGTTACAAGAGCCCTCAAGTGAACGACTTCGAAATTGTTTGTTTCCGCCGGGAATTCAAATCCAGCTGATCCCCAAATCATGCAGGTTTCATACCGAACATAGCGGTTTAGTTTTATCAGCACGTTAGGCGAAGCAGCGGCTGGTTTGGTTAGTTCAGAACGTAAGCCTAACCGACGGTAGGCAAAATCTAAACCAACGCAGTCGGGTGTGATTCACAAGTCTATGAAATCCTAGCGGGCTTCGCGCACGTGTGTTTTGCAGCGAGTGTAAGTGTTTCCGACGCTCAAATCGGACTTGATGACATGTGCAGGACTAAGAGAGTGCTTCCTGCATGCGTTGAAGAAAAGCGAGCTCCTTCTCCTTGGCCGACACACGACCTTCGTCGGGTTGTCTCTGGTCGCGGCCGCCACCGTGCATTTGCTCGACACGCGGGCTGAAGAAAGGTTTTGAACGGCCACTCATGTCGATTTCGCGCCGAACCGTCAGTTGCCGCTGAGGAATCCTGAGTTGGATTTCCTCCAGGTTTGCGGGTTTGTACGCTTCCACGAGCTCGAGCAGGGCGATAGAGTCGGCGAGCGTGTAGCTGTTTTGCTGAATGGAGTTTCTGAGGTACTGCTCCAGAATATTGCGCGCCGCTCCCGTTTCCCATACGGGGCGGCGGGCAATCGCTTTAAGCATCGGGTGATCTTGCGGGGGCGCTTGTGCGATTAATTCAAAGAGGGCCCGTGGAATCTTTCCATCGAGGCGAACGCGATGCACGTACCGTTCGATCGTTACTTCGCGCAGAATCACTGGGTGGTCCACGCCGTCTTCGGTCACGAGGTGTCCGTAAGTCGGTCGTTCTGCCAATTGCTTGATCAAGGCCGGCCATTCCTCCCGCGGCGCCGCGTCCGCGCCGAGCCGCTCTGCGAAGACAGCTTCGTCTGCGAGCTTTGGACTGAAAACTGGAGAGAGAATCAGGTCGATTTCATAGTCCTCCAGCTGAAGCAGTCCGCTAACGAGAAACGCGCCGATGTCTTCGCGTTCCACATCGTAGCTCCCACTTATGTATCGGACCACCCGCGGCGACAATTCGCGCGGACGCTCAAGTTCGGCCGCCAGTAATTCAATCAGTGTAGACATCTCGTCAGTATCGTCGATTCAGCGTGCGCGGCCAAGAGGAGTTCTTGGCTTCATATCGCTTCGTACCACGAACTGCGCCCACGTCCCAGCAGCTGCAGGCGTCCGGCCTGAACTAGTTGCCGAAAATGCAGCTTCAATGTGTTTCGATTGGCCTTCGTCAGTTTCAGTGCGCCAGCCAGAGTCAATCGTCCATGCTGGCGCGCCAGTTGTATCAGTCGTTCGTCGAGAGGAGAAAGGGTGGTCATGATTCGCTCCCTCTTCACCTTCTCTTCAAGAGAATTCTTTTGTTCCACGAGACACAAAAGAAAAAAACGGAGCCAGTCCATCAGATGGGATTCGTCTTTGTCCAACGTGCCCTGCGCGCTGCGCAGTGAACGATAGTACTGCTCTCTGTTTTCCTCGACCACGCGCTCAAGGGAGCTATATGGCATGTACGTGTAACCGGTCCGAAGGAGCAGTAAGTTCGTGAGAACGCGCGCCAGTCTTCCGTTGCCGTCCTGAAATGGATGGATCGCAAGAAATCTCACCACGAAAACCGCAATCACGAGCAGGGGATGATGGGCCTTTCCCTCGAGCTCTCGATTCGTCCATGCTGTCACTTCCTGCATCAAACGCGGAGTGTCGAATGGAGATGCAGTCTCGAAAATCACTCCAACGCTGCGGCCATGTTCGTCGAACGCTTCAACATTGTTGGTGATCTTTTTGTAGCCGCCACGGTGATGTTCGTCCCGGTGCGAAAACTTCAGCAGAACTCCGTGAAGCTGCTTCACGTGGTTTTCAGTGAGCGGAATATCCCTCCACGAATCAAACACCAGTTTCGTCGCTTCCGCATAACCTGCAACTTCCTGTTCGTCCCGCGATCGGAAGGACCCGAGATCCAGCTGGGAAAGCAACAGGTCGACCTCATGATCCGTCAGGCGCGCTCCCTCGATTCGAGTGGAGGCTCCAACCGACTCGACGGTCGCAATCCTGCGTAAACTTGCCAGCCGATCCGGCGCAAGGCTGCCCAATGCCTTCCACGCTCCCTTGAACTCATCGATCTCCCCAACGAGTCGCAACAAGTCGGGCGTAAGTACTAGGTTTTTGAACGGATCCAGCGGCATAACCGTAAGTATACCCGGAGATACCCAAATTGTGATTCGGGTATCGGCGGGTATCCTTGCGGGTATGCGGGGCTTTGCCCAACGGAACCAGCTTGCCCAACAGGAACACGGGAGACGTGTCCCTGCCCAACGGGAAGGGGGCGTGAGTGAATAACCCGCCGCCTCATTTTCTTGACCGCTCACGTAAA
>CAZIPZ010000214.1:0-6195 GCA_964541075.1 uncultured Solibacteraceae bacterium | reverse complement strand
TTGGATATGCTGATCGAAGCCAGCGCCCAGAGAGTGACCATCAGCACGAAAATCATCGGGTACAACGTGAACGCGATACGTTTCCGCGCGCGATAGAGCCAGACAGTTATGGATAGCAAGGTCAATGCGGCCAGAAGCTGATTCGATGCGCCGAATAGGGTCCAGAAGCTGAGGTATGTGCCCTCCTTTGACGATGAGATAACGAAGTAAGGAAGCGCCATCGTAAGCAGCGTTCCCCCAATCATCCCTACCCTGGTCTTCCAGCCAAATACTTCCTGCACAATATAGCGGCCTAACCGCGTCGCAACATCCAGAGTGTCAAAAACGAATGTAGAGAACGCCATGGCTCCAAATGTGATCGCAAACGCGAGGTTCTCTCTTCCCACGATTAAGGTGAGAAACTCTCCGATGCCGTTTCCATAAATTCGAGCGGGAGACAGTCCTGCAATCTGGTCGGATGAGGCGATCATGATCGTAACCATTGCGATGAGTGCGACGAAACCTTCGCAAAGCATCGCGCCGTAGCCTACCGCCTTCATGTGCGACTCCCGGTCCACTTGCTTGGAGGTTGTGCCGCTGCAAACCAGGCCATGAAATCCAGAACACGCCCCGCATGCGATAGTCACAAACAAGAATGGGAAAATCGTGCCCGACATTCCGAACATGTTCCAGGAACGTACGGCTTCTTGCTTGATTTCGTAGCCGCCGAAGAACACACCGATTACGCCAAGAGCGATGGCCAAATACAGCACAAAACCACCAAGGTATCCGCGCGGCTGAAGCAGCGCCCAGACTGGGACGACCGACGCGATGCAACAATATGTGAGGATTAACAGTCCCCAAGCCTTGGCATCCAGGAGAATCCATGTGGAGATGTGCGTCCCAAGCCAGGATGATCCAAGCGTCGCAGGCACGAAAATGATCGTAAGCAGCCACAAAGGGGGATTCAGGTACCGTTGAACGAAGCCCATCACTATCGCGAGCGCGAGATACATGATGCTTGCCGCGGCGACTGCCCCGCCGGGGTTGAACTGGACATTGAGACCCTGAAGTTCTTCCGTGACTCCAACGAAGCTGGCCGCCGTGATGTCCGTAAAAGCGATGATGACGTAGACTAGAGCAATCCAAATGAAGATGAGCATCGCTCGTCCGGCCCCCTCGCCCAGATGTTCACGGGTGATCTCAGCCATGGAACCGGCTTTATGGCGGACCGAGGCAGCCAGACTTGAAAAGTCATGGACCGATCCAATGAGCACAACACCTAAACCTATCCAAAGCAGAGCCGGCAGCCATCCAAAAGCCTGGCAAGCCAAAATCGGACCCGCAATGGGACCTGCGGCTGCGATCGCGGAGAAATGCTGTCCAAACAGATAAAAGCGAGGGGTTGGTTCGTAGTCGATACCGTCTTTGAACTCGTGAGCGGGCGTGGTGCGGTTGTCGTCCACATCAAACTGTTTCGCCACCCATGTTCCGTAAAACCTATAGGCAAGGATCAAAAGCGTAGAAAACGATATTGCCAATAACGTCAGATTCACAGTACAGCCCCTCCTCCGCAGTCCTTTCGCGCCATCGCGACGCAAAAGCTCCTGTCATCGCGCATTGTTTCGATGAGCATAATCATTATAGAACCGGCAGCCTATGAAAAAGTCGAATTGACCAAACCGCGGACGCGTAGGCTCAAGGACGGCGGTCCGTCTCCGGAAACGGTCATTGGGGCGATGGATTTCGCGCTGGGCTCCCGAAGTTATAGACCGACAATTTTGGAATAAACAGAACGTGCGATGCCGGCTTCTTCTGTTCCCTTGACGATAGCGCGACCGTCTTTGAACAGCGTCAGCTCATAAGGCGGGGAAGAGCACTTCAGAAGGAACTCGTTGAAATGAACGGATCCAGACAAGCCAATGGATTTTGAAATCTCTGCAAAATTGATATCCCCTTTCACGCCTGGGATCAACTGCACTGCGTTGCGGCCGCAGAGTGTGATGGTTCGCAAAGGATCACCGTTCAGATACTCGAGCCGGCCGTCAGCACAGACTGGACATAAGGCCATCGAATCCTTGCCAACCTCGATCCGCTGGAACCGCTGGGCCCAAACGTCATAAGAAATCAGCCGAACCTCCGACGGACTCAGATTCCCTGTTAAGAATTTGAGTGCTTCCGCCGCCTGAATGGACGCAATCGCATGGGTTATCGGTGCAATGACCCCAGCCGTGTCACAAGTCGGAGAGGAACCCGGAGCGGGCAAACTCCCCAACAAGCATCTCAAGCAGGGTGAAACAGCGGGCAATATGGGCATGACGAGACCATAGCTGCCAACGGCCGCTGTATAGATCCACGGCTTTCCATGCTTCGCACAGGCATCATTGATAACAAAACGAGTCTCAAAGTTGTCGAGCCCGTCGAGAATCAGGTCCACATCCGTGATGTAATCCTCCACGTTGGAAGGATTCACGTCGTCCACGATCGCTTCAATCTGCACGCCAGAGTTGATCCCCTCCAGTCTCGCCTTGGCAGCCGCCGCTTTCGGAAGATTGTTGCGCACGTCTTCTTCATCGAAAAGAGACTGGCGCTGGAGGTTGGACAACTCCACAAAGTCACGATCAATCAGCCGCACGAAACCGATCCCGGACCGCACCATCTGGTCCGCCGCAACAGTTCCCAAAGCTCCGAGTCCCAACACGAGAATGCGGGCTGAACCGAGGCGCTGCTGGCCGGATTCCCCAATCGGTGAGAAACGGACTTGACGGGAATATCGATCATCGAACAAGGCTTTCCATCTCCCGCTTGACAGTTCTTTGAATGGCGTTAACCAGCGGCTGAGTCTCTATAGAAATCGCCTGCGCAACAATGGCGTTGAATTCCTTCATGTGCTCCGGCCTGACGAAGAATGGAGCGTAACCGGCCTGTTCAAGAAGGACGTTAGCCAAGACGATCGCCGCCGTCAGGTTCCCAAAATCAAAAGGCCAGATATCCACGATTCGGGTGATGACCAGAGCGGTTTTCTCGATAGGATGGATCTGCGCAACGCTCTCCGCATCCAGCCATCCGAAAAAGTTGTCCAGAGACCTGTCGATAAACTCAGGATCCGGGCAGTCCTGGCCCCGGTGCAGCGGCTGAATTGCTGTCTGTCGGAGTGTTCCGGCGCCCGGGCGGTCGTAGAAGAGTTCAGAATGAATCTCAAGAAGAACGGCCTTCGTCAGCCTGGAAGCAGCCTGTCTCGCCTCCCGGACCCTAACCGCACCTTCCATTTGAGCGATCACGCTATCGGACTTGTTCCACGAGGGCGCTACGTCGGCGCCCTTCAAACGATCGAGTTCCGAAAACTGGATGCGCGTTCGCAACGTGGATCCGGCATAAATTGGAAGATCTTCAGACATACCCGGAATTTTTGCCCTCGGAAGCGGCGGCTACTTCCGCTCACTCAACGCCTGACGCGTCTCCTTGTCGATTGTCTTTTGGCGTGACACCTCTCGCTTATCATGAACCTTCCTGCCTTTCGCCAATGCCAGTTCACATTTTAACTTTCCTTCCTTGAAATAGAATCGGAGCGGCACAAGAGTCAGCCCGCGTTCGGTGGTCCGACCGATGAGCTTGTTGATTTCGGACCGATTCAACAACACCTTACGGGTCCGAAGCGGATCATGATTCGCATAGTTTCCATGTGAATATGGGCTGATATGCACGTTGACGAGCCAGACTTCGCCGCCCTTGACCAAGCCATATCCGTCTTTGAGGTTCACTCGCCCATCTCGGGCGGATTTGACTTCCGTCCCCGTCAAGACAAGCCCGGCTTCAAACTTTTCGATGATGTCGTAGTTGTGGAATGCTTGCCTGTTGACCGCGATTTCCTTGGTCACGGCTTCCGCTGCGGCGGCATCAACGGTTGCCCGAATGGCGAAACCGGCGTAGCGCCCTGAGCCGGAGACGTCGTGTCTCCTGCAGGCTGCTGATTAAAGAAGAAATTGAGGTCGCTTCCGGAATTTGACGGAGCGTTCAGTTGCTGACCTGGCAACGTTAAAGGCACATTGCCTGTGGGCTGAGCGGGCTGATTCAAACGCGGATTCGGAATAGGTCCGAATGGCGTTTGAATCATGGCGGGCTGAGCCTGTTGTTGCTGGGGTTGCTGCTGGTTAAAGGGGCTATTGAATGGATTGTTCGGAGGTCCACCCGGAAACGGCTGCGCACCAACTGCGGCAGGCTGCGCAGGAACAGGCTGTGGATAGAAGGGCGGCTGCTGCGCGTCCTCGACCATTGGAGCGTCCATCGGAGGCGGCGCTGAATTGAATGGCGCTGCTGAAGGTTGGTCGGATGCCGTCAGCCGCTGTGACGGAGAAGTAACCACGACGCCCCTTCCCTCAATCAAGACATAGTCAAGAGGAAGCCCCTCAAAGATCTTCTTAACAGCATCGCTCACGCTGAGCCCGGAAAATTGAACACTTACGTTGCGGTTCGCAAGTTCGTTGGGAACCTTCGACGTCATTCCACTCGCGATGTCGAAAAGGCGTAGCAGTCTGCCAAGGGGAATTGCTTCAGCCTGCATCGACACTCTTTGGTCCATAATTTGAATTTGCGGGCCTTTTCCGGCCCCGAGCAGACTTCCCGACAAAGCAACGGCCACTGCAGCGATTGCTATCCCCTGCTTCATGGTTACACCCCTAATGGTTTAGACCTTCATAATTATAGCGCGGTTCAGTTCGGAACCACTTTTCGGCATTCCGACAAGGCAGTCCCCCCTTCCGAGGGCAACAATATACTTGCCTCACCCGGAGGCGGGAGGTGACAATGGCCTGCGAGGCTAAATATCTTGCGGCTGCCCTAGTGCGCTCCCTCTTTTGCGGGCTGCCAAGACAGGAAAAGCGAATGGCTGTATTCGTAGCGGCAAGTGACGAAAGTCTCTCCGGAGATAAATTTTATCGGTGTGGCTTTGTTGGGCCAGAGAATGATTGGTCGGACTGGTTCGCGCCCGCATGGGCCGAACGTGTACTGGATGGTTCGCCAAGGCTCCCTTTTCTGCATATGACCGATATAAGAAGTCGTGATTTCAGAAAAAAGCACAGGCTTTCTGATCGGGAGGCCGAGCGGCGGTTAGATGAGGCGTTTCGAGTAATAGCAAGTATGGGTAGTCTTTATTTGGTCGGATCAACAATCAATGTGGAATATGTGAAAAATGCGTTTGCGAATACAAAAATCATAGGCCGCATTACACCGCAAAAACGAATCTACCCCATGGATCCAGATTACCTATCGTTCATAACTTTTTGTTATGCAGTGCTGTTCTATGTCAGGGATGAACGCCCAGAATGCGAAAAGGTTGATTTTGTTATTGAACGTAATAGCGCCATGACTGATCGGATACGAGACTTCCATGAGTCAATGCCGGATAGTCTTTCTAGACTCGGCGAGTCCGATCTAATTCCGCTACTCGGTGAACTGATTCCAGGGGGAAAGGATCGCACACCATTGCAGGCTGCTGATGTGCTTTGTTGGTATACCCAGCGAGCCGAAAGTGGTGGCGAGATGAGTGATGCTGATCGTTCTAGATTTGCCACTGTAGCGCGACGTAAAGCATATCGTCCTGAATGGACGCAGGAACAAATCAATCGAATCGCGGGAAGGGCGGAACCGCCGCTTGCAGCGGTGAAGGCGCGTTAACGTGACTTTTTTTCGGGATTCTTTTTCGCTTTTTCGTCTCGCAGTTTTTGATCGAGTTCTGCTTTTGGAACAGCAAGAAGGCGTTACGCAAATCCTTCAAACTCGCGAAACGCCTTCGATGTGTCACCGATCTGCTTTTTCTTCATGCGAGTCATATTACCGCTTTCCTCGCTTTTGTCGCTCAGATTCCCGCTTCGTTAACTTGCGTTTGCTCCTCCTGTTTGCCAGTGAGCTTTTTGTAAGTCACGCGGCGACCGGCAACTTGGGCCATGATCGAAAGGAAACGGTCGGCATCATCACCGAATCTTTCGTTAAAGCGGAAAGCCTCTTCGTCCAAATAGCGGAACATGTGAAACGGCTCTACCGAAACATATGTCCCTTTAATCGCTCGCTTCAAAAGGCTCCAGAAGTTTTCAATGCCATTCGTATGAACCGCGCCATTCACATAAAACTCGGCGTGACGAACGAAAGCATGGGTGAAACCCTCAGAACCAAGTGCGTGATAAGCACCATGTTCATCCGTGTAAACATTGGTTCCTTGCT
>CAZIPZ010000213.1:0-6218 GCA_964541075.1 uncultured Solibacteraceae bacterium | reverse complement strand
CATCGTCTCGTGCCCATCCCACGCCTCTGGAATAAGCATCATGATCGAGTGAGGCAGGGAGCGGCCGGTCATCACGAGCATTTCGAGTGCGTTGTCGATCATTGCGGAATCGCTTCCGCCTTCCCGAATGATCGGAAGAAGGTCCTTCACGTCCTCGCCGAATAACTCGGATTCGAACATGCTTTCCCGCGCCTTCATCCAGTTGATGTTGCCCCGGAGCGTGTTGATCTCACCGTTGTGGGAGATATAACGGAACGGATGGGCGAGAAACCAGTTTGGAAACGTATTAGTGCTGAATCGCTGATGCACAACGCCGAGGGCCGAAGTCATTCGGGAATCGGCCAAATCGGGAAAGAAAGACTCGATTTGATCGGCCGACAGCATTCCTTTGTAGATGAGCGTATTCGCCGACAAACTTGAAAAATAGAGATCCTTGGATGCGAGTTCGACGCGCTTGCGGATGAGATAGAGCTTTCTCTCGAAATCCATTCCCGAGCGAACCGACGGGTTCCTCCCGATAAACACCTGCATGAACACAGGTTCGCCCGCCTTCGCCGAATCGCCCAGAAGGGTGTTATTGGTCGGCACAGCGCGCCATCCGAGAATCATCTGGCCCGTCCGCGTTATCGCCGATTCAATCAATTGCTGGCTGGCGCGCGCAGATTCCGGATTGCGCGGCAGGTACACCATTCCGACCCCGTAGTCTCCGGATTCCGGGAGATTGATGCCGGTTTTGCTGCACTCCGCCTTCAGGAAGTCGTGCGGGATCTGAATAAGGATTCCAGCGCCATCGCCTGTATTCACTTCGCAGCCTTTAGCGCCGCGGTGAAGCATGTTGATAAGAACGCGAAGCGCCTGCCTGACGATCTCATTGGACTTGCGCCCCGCCATATCGACGACAAAGCCGACGCCGCAGGCATCGTGCTCAAATTGAGGATCATACAATCCTTGTTTCGGTGGAAAACCCTGCATCTATATGCTCTCGTTTCTTAGCCTGAAGCAAAAAGTCCGGCCGGCGGGGACTTCAAGCCCCGTTAAACCTAGCGTTATGAAGTCCTATGAAACGCTTGAGCGGAACCTTCAGGAACCCCGCGCGACTGGACTGTAACAGGCAAAAAATACAGTGGCGGTGTCGTGAACTGCCTACGCCACTGCGGCTTCAGGTGGGAATACTTTATGCTCTTTAGAACAATAAGTCATCCCGCAAAATAAAAGTACTTTACATTAGAAAAACTTATTCTTATGCTGTCCGCACCTCTTGAACGCCAGAGGTTGCGGGAGGCATTTGCAGTCAAAAAGCTTGCCGAACCGCACAGTACGGCGTCCGCTGCGAGTTTGAATCGATGAACCTCGACACGCTCAGTCTCTATTGTGACGTTATCCGTTCGGGGAGTTTTTCTCTCGGAGCTTCAGCCCATCGCGTTTCTCAGTCGGCGGCGAGCCAGGCCATACGTCAGCTTGAGGATGAAGTTGGCGCTCAGTTGATTGACCGCACCAAGCGTCCGTTCATGATTACTCCCGAAGGTCAGAAGTTTTTCGACGCGTGTTTGGTGATGCTTGAAAGCTTCGACAAAGTGAAGGCGGAAATCCGATCGCAAAAGACGCTTGTGAGTGGGGCGGTGCGGGTGGCCGTCATCTATTCAGTGGGATTGCACCAGGATATGGGGTATTACACTCAGCAGTTCACGATGAAGCACCCACAGGCCAAAATTCGTCTGGCTTATCTGCATCCCAATGAAGTGGTGGAAGCGGTCATCAACGATCATGCTGATCTTGGCATCCTTTCGTTCCCAACACCGCATCGTTCGTTGACAATCATTCCCTGGCACTCCGAACAAATGGTTTTTGTATGTCATCGCTCCCATCCCCTCGCGAAGAAGAGGGAGATTACGCCCCGGGATCTCGCGGAACAGAGCTTTATCGCGTTCGATCGCACATTGAACATACGCAAGGCGATCGATAAGGCGTTGCGTCAGAGAGGCGTGAAAGTGAACATTGCAATGGAACTGGACAACATTGAGACCATCAAACACGCAATCTCGATCGAATCCGGCGTAAGCATTCTTCCGAAACCGAGCGTGACACGTGAAATCGAAGCGGGAGTTCTTTTGGGTTTCCCTATGGACCTTCAGGAACTCGTGCGCCCGATCGGCATCATCCACCGGCGTCAAAAACTTCTTACGCCGGCTGCGCAAACGCTCGTCAGTTTTCTCAAAGCAAACGCATAGCCCGACGGATCTCTTCTTCACTGCCTATCAGGTAAACGTGATCGCCTTCCTGAAGAACATGGGCTGGCGCGGGGTTGGCCAGCACATCCGAATTACGGCGGGCCGCAATTACGGTTGCGCCGGTGTTTTCGCGGACTTTGAGTTCCGCGAGCGATTTGCCGGCGGATTTTTGTCGTACCTCGACTTCGAAGGGTTCAAAGTCTACATGCGTATTGATGGGCACGCGTTCGATCGGTCCGCCGCGGAACATTTCATAGCGGCGCTGTCGGATATCAAGAATCTCACGATCAATGGTTGCCGGCCGGTAACCCAACCTTCCTAGAATCCGTCGAATGATTTCAAGAGATGTTTCGAACTCTTCAGCAATAACGGTGTCGGCGCCGACAGCGTACAGTTGCTCGATTTCGGAAATGTATCGGGTGCGGGCGATGATGTAGACGTCGGCATTCAATCGCCGCGCCGCTGCGACGGCTTGGCGCGTAGCGACCGGGTCGGATATAGCGAAAACGGTCGCCAGCGCCCGCGAAACGCCAACACTCTCCAATACCACCTCGCTGACCGCGTCACCATAGTGTATCGGTTCGCCCGCATCGCGCGCAGTGCGTACGGTTTTCGGATTCATCTCCAGAATTGAATAAGGTATGTTGCGTGATTTCAATGATGCGGCAACGTTTTGTCCGTTGAGGCCATAACCAATGATGACGATGTGATCGGACCGTTCGGTAACGACGCCCCTGACGCTGCCGGATTGATGCGCGCTTTCTGCAAACCGATCCGTTGCCTTTGCAAGGAAGGGTGCGGCAATCATCGTCACCAGAATGACCGATAGAGCCGTTTGTTCAAACACCCCAGAGAACGCGGCAACACCCCGGACGGCGGTCAAAAGGACAAGCGAAAATTCTCCAATTTGCGCCAGCAAAAGTCCGACCATCAGAGCGACTCGAAAAGGCAGACCCAATACAGCGACCACTCCGACAGTGATGATCGCCTTGAATATTACGGCGGCTAACGCCAGCGGAAGCACGATGTGGAGGTTGGAGAAGAGGAATGCCGGATTCAGCAGCATTCCTATCGACACGAAGAAGAGACTGTTGAACGTTTCGCGGAAAGGCAGAACGTCGGCCAGGACCTGATGGCTGTACTCGGACTCTGAAATCACAATACCTGCGACGAACGCACCCAGGGCCGTGCTTAGCCCGGCGCGGGATGTGAGGTACGCAGCCCCGAGTACAATTACAATGACGGACAGGATGAAGATATCGCGGCTGCGCGACGCGATCGTGGCGGCGATTACACGCGGGGCAATGAACCACGCTGAAACCAAAATGACAATTACGGCGGCCAACGAGGCCGTTATCGTCGTTGCCACGCCAAAGAGGTCGAACGCCTGCAATCCCGTAAGAATGGGCAGGAAGAGCATGACTGGCACGACAGCGATATCTTGAAAGATCAGAATTGCGAGAGCGGCGCTTCCTTGAGGAGAAGACATCTGGCCGCGGTCGTTCAGCAGCCGCAACGCGATAACTGTGCTGCTCAGCGCCGTGAGAATTCCTGCGAAGATCGCTTCGCGGGGCGAACTCACCCACGGGCTCAAAAGTAGAGCGGCGAAAACTGTCGTCAACGTCATCTGAAGCGACCCGCCGGCCAGCGCCAGCCACTTCATTCGAAGTAGTCCCTCACTTGAGAACTCCACCCCGATGGTGAAGAGGAGGAGCATGACGCCGATTTCGGCCATGCGCTCGACGTCATTGACCGACGAGATCGCGCCAAGACCATAGGGGCCGATGAGTGTTCCAGCCACAAGAAAGCCTGCTAAGGTCGACAACCGAAGCATCCGGAATGCGTAAGATACAACTACAGCCACACCGAACAGCAGAGTGAGGTCGCGCAGGAAGGTCGACGTTTCCATAACCGTGATTGTATCTGGACGAGGAATGCTCGACCTATAGTGTGTTGGTTTATTACGTGCTCGATTATGCGCAGATGGCCAGGCGGAACGCAGTTCTGTTGTTACTCGCAGGGTTTCTCGCCCTTACATGGATGGCGACATCGTTAGAGGTTCGTGCGCTGGATGTGTGGATCCTTCAGACCATTTTCAGGACCCGCTCGGCAGCTCTAAGTGCGATGTTCAGTGTTCTGACCGCTCTGGGTACGGTTCCGGGCGCCTTCCTGTCAGGACTGGCAGTTTTGCGGATCGTACGAATGCCTGGCCGGGCGCCGGCATTGCAGCTGGCTGTTGCGACGTTTGGAGGCTGGGTGTTAACGCAGATTTTCAAGAGAGCCATTGGCCGTCCCAGGCCCGCCATCGTCACGCACCTGGTCTCTGCCTCGGGGTTTTCCTATCCGAGCGGGCATGCTCTCGTCGCTGCTGCAACGTATACAACGCTGTCCATTCTCATTTGTAGGACGCTGCACCACACCGCTTCCCGGCGGACTTTCTCCGCACTCGCGTTCGCTCTTACTCTGGGAGTCGCATTCTCCAGGATCTACCTGGGCGTGCACTACCCCAGCGACACAGTGGGCGGCTGTCTTCTGGGGACGGCGTGGGCGTTTGCAATCGACAACCAGCGCTTTTGGAGCAAAACTCTTCGACTCCGCTAAGCCCGTCGCCTGTCTCTTAGCCGCTGGACCTCTGTTGGGGAAGGCTTACGGATGAGGATGACGCAACGATCGGAAGGATCAGTCAGAACGGGCTGAGGAGAGACTCACCGCTGTCTTCTTCATGCTAAGTAACGTAGAACGGCATAGGCGTAAAACATAGTACGAACATCGCGAGCGCGGCCCAGCCCAACCAGATGTGGCGTTTGCTGAGTGGAACCGAGTCATCCACGGTGACCGGATGACGCAAGCCGATAAAGAGAAGGATCGTGCTCCAGAGCAGCCAGCCCTGCCAGTAGAAAATTCCAAGAGGTATCAAGGTAAAAAGAAATCCCTGGGAGATCCTCTTGTGGAACCTTCCAAACAATGCATAAGCTATGTGTCCGCCGTCGAGTTGGCCGACGGGTAGAAGATTCAGTGCAGTCGCGAAAAAGCCGAACCAGGCGGCGAGGCCGACGGGATGCAGGTAGAGATCCATGCCCGGCGGAGGGGTCTTGCCCATCAGCGCTTCGACAGCCTTGAAAATCAATGGTTCACCGAAGCCGAACATGGACACAGACGAATCCGTGGCGACGAACCGTGATTGCGTCAACGCAATGAAGAGGGCGGGTATTGCAAGGACGAAACCCGCGATCGGTCCAGCTATCCCGACATCGAGAAGCGCTGGCCTGTGGTGGATCGGAGAGCGAATGCGTATGAACGCGCCCATTGTTCCCACGATCGTCGGAGCAGGAATAAAGTAAGGAAGACTGGCGTTGATGCCGTAATACCGGCAAGTCAGATAGTGTCCCATCTCATGAGCGAGCAAAATCGCCATGATCGCTATGCTGAAAGGAAGTCCTGTCAGAAGCACTGATGGATTGCGCCATATGCTGCCGAAGAACCCTGAGACATTGTCTTCAAGCGTGTTATTGAATCCGGCCATCAGGAACGCACCGACGACCAGCGTGCTCAGACAGGTGAGACCAAACAGCAGAACATTCACCCAGGGAAACCTTTGCGACTGCTCCTCGAAGCGGATCTCACTGGGAGGGTTAAAACTATTTTCCATGGAATCGAGATTAACTAACGTCCAGCTTTTAAAGCGATTGCAGGTCCTTTCCTGGCTTGAAACGGACTGCCTTGCCCGGAGGGATATTCACTTCCGAGCCTGTCCTAGGATTTCGTCCGATTCCAGTCTTGCGCGGCTTGACGGAAAATACTCCAAACCCCCGCAATTCAATCCGATCGTTCGCTTTAAGGGCGTCTTTCATGCAGTTGAAGATCGTGTCCACAGCTTGTTCCGCCTTGGTTTTGCTTACGCCGGTACGCTCGACGATCTGATTGACAAGATCAAGTTTGATCACTTGCACCTCCGTTTCGTTAAGCTATCTCGTTTGTAAACATATTTTT
>CAZIPZ010000212.1:0-6218 GCA_964541075.1 uncultured Solibacteraceae bacterium | reverse complement strand
TTATGCATTCTCAGGTGAAGTGATGACGCCGGCAGTCCCGGCCGCTTTTGTCAAACTGCCTGAAGAAACGTCCACTTTCGCGGAGTCGTGGTAGGATCGGCCCGGCGCAAAACCGGGCAAAGGAGGCGTCATGGATGCAGTATGGTGGGACAAGCGAATCGAAACCGCTGTCGGTGACTACGTCGTCAGCATTGGGTTGCCCCGAACGGGCCGATATAGCCTGATTTTGCCAAGCGGTTCCGACATCGACGGCGTCGGCTACGAAAACACTCTTACCGAAGACGGTCCGATTAACGGTATGGCGCTCCAGCGGGTGCAAAAGCAAGTACGTTGCGGATCGAACTCGACTTCAGCGCCCGAGAACCGGTGGTGCATGCAGGTCGGCCGGCGCATCTTCATATTGATCTACGAGGGCGGATTAGTCGGAAACAGCGTGCTTGCGCCCACCAATCATCAGTGTCCATTTCCCAATTTCCACATGGCCGTGCTGCGGGACTTGCGTCAGATGGCCGAAACGGCGAGCGGCCGCGCCCTGCTGACGTCCATCGATAACAGCCGCGCCCGCGATTCGATTATCGTTATTCGTTTTTCCGATGGGTTTAGCACCGATCAATTAAGCAAGGTCGATTGGAGGGGTCCGAGTGGCAGGGATCCGAAACCCGGGTCGCTCACCGCGACCCCGGCTGCGCACCCTGGGCAGCCGCCGACATTCACTGTCGGCGGGCCGCCGGCTGAAGCCCTGGTGCGATATAACCCCATGTTTTTCGGCCTTCCGAAAACCAAAGGGGTGACCGACAGAGACGATCCCCTGAAGAAAGGCCAGTGGGGAACGCCACAACAGAAGCCGCCGGACGTAACCCTCTTTCACGAACTCATACACGCCGACGACGGCCTCCGCGGCATCTTCCCCGCCGAAGCTACCGTAGTCCGGCGAAACGGAGTTGAGCAGAAGTTGAGCGAAATCCGGTGCGTCGGCCTCGACGAATTCGGCGAAGAGGTCGATTACGGACGTCCCGTGACGATCTACTCTGAAAATACCTATCGGAAAGAGCGAGGATTTGTAATTAGGACCTACTACACGCAGCCGGCAGAAACGCGCGGTCCCGGGGAAATGACGGAGGAAAAGCGGAACCTTCTGACTTATCTGGATCCTGGGTTTTTGACCTGCGGCGTCTTTGTCAACCCGGGTCTGATGACTCTGAGTCGCTTTCAAAGGGACACTTACAATTTAGGAACCCGGAACAAGATCAATGAGGTTGAGGCTGTTCTTCGTGATTACAACGAGAACTATGGCAGCGCCGAACCGCTGGAGCGCATTAAGAAGCTGATCCAAGTGATCGGCGTTTGCCATGCATACAAACGAAAGCCTGCAGCGAAGCGGAATGTCGCAACACTCATCGAAGCCGCCGGCGCGATGATCCGGCAGATCGTGCAGGCGATGATTAATGCCATGCCGCACCCTCCGGACGAGACCTACTTTCGCACACTGCGAACAGCGGCTGGATTGCTCGAGGGCGGAATGTATAACGTCACCGGACCAGGTCCTCAACCGCCATACGGCGACACCGATGGAGAGGATGGCCGGCGTGCTTTGAGCGCGGCCTATGACCTCCTGTATAGAACCGGCGGCGGAAAGCTGCCGAGCATGCAGCGCCCGGAGGTGGTGCTTCGAACGCCGCCGGATGAAAATGATTTGCTCTCCGTGACGAGAGTCACCGCCTTGCAACGCGAGGATGTCAATGCCCTCAACGCCATGTGCATGGACTTCCAGATTCCGACGGTCACGATCTCCGTAATCGACGAAATGTTGGATGTGGCCGGAAAGCCGGACGTGGTTCGAAGCGACTCAAGGAGCGGTTCCAGTGCAGGACCGACGCCTACAGGTCATTTTGTGAAGTGGCCCCAGTGGAACGCGGACGATATTCGCTTGGCTACCTTCATTCATGAACTGACTCATATCTCCACCCACCGCAGCTTCGACAACACTCCTGTCATGTTCAGCTTTGCTCTGGGTAAAACTGCAGGAGAGATTCGCGAAATCCAGGAATCCCGTATACGAACCATCCGCGAGATGATGGACATGGTTGTGGACGAGGCATTCAACGGGCACCAACGTCATTGGTTGACAGAGGTCACGGGACAGCACAAGGGCAAGCTGGCGTATGCGATATCCGACGGGACCGCTCAGGTCGCGAACACTTTGGCTCCCGGGCCTCCACTGGATCCAATGACCGGAATGGCCTCTGGGCCTAGGCCGGCTCCTCATGCACAATGGACGGCTTTGTGGAGTACGATCGCACCGGTCTCGCAAGTCCTCTGGGAGTACGACACCGTTATCAATCAGTGCCTCATTTACATGCATATGTGGAAGATTCCAATCGACAATGCATTGTACGTGCGGCTCAGAACCGTGGGGCAGGAACTGTACGATGCCCGCAGTGCGGCGCGTGCCCAGCAGGT
The DNA here is from genome assembly GCA_964541075.1 of uncultured Solibacteraceae bacterium. GTDB lineage: Bacteria > Acidobacteriota > Terriglobia > 20CM-2-55-15 > 20CM-2-55-15 > CAZIPZ01. The sequence goes on along the minus strand of CAZIPZ010000212.1, from coordinate 3,758 downwards.
GCAGGCGCAAGCTCCGCCTGTTGTCGTGCAACAGCAAGCTCCGCCGCCGCGCCAGGATGTGAATTTCTTCCAGCCTCCTGTGCAACGCCCTCGTGCGCAGACGGTTTAAGCAGGCCGCGGGACGCAGTTCAAATGGAGGTCGGATCCAGCGAGCGGCCGTGCTTTACGCAGCCATCGCACAACGTGACGGCCTCCTGCAGGCAGTCACCGGCATTTCCATCGCTATGCTCGTGCGCAATCTTCGCAGAATCCTCGCGGGCCCCGAGCGCGCGCAGGGCCAAACGCGCCAGCGCGTTGGCATACCCGGCTCCGGCATCGACCGCCAAAGCGATCCGGCAACCATCGATCTCACCCGGCGATCGCTCATGGGGTTGCACCGAGAATGCAATCTTCACAGGACACTTTTCATTCGTCTTCTCAGGGCCGACAAAAGAACCCGGTCCCGGAGTCCCGTCGGAAAGTTGAACCGGTAAGACAAAGTGCCATTCGGTGATTGTGCTCTGACTTGCGTCGGTGGCATCGCGGAGGGACATAAAGCCCGATCTAGGTTCACCCAAATGGTCGAGTCCAGGATGCCAGGAGAACTCCGCCGCGGCCGCTCCGAACAGTTCCTGCAGCTTGTCTTTGACAGCGTTGAAGCAGTCGTCTTCGCCGCACCCGAAATCCGTTGGGCAACTCACTCTTACATTCACCTTCGCATCGAAATCGCGCAGTAGTGATTTATCAGAGAGCGCTGCGTCCACAAATTGCTTGATCAGCGCTGTCTCTGCGACGCCAAGATCCGTCGCGACGTAGTTGTGTGAAGCGTAGCTGCTCGTATCGGTATATGCGCATTGAACCGCCCACATAACTTCCTCGATCCGCCTCGAACGGCCGTCGGCGCCGGACTTACCCTGGACTTCAATGACGAACTGGTTGGATTGAGCGGTCGCACGAAGAGCGTCCTTGTTATCTTTGAACAATGATTCGAAGAACGAGCGAACCTGGTCTTGCTGATCTTCGGTGAGCGAAGTGGGATCATCGTCGCTCTCCCCTTCGTCGGATTCGGAAATGGTCGGAAACTGCAGGACGAGTTCCTTGTTGAGAACAGTCTCCTTGATCGTAACCTTGCCGTCGTCGGCCTCGTCGAGTGCGGCCGCGGTGGAAGCATCCTTAACCTTCAGTCCTGGATAATGAGGACGCTTGAAGATGATCTGCACGGGATCAGCAGGAAGCGCATCGGTGGCGTCAACCTCAATCACCAGCGCGTTGCCGATTCGACCGTCGTGCCGATGATCCTCGATATTGAGTTCCGGTGTGAACTTCCCGACGTCGTCGCTGCCGGCGATATCCGCCGTCCATTCGATATCGCCAATTCCATCCCCCGAGTCGAAACCGGAGAAGGGCAAGAAGAATCCGCTGAACTTTTCCTGCACATTGAGCTTGCCTTTAGCCTCCGTCAGCGTGCCGCTGAAGTCCTGCGTGCCGGCCTGCGGATCGCTGGTGTCTTTTCGCCACTTTAACATCCGATCACATAACGCTATCTTCAGCGTCTTTCCTGGATGCTTGTCCGCCCATGCCTGGCCTGACGGCAAATCCCGCCAGTTGCGCCCGCTGAGGACGTATGCAAAACTTCCGGTCCCCTCCTCGGCGCCCAGAAACCTTCTCGGAAGCAGAGTGCCATGCCCTGCCTGTTCCACCGGCTTGAAGAGGTGCGTCTTGTCATGAACGAATTCGATGAACAGCGGCCTGCCAAGCGATTCCAGCTGGCGACCACTTTCCGCGCCAAAGTCCAGCGACGATGGATCCAGCAGCGAGCCGCACATGAAATCCGGCGCCACGATCTCGTAATAGACTCGACGCCAGTTCTCGAACTTCATGGTCTGGTCGGGCGTCACCGCTTCGTCGGTCAGGAATTTGTCCGAACCTGCAATCTCCACAGTGCACGTATCGCCACCCGCCTTACCCAGACTCACCTTGAAGCAGCCCCGCCCTCCGGGAAGCTTCACCTTACCTTCATATTTCTTGTTGGCCTCTTTCTCCTCCACCGTCGCCGTGGTGTCGCTGTCGCTCATCTTTTTTGCCTTGGTCGGATGGTTGGCATCATCGCGCGCGCTCTTCGCTTGCGTTTCTCCATCGCCCGGGCCGTACGTGACGCGAAAGTGAACTTCGGTGGCCTCATTGCCGATCTTCGGCTTACGGTCCTCATCACCCTCGACTCCCACTTCAATAACAACCTCGTCTCCAAAACCGGTCTGGCCCTGATTTCGAGAGGCCTCATTGACGTACTGTCGGATAGCGAGGCTCTTGGGAGCGATGAACGCCGCACGAAACTTGATATCGCCCTTGGCCGTTCGTTTGCGGCCCGTAGAAACGGTCTCTTCGACAATTTCGAACGGACTTTCCTGAACAATCCGGAAACCCGGCTTAAGATCCAGATTGAACTCGGCCGTCCCGGCAGGAACCGTTTCATTCTTGGCGTTCTTGGTGTCCTTGGCGAACGTGGTCTGGACGCCGCCTACCTGTTTGCCCGCCTGGAACACCTTGAATTGAAAATTGGGGATCGCCGCGCCGCCAGTGATATGAGTTACGGCGAGCTGCGCAGTCCTCGGAAGAACCTGAAACTTTCGCACCGCCAGGTTCTCCTGGGTTGTAGTGGTGCCATCCTTGTTTTTCACTTCATAGAAGACGTGATAGTCGAGGACGGAGCTTTCTTTGTCATCCGGAACGGTGGGAGCTTTGAGAGTGTGATTGACTGTCACGTTGCCCGTATTCTTATCCTTCGCGCCTTCTGTCATCGAAACAGTCTTCTCTTCGCTCTGCTCTCCATCGACGAAAAACTTGAACGTGACTTCCTCGACGAGCGCCGCGTGCTTCCCAACGACCTCGCCCTTCACGGTGATCGTGGAGCCCTCGTAAACGTAGAGTTGTTCGTTGGTCGCGGGTTCAGCCTTCACGCCGGTAGTTGGTTGACGGGGGTATTCCCGATCGGTTTGAAGTGTGAGTTCATGGCGAAAAGACGCAAGGATAACCCGAAAGGACCACGGCGCCAAACACAGAGGCGACATCTGTAGTGTCTCAGTTTGAAATCTGACCCCGGTTCCGGGGCTCTCGATCCGGGTTATGATGGTCTCATGCCGAAGGGACCACAAGGACAGAAACGACCTGCCGACGTTATCGGAAATGCCGTCAAAATCATGAGGATTGCCACCGGGGAAGAGGAAGAAACCCCTGACACCCGGAACCCTGCCGCTGTTGCCCTTTCAAAGCTGGGAGCTTCAAAAGGCGGACAGGCCAGAGCAAGTAAGCTATCAAAGGCGAACCGCTCTTCAATAGCAAAGAAAGCGGCTAAGACGCGCTGGTCGCGTCATTAGGCGTTGGGATTTGTCCGACAACCCTCTCGTAGTTTTGGACTTGTCTCATTAGTACCTGCGCCACAATTTTAGCGTGCTGAGGAGACATCCTTATTTCCGCGAGCTGTTTGATAAGCACAGTGCGGCGTTCTGCATTTGGCGGGTCCTCTACCACTCCAAACATGAAACGGAAATCCCACGGCGTGATCTGAATTTGCGTGTCGTTCGCATATAGCGATACGTGGCTCGTCGACAACTCGATCTGCCGATTAATGTTTGCGCGAACTATCTCCTCGGACTGATCTGGTTGGGGCTTGGTCCTCTTAGCCATTTACGGTTTCCTCTATCAACTTAGGCATCAATTGAGTTGTGACTTCCTTGTTTCTCTCGGCACCAATAATAATCTGCTCAGTGCTCTGTGTTTCC
>CAZIPZ010000211.1:0-6274 GCA_964541075.1 uncultured Solibacteraceae bacterium | reverse complement strand
TCCGAAAAGGTTCTTATGTGCGTCCTCGAACTGCTCCATCTTGTCTGGAGTGGGATTCGGCGGCGGATTTTGCGCCGTAAATGTGAGCGTCATGCCCAGCAACGCCAAGACAAACAAAACCACGAAGCCCAGCTTCTTCACCTTCATTTCGAACCTCCTCAGGTTCAACACTCCTTGATCAGGTTCCAATTCCAACATAGCTATGAGTTTAAGCGTCAACAGCGGCCGAAAATCCTTACATAACTTTGAATGGGCCGGTCACCTCGGTCCATTCTTCTCTCGGAATATACAAACGGGTTCTGGTGATCTTACCGTTTTCGATTTCAAAAAAGGCGGCGCCTTGGATTGCGTAGCGTTTCTTACTTTGCCGGTCCGTTTGTCCACCTTTGTATTCAACCGACAGATCTGTGGCGCCCCATGGCGTTTCGGCGACTGCAATCACTTCGAACGTCTTCTCAGCCGCTGTTCTGGTTGAGATCAGGTAAGCAACGTCCTCCCATTTCCTGGCGAAATCTTCAGCCATTTTCCGGATGAGGGTTGCGCCTCTATAAGCAACCGGACCGCCCGTCTGTTTTTCGCCGGGACCCATTTCGTGGCTGCCGTCAGGGCGATAAAGCTCAACAAATCTTTCGATGGCCTCGGGCGTATTCTCGGCCAGACCGTTCCAGCGGATAAACCATTCGCGGACCAGTTCCATGACTTCTTTTTTCCGGTCTGCAGCAGCCTTGTCAGCGGCAGCTTCGGCAACCGCCTGTAACGCCTGTTGCGCGCCGCCCGGAGCACTCTTGGGAGTGGCCGGTGTGGGAGGCTTCCCAACCTGTGCAAAAAGGTTCGTGCCACTGAGTGCGAGGATCGCGCCCAACACGATGATTCGTTTCATATGATGACCTCCGACGTCACCTACAACTTATAAATTGGCGCAGCGTTAGACAGCCTTATGATCCGCGCAAACCGGACAAAAAACACATTACTTTCAGGGTTTTGTTTGAGATGACGCGTCAGCAGACTTTGCGCATCGGAATCCGATGGCATTGCTCAACTGAGAGTCTTCGCTATAGCTTCGGTAATGAACACCCAACGTGCTTCGCTTTGGCAGGTTTTCACCGCCGGTCCATCCGCCTCCGCGAGTCACCCGATATATTCCAGTGTCCGGACCCTTTGGATTTTTCAAGGGTGCGAGAACATAGTAGTCACGATCGTACCAATCCGACACCCACTCCCACACATTGCCGATCACATCGTATAGGTCGTAGCCATTTGGCGGAAACGAACCAACCTGGGTAGGCCCGTTTGGCGCGTTGTAGTGCGCCATCTTTTTTTCACTTGGATCACGCCGGCGAGCGGCCAAAACAGAGTTCATGCCGACATAGTCATTGACGCCGATCTCGTCGCCCCATGGATATAACTTGCGATCAAGACCTCCACGGGCAGCCTTCTCCCATTCGGCTTCAGTCGGCAGGCGTTTACCAGCCCACGTGCAATAGGCGACGGCGTCATTCCAATCGACGTTGTAAACCGGAAGTTTTTCGAGCGCGGCAGTGACCTGCCCACCGGGCCAGTGCCATGGGCGACGATGCGATGTGGTGTTCGTGAAACGCTGATAGTCGGCGTTTGTCACCTCGTATTTATCCATATAGAACGCATCCAAGGAGATTTGCCGCGACGGCTGATCGTCGAGGCGATCGCGGTCCGTCCAATGAATCTCATCCCAGAAGAACATATGGACCCGGCCCATCCAGAACTCGCCTGCTGGAACGAGCGACATACCGTCCGGAGCAGTCTGAGCCATACCGAGCACGCTCATTAATAAAGAAACGACAACGATGGCGCATACTTTCTGGCGCATGGATTCTCCTTGGCGAAGCATCGTGTTTTAATGGTTAGCTGCGCGATTGGCCCTGCTAGCGTTCAACCGCGCTGCGTGCATGTTTTATGCAAACAACTCACCGATTTCATCATTGCTGATGAATTCGGATCCGCCGAGCGGAGCGGTTTGCGTGTAATCGTATGCTCGGCCCGAAGGTGTGTTGTCAATCCGCTTCGTCCAGTCGACGCCTAAGGCCGAATAGATGGTCGCCACAATGTTGTCCATCCAAGGCTGTTCATCATGCTTCCAGCCCGTGTCGAGCACGTAGCCGCCGACGTCATCAGTCATGCCGAGAATCCGTCCGCCCTTGACTCCGCCTCCTGCAAAAAGGGACGTATAGGCAAAGCGCCAGTGGTCGCGTCCAAGAGATGGGTTCATTTGGGGCGTGCGGCCAAACTCACTCGTTGCGACGATCAAGGTCTCGTCCAGCAATGTCTTGCCGGGCGCCTTTCCGGGCATCGATGCAAGATCCGTCAGAAGACTGACGAATCCCTTATCGAACCTAGCGCAATTCGCGTAATGGTTGAGCTTCGGATCCTTGTATCGATCGAAAATGTATTTGTGCTGATCCCAGCGATCGCCGTCGTACACATAAACCAAACGCGTGCCGGCATCGGCAGATATCAGGTTCCTGGCAAGAATCAGGCCCAGACCGTACTCGTCATCGCCGTAACGCTTCTTCTCTTCATCGGTTGCTCGGAACGCCTTAGACCAACGCTGATCGTTCAGGATTCTGTACGCGTCCTGGTAGTACCTTCGGTAGTCGACCGCCTTGGAGCCAATGGAAGAACGTTCGCTCTCGCGAAGTTCCGACAACGCGGCCAGATGATTCCATCGCTGTTCCAGAACGCGATTCACTCCGGTGCTGTCTCCCCCGAATGCATCGAAAACACCGGTGGTGTCAAGGTCCACAGCTGAAAAACGCGCCGGAAGAAATCCCGATCCGATGGAGCCTGCTATCGCTTTCGCGACCGAGGTGCTGATGTACGTGGGAAACGTGTCGGAGTCGCGTCTTTGAGAGTCCAACTCATAGGCCACCACGGAACCCCATGCCGGAATCTCTCGGGCCACAGGACTGATCGGACGTCCAGCCTGGGTGTGATACTGGCCATTGAAATGGAGAAGACCGATTGCCCGCATCGACCGAACCAGCGACACGCGGTGCATCTGATCGATCAACTGAGGGAACAATGTTTTCGAGAGGACGGCTTCAGAAGACTGTGCAGTAGCTTTCAATTTAGAGAGGCGCACTTCGGAACCGATCTTTTTGACGTCCAAATCCTTCGGCGTGTACTGGGTCTGCTTGAAATCCCAGCAGTCCATCGGACTGATGGCTCCAGCCATCTCAATGAAAATGCAATTTCGTGCAGTTGATCGAGGCGTCACCTTGCCTGCGGCTTGCACCTTTAGGGGCCATACGAGACGGTCGACGCACGTACCGGCAAGCGCCAGTCCGCCCCACTTCAGGACGTCCCTTCGCGTAGGTAATATATTGATCAGCCGTCGTTCCATGATGTTTTAGCCCTCGCTAATAGTTCAGAAGAAATTCCGGACCATTTAACAGCGTCCACTGGAGATCCTGGGCGGCCTGTGTCCGATCCTTATCGAAACCCAGCGTCTCTAGCGCCCACTTCTTCTCCGTATCCGTGGGCCATCGTGATAGCGTCGACAAGTAGAGTTCGTCGACCACTTGTGCGTTCGTCCGACCGGACTCCAGCAATTGCTGTACTTGGCTGCCTTTGTCAGCAAGCACCCGATCATTAACCAGAGGAACACTCATCATGAGCATCGCTTGCAGAGGTGTTGCCTTGTTTCCAATGCCGACCGGAGTCTCGCGATTGTTTTGAAAGAAGCTCCCCATGATGCTCGCAACATCGACAACCTCGCCCGTGGCCTGTTTAATACCGTCCTTCAGGCCGGCCCCGACGTCCGCCAGGTCGGTGAGCTGCTTGACGCGTTGCACTTCGGTTCCGCTGAACGGAAACTTGAACGGCCTTCCCGTCGCTTGCGCCACCGTGTCGATAACCTCAGCTCCCGTCATGACACGCACGTATTTTCGCGGATAGTAAGAGATGTATGCGTCCTTCCACTCGCCCGAAAACTTCGAGGACAACTGATAGGCCGCGGACTTCATGATGGTCTTCATCAAGTGATGGATGCTGTGATTGTGACTCCTGAAGTCTGCGGCAATAGCTTCCAACAATTCTGGGTTCGTGGGCTGAATCGTCCATGGCTTCGGAGGCGGATTTTTCGGATCGATTCGCGCCAGATCAAATCCGTCAAACGGCTCAACAAAACCGACCGTCATCAGCTTTCCCCAGATCAGATTCGCTGTCGCGCGGGCGAACTGCGGGTTTGTTGTCACCATGCGAGCCAGTTCCTTCCGCGGGTTTGCGCCCGGACGCGGCTTCTCTCCGGTCAGAATGAATGTCGGTTCGTAGGTATCCCCGGTTCTGGGGAATTTCGTCTCGCTTTCAGAAAACCATGGAGCATCGTCCTTCGTGTCGTAGCCCTTGGCCAGGTCATCCATGATGCTGTCGGAGTTCTGGCCGTTGTAGTCGCCTAGCAGGCGTAAGCGTCCCAGGAAGGCGGACTGCTGGGAAAATTCTTTCCGTGTTCGGTCGGACAGAAACAAATTGATCGGCTCGAGGTGACCGGCGCCATCGTGGCAGGAAATGCAATCCATGTTGATGCCGAGAAAAATGCGTCCGATCTCGACCGTCATTTCATCCAGAGCATCCAAACGATTCGTCGTTGCGCTGTAGTTGTACCAGTCGGTCGGCGTGCGACCCTTTAGACCCGAGTTGCGCAAGATTCGACCGAGAAACGCGAGTTGGGGAACCGAGGCGTGACCCTTAGAAACGCTCGTAATCATGTCGGCCACCGTCTCGTTATACGGACGATCCAGTTTCAACCACTCCTTTGTGTAAAACTGAAACGCATTCTTCGGGCCCGAATATCCCATGGTTCGAAAGAGGTCGCCCCAGAACCATGCCCACTGTTCAGCGAATTCCTCTGTACCGATCAGCGAGTCAATCAACTTGTCTCGCTTTTCAGGGTCCTTGCTCGCAACGAACGCCTTGACTGCGTCGGCGGTCGGTAAGAGTCCTTGTGAATCGAGATAGACCCTACGAATGAACTCTTCGTCGCTGCTAAGGTCCGCGTGCGGAATGCCGTCCTTCTCGATCCGGCCGAAGATGTGGTCATCAATAAAGTTCTTGCGCACCATTTCGGCGCCGCTGGATGCGCCTGGCGCCGGCTTGGCCACCTGCTCCGTGAAGCGCCCGACATCCTTGCTTTTATCGGATTGCGGCGTCAGCAAACTCTTGTGGGCATCCTCAAACTGCTCGGCTCTATCCAAGCCCGATGGTGTCATCGGCTTGTCCTTTTGCTGGGTGCTTTGGGCGAATAGGGAAAGCGATGCGCACAGCAGTATTGTCCAGGAAATAACGGATATCCGTGTCATTCCGACCTCCGTCTATACACTTCTTTGGTTTGGCGGTTGAACAGCTGTACGCATTAAAAATCCCACATCAACAATTGTCAAGTTTTTTGGTATCAGTTACTTGTATCTATAAAGGCGAGGTAGGAAAATGTTGGTTTGGAGTGAAAAAATGCGCTTTTGCACAAGAAACTAATCAGACGGCGCTGTTCAAGATCGCACTCTTCGAACCGCCCACTGGAGCGCCAGCGGGCCGACCACCTCAAACTTCTCTCCAGCGCCGTAATACAATCGGAGCCGTCGAATTTTTCCTCCATCAAACTCGAAGAAAACCGCGCCGGAAACCATAAATCGCTTCTTGTTTTCCGTATACCCGCCGCTGAATTCGACTGCTGCAGCGGCGTCACCCCACGGAGTGGTGGAAATGCTCAACAACGGCGCCGTCTTCTCTTTTACGGTCTGCATAACGATGGAATACTTGATATCCGAATGTGTCTTTGAAAAATCCTCAGCCATCTTCTGGATAAGCTTGTGGCCCTGGTAAAACACAAGCCCGATCTGCCCTTCCGAAGGGCCGGACAAGTGCAACGCGTTGGGCTCGTATAAGTCCAAAAAACGATTCACGCTTTCCGCCGTTCCATCCAGCCCATTCCATCTTCGGAACCATTCTTCCACCAACTCCTGCGTCTTTTTCGCAGCAGCATCCGGATCCTCTTTCTTTACGGCCTGAGAGAAAGCCGGCATTGAATTCCACAAAATGAATAGAACAACAAAAAGTCGGACTTTCATATTCATGACTCCTGAAATGGCTTGGGGTATTCTGCCACGAAATGTTGAAGAGCAGAATATTTAGGAAGGACCACGCAGTTTCTCGGTAGTGTCTCAGTTCAAACTGAGACACTACCGGTTTCTCGCTTCCATTGGCCGGCGCTCGATGTGGTGATATCCTTCGGCACGCCGAAAGG
>CAZIPZ010000210.1:0-6523 GCA_964541075.1 uncultured Solibacteraceae bacterium | reverse complement strand
TACCGAACTGTCTCGTTGCAGGTTGTGGGGTCCGGGTCCTTTGTTCAGTCCGACGAAGCACTAGCCATCCATTATACCGTTTGTGTTATCTTGTCGCATGGCGCTGTCCAGAAGGCAGTTCTTTAGCAGGTTTCTCAACCCCATCGACAAGTCCAACCCGGATCGTGTCGCCCGATATGCGGTCATTGAAAATCACGTGAGGACAAACCTTCTACCTTATGACTTTGCAATTACCGCGGAGCAGGAAAAAGAGTTATTGGCCGCAGTCCGGACGGCTCTGGAAAGTGCGCCTAATGATGAACTTTTCTCCCCCTATATTCGAGGACGCCTAGAGGAAGTCGTGGAGTCCAAAATCCAGCCGTGGCGGGAAGAGAGCCATCTGCAATATCAGGCTGAAAGGATCAAAGAAGTCCGCTTGTCGGCGCCTGACTATGTCAGCACGTTCTTAAGCTTTCAAGCGACGCCAGCCACTGTCGACCTCCTGAAACAGCGGTTCGCGATGGACGACGTTAAACTTCTGGAAACAACACTGAAAGACAAGGTCCGGGCCTGGATAGTCGAGATGCCGGATGAGGAATTGCTCCAGTACGACGTCGTCTCCGTCAAGGACCTGGTCTTTGCGCAGCTCCGGTCCTGGTGCTAGAATAGAGTGTTTACTTAAGGCTACTGCGCCTGTCCTAGGAGCTGTACTCAGATATGCGTTCTGTGGATGCAAAGAGGTACAAAGACATCCTCGAAAAAAAGAAAGATGAACTCCTCGCCTCAACTCCCGCACGAACCCCGACGACCGATCCCGGATCCAAGAGCGGAGATTGGATTGATCAATCCAGCCAGGAAAGCGATCTGCACGTCCGGCTGGCCCTCAAGCAAACAGACTCGAAGCTTCTTCGAGCTATTGAAGAGGCGATCCACCGGATTGACCAGGGTAGCTATGGCATCTGCATGGAGTGCGAGAACGAAATACCGGCCGCTCGCTTGGAGGCGGTGCCATGGACGCGCGTCTGTGTAGATTGCAAGGCGAAACAACAGGCTTAATGTAGCAACGGAAGCCGCCTTCAGAGCGTCGCACGGACGCTTAGCTTTTCGATCGTCAACCTGGCCTCGTAGCGGGCAAACCGTCATTGGCGTCAAACAGCGCCGGCGTAGAGCGGCTGGACCCCGCTGCAGCAAGGCAGGCAATTTGGTTCAGAGTAGCCTTGGAAAATCCGAAATCGCTAAGGGCGATTCTGCCATCTTCCCCAATCACAAAAATGCCTGGAACAAACTCGAGACCGTAAGCCGAGGAAACTTCGTATGGATGCTCATCAATCAATAAATCGAATTTAATCTTGAATCGCTCGGAAAATTCCTTCGTTTCACCTGCTTCATCCTGCGAAATGCCCCATATAGTGAAGGCTGAACCTGCGCCCAGTTCCGAGTGGATCTTTTGGAGATATGGAAAGGTTAGCTGGCACGTTGGGCAGGAAGCCTTATAAAAGGCCAGAACGACCGGACCTCTCGTCAAAGCCTCGCTCAGGGTGCGTTCTAGGACTTTGATGCTTTTGAGTTGAAAGTGGGGCGCCGCAACGCCAGTTGGAAGCTGACTCATGAATTAGAAAGCCACTTGAGTATAATAACGCGACCCATAGCTCTGGAGGAGACATGGCGAAGATTGACGCCTTTTTCAACCTGATGAATGAAACAGGTGCGTCAGACCTGCACCTGGCTTCAGGTTCTCAACCGATCCTGCGTGTGCGCGGCGAACTTGAGCGCATCAAGTACCCCGCTCTCGAAAACGATGAACTTAAGGCCATGCTGTATGAAATCGCGCCTGAATACAAAATCAAGGTCTTCGAAGAAACCGGAGACGTTGATTTCGGGTACGAAATTCCAGGCGTTGCCCGGTATCGCGCGAATTTCTTCAACCAGAAGTACGGCGTAGCAGCGGTTTTTCGCCAGATTCCTTCGACAGTGCTCACAGCGGAGCAACTCGGACTTCCTCCGATTATGAAGAAATTCGCGGGACTTCATAAAGGACTCGTTCTGGTGACCGGACCGACCGGAAGCGGCAAGTCCACGACGCTGGCGGCAATCGTTGACTATGCCAACAAGAACCGCAAGGACCACATCATTACGGTTGAAGATCCGATCGAGTTTGTACATCAAAGTCAGGGATGCCTCGTCAATCATCGCGAGGTCGGCTTGCATACAAAGTCGTTTGCAGCGGCGCTCCGCGGCGCGCTCCGTGAAGATCCGGATATTATTCTCGTGGGCGAGATGCGCGATCTGGAAACGATCGAACTCGCCTTGACCGCCGCAGCCACAGGTCACCTGGTTTTCGGAACATTGCATACTCCGAGTGCGGCGAAAACGATCGATCGCGTCATCGACGTTTTCCCCGCAGGGCAACAAAACCAGATTCGCAACACACTCTCGGAAGCGCTAAAGGGAGTGGTGGCGCAGAATCTGTTCAAGCGCATCGACGTCAAGGGCCGCGTCGCTGCTTTGGAAATTCTTGTTGTGACGCCAGCTATCGCAAACCTTGTCCGCGAAGCCAAAACCTTCCAGATTCCGGGCATGTTGCAGGTTGGAAAGAAGTACGGAATGCAAACCCTGGACGATGCAATCATGGATTTGCTCAACAAGAAGATGATCAGTCCCGAGGACGCTTACGCCAGGTGCATCGACAAAAATAAATTCCGCGCATTATTAAAATCGCCGCCGGAAGAGTGGGAATAGGAACTCGAAACAGGAGAACCCATGACCAAGGCTGAGCTGGACTATATTCTGGGCACGATGCTGGATTCACACAAGAACGTGTCGGATCTCAACATCACAGCCGATAAACCTTTGCAAGTCGAGTCTTCCGGCGAACTGGTTCCGGTGGGAATCGAACCCCCGGTTGAAAAGCTGACGCCGTTTCAAACGGAGACAGTGGCGCTGAATATTATCAACCGAAATCGCCGCATCACCGAAGACCTCATCAAGACGGGATCATGCGACTGCTCATACTCTCTCGGCCAGAAGGCGCGTTTCCGCGTCAACATTTTCACTCAGCGCGGTCATTATTCGACCATCCTGCGAAAGCTCTCAACCGAAATTCCCAGCGTCGACCAACTGAATCTCCCACCGGTTTTTCACACGATAGCCAAAGAAAAAACCGGACTGGTTCTCGTCACCGGCGCCACCGGCAGCGGTAAATCAACAACTCTCGCGGCGCTCCTCAATGAGCTCAACGAGACGAAATCGATCCACATCGTCACTCTTGAAGATCCCGTCGAGTTCGTTCATCCACAAAAGAGAGCCACATTCAATCAACGGGAAATGGGAAACGACTTCAGCAATTTTGCTTCAGGGCTCCGCGCCGCCCTTCGACAGGCGCCAAAAGTGATTCTGGTCGGGGAAATGCGTGACCGCGAAACGGTGGAAATCGGCATGTCTGCCGCCGAAACGGGTCACCTTGTAATGAGTACGCTGCATACCATCAACGCCGGACAGACAATCAACCGTATTGTCGGCATGTTTGACCAGGCGGAGGAAAAGCAAATTCGAATTCGCCTGGCTGAAACTCTGCGCTGGGTGGTTTCCCAGCGCCTTCTGCCAAAGGTGGGGGGCGGACGGGTCGCAGCCCTGGAAATCATGGGCAACAATCTGCGGGTCAAGGATTCCATTGAGCACGGTGAGTCTGAAGGAAAAACGTTTTACGAAATCATCGAGGCTTCAGCCACCTACGGCTGGAAAACGTTCGACATGGCCATTCTCGAACTCTTCGATCAAGGACTCGTCACCGAGGACACAGCGATGCTCTATTGCAGTACAAAGGGCATCATGTCGCGAGGAATCGATAAGATCAAAAAAACCAGAGGCGAAAAAACAACCGACTTAGCCGGACTCAGCCTGGATACGGATTACGGGAAAAGAAAATGAGCAGCCAAGAACCAAAGATGGATTTTTTTGAGCTCGGCGATAAAACGTCGTTGATCTGCGCCGATTCCAGCACAACGGAAGTTGCGAAAGCAACGCTCCGCGACCTGGGTTTCAAGTTCCACACCGCAGAAACTCCTGAACTAGCCATTGAACGCATGCGGTACACGGCGTATGACGTGATCTTCATCCACGAAAACTTCGCAGGTTCATCTCTTCGATCAAACGCGGTTTTGAACTATCTCGCCCCCCTGCCCATGTCCCAACGCCGATATTCCTTCGTGTGTCTCGTCGGATCCTCTTTCAAGACACTCGATGCGATGCAGGCATTCGCCCAAAGCGTCCATTTAGTCCTAAACCCTATGGACCTGCCGAATCTCACCGCGATTCTGAAGAAGGGTCTGTCTGAATTCGAACTCTTGTATAGAGCTTACAAGGAGACGTTCGCCGCAATGGGTGAAAAGTAGTCTATCTACGCGACTGGTAGGATAAGCGATGCTGAAATTCCTTCGTGTAAATGCCGCGTTCGAACACAGGAATCTGAATATCGATTTGATAATTTACAGTCACGATTAGGCTCGGCCCGCCTCCGGCGATTACAATCTGCTCCCCTCTGATCGGAAGATCCAATTCATCCGCCTTGACCAGCAAGAGAGCCCTTATGTCCTTTGCGGGCCTGTAATCTTGTCCTGCGAGTTGAACGACATATTGGGCGTACTCCGCAAAATCCTTGTCGCGGGAACTAACTCGGATGTAGTCGTAGGAGAGATAGAAATAAAAGACCGCTACCAGGGCCCAAACCAAAAAAACAAGCCGTCTTGCGTGTGGCGTCGGGGTCTTCCCCATGTGATCAGCCCTTCTGTTTCTTGGACTGAATAAACGCGAGAACTTCCTCTCTCTGCGGGTGGGTCAATGAATGAAGTTGATCAACAATCTCGTTGATTAAACGGTCGTCTTTAGTATGGCCCTTGGAACGGCCATTCCGCTTACCGTTCCCGTTGAGTTTCATCAAACGCTGGAACTGTTCGTCGATGCCGTCGAGAAAGTCGTTTTCCATTACTCCGGACACTCCTGCGGCTAGACTTCTATGTTTTCATTCGGAAATCGTCTTTGGGACACACCCAATACATTCCGCCCGGCATTCCCGCAGACTTTATCACGCGCGTTGCCACCATTGGCGTTGTACATTGAGGACATGGTTTTCCCAAATATGTGGAATCCTTGTCCTTGCCAAGGCTGGCACGAGCCGTCTTACTGAGCTTTGCACCAGATGCCATCGATTGTAACCCTCCAAGTACACAAGATTTTCGTTACGAAAGCACTATAATACCGGAAACCCTGGACCTATTGCGAGACCGTCCTCCCGAAATGAGCCCCTTCTCGGAGCAATTTGCACCATTTCCGCGAGTTGTTTCGTTAGGTTTTATCGTCCAGCAAATCCAGGAATTGCTGGGGTGTGTCAATGTCAGTAAGGACGCCGGGCGAGGAGACGGGTATTTCGATAACACGCCCGGGGTCTTTGCGGACGACCGTATTAGCCCCTTCGGATTCCGCCAAATCAAGTATCTCAGGCAGAATGTCGGCTGCGAACAAAACAGGATGCCCACGCCGGCCGCAAAAGGTTGGCAGAACAATCCGAGAAGGCTTCAGAGCGGCAGCCAGTAAATCGATCGTCCGAGGGTCGATCATCGGATGATCCACCAGAAAAAGCATCGCGCCATCTACTCTCCCGAGCAGCGCACGGACTCCCGTCTGAATGGACGTTACCATGCCTCTTTCATAGGTTGGATTAAACGCCACCATCGCGTCGCCCAGCGTTTCACCGATCTCTGCACGATGATGACCAAGCACGACGATAGTTTCTCCGATCGACGAATGGCCGATCGCATCGAGAATATGCTCAATAAAGGTTCGACCCTGAAAGCGAAGCAACGCCTTGGGTCGCCCCATGCGCTCGGACTTCCCTGCTGCCAGAACGATTGCAGCGATCAATGCGTTAACGAATAGAGGATAAAATTGATTGCGAGACGGTAGGCATAGCTCGAAAAGTAGTTCGGGTACTTGGGTTCATCGGCCCACTCATAGGCATCGCCCAAATCGGTGTTGTGATTGATCACAATCAGCAAACGGCCGTGTTCGTCAAACACACCCTTGCAGTTCGCGACGAACCCATCTTGCTCATAGGTGATCCCGCCATTGTAAACCCAGGCAAGGCTGGGCACCTGAATGACCTTCTCAATATCATAAAACAAGTGGAAGACCGGATGATCTCGTGGAAGGTCCCTGATTACAGCGTTCGGCAAGACCTTTCTGAGCTGACGCTCCATGCTGCCCCATTCAAAACTCCCCCAGAAATCATCCATCACCCAGAACCCACCTCTCGCAAGATACTCGCGCATGATGCTGGCATCGTGATCGGAGAGAACCATCTGTCCAGGTTCGCTGGTGTATAAAAAAGGATATTTGAACAGGCTGGGATCCGTGATGGCTACCGCTCGCCCGTGCTCTGAGATATTAAGGTTGGTAAGGCGCTTGATTCCGAGTATGAGGAGTTCATCAGACTTCGGATAATCCGTGTACCAGTTCTTATAATAAGCGGGGATGCGACCGTTGTAGATCA
>CAZIPZ010000209.1:0-6595 GCA_964541075.1 uncultured Solibacteraceae bacterium | reverse complement strand
CTCGCCGGTATTCGATCCGTTTGTTGCAGGGAAGCCCGAATTCAGTCGTAACGCGACGGGCCAATGGGTGATTCCACGAGATCGCTGGGATCCCGTTGCGGCTAAGATCGTCGAGCTGATTCCCGACCCGAATGTTCCCGGAACGAACATCTATGCATCCACGCCAATCACACGCACGCGGGCGGACCAGTTCCACGTCCGCGTCGATCACGAAATATCCAATAACACGCGAGTGTTTGGCCGGTACAGCTTCGTCGATTCCAACGTCTTTCGGCCTGCTCCACTTCCAGGGCTGGCAGAAGGCTCATACAGCGATGCATTCGGTGCGAACGATAATCGATCGCAGGGGATCGCCGTTGGATTGACGCATGTCTTGTCGACCTCTTTTGTTGGCGATTTCCGCTTCGGCTGGACGCGCGGAGACTACTTTACCGATCCGCCAAACGCCGGAATTGACGGAACCGCCCTGATCGGCCTGAAAAGCGTACCCAACAATCCGGATCTCATCGGCGGTCTTCCGAAAATTGGTCTTCAAGGCTACGACGCGATCGGCCGGCACACATCGACACCGCAGTTCCAAACGCCTCGGACGTGGAACCCAAGATCGACCTTTTCATTACATGAAGGAAGACATTTCCTGAAGTTCGGATTCGAGTTTCTGAAGGTGCAAACCAGGATCAATGATCTCACCGCGCCGATCGGCGCAATGAACTTTGCTAATCTTTTCACTGGAAGGTCCGTAGGCGATCTGCTCCTGGGTCTGCCATCGGTGCTTGCTCTCACATCTTATTCAGTGATCGACCAGGGCCAGCGGATGTATTTCGGTTTCCTTCAGGATGATTACAAGGTTTCGTCGGCGCTCACGTTCAATCTCGGTTTGCGCTACGAGTATTCGACCCCTCCGATCGAAAAGAACAACCGGCTTGCGAACTTTGATCCCGTGACCGGTTCGGTGCAGTTCGCCAGAGACGGCAGCGTCTTCGAGCGCTCGCTGATCCATCCCGATCGAAATAACTGGGCCCCTCGGATTGGCTTCTCTTATTCACCCAGGGCACGATGGGTGATTCGTGGGGCATATGGTGTCTTCTATAGCCACACCGTCCGGCAGGGCCGCGAGGGTATGCTTGGATTCAATCCGCCATTCCTTGTGGATAACTTGATCTTCGCGAATGTGTTCGGTCCTACCGCCGTCGCTTCTGCCGCGCCTTTTCGGCTGGCCGATGGCTATCCGCAAGGATTATTAGATCCGAATCGGCTCTCACCGTTCGTGTATCGACGCGCGCAAGACCCGAACCAGCGGAGTCCCTATGTTCAGCAGTTCAACCTTGGCATTCAGCGCGAACTGACGCCGAATCTTTTACTCGACGTCGCCTATGTGGGGAACAAGGGGACTAAACTGCCAGGCCTGCGTAATATCAATTCGACGACGGTTATCGTGAATCCGAGCGGCAGTCACTCGGCGGGTCCACGTCCATACCTTGGATTTGGCGACATTCAGTGGATGGAGAACCGAGTCCTCTCTAATTACCACTCACTGCAGCTTGGCATGGAGAAAAGGTTCTTTTCCGGATTGTCCGCTCTTGCCAGCTACACATGGGGAAAGGCGCTCAGCGAAGGAGCAGATCATCTATCGACCAGCGTGGGAGGACCAGGGATCGACATCGGCGTTTTCGCCGTGCCTCAGAATCCACGAAATCTCAAAGCCGAGCGCGGTCCCGCAGAATTCGACATCACACATAGACTGGTAGTCAGCTATATCTATGAACTGCCCTGGGGTCGCAACCGGCATTGGGGCCAATCCTGGGGTCGCGCCGCAAATCTGCTTCTTGGAGCTTGGCAGGTTTCGGGTATCCACGTTCTCCAAGGCGGCTTGCCGCTGACCGCGACCCTGAGTGGGGCTACCGTCGTCAATCTTGGCAGCGATCGCATATCTCGCCCGGACCTTGTCGGAGATCCCGAGTTGCCCAGATCGCAACGGACGGTTGAACGTTGGTTTAACACTGATGCCTTTGTTGTGCCGGGTCCTGCTCCTCAATCTTTCGGCAACGCCGGCGTGGGCACGATGCGCGGTCCGGGTCTGGCGAGTTTCGACTTCTCGATCGCGAAAAGCATCAATGTCGATGAGAACCGCCATTTCCAATTCCGAACGGAGCTCTTCAATGCGTTCAATCACCCAATCTTCGGTCCACCGGATATCCGGCGCGAAGCTGGCACGTTCGGACGAATTCTTTCGGCCGGCAATGCTCGGATTATCCAGTTCGGGCTGAAGCTGTACTTCTAATATGGATAGTTGGACTATCTCATGAAAGCTGCGGAACAAAACGCGAGTTCACTCGCACTCTATCTCGGAAAAACTGGTGTACTCCGATGCGAGTACCTCTCGGTCGAAGTCATGATCACTGATGCGAAGCGCAGCTATGGCCGGACGCTCTTGCTGGTCCGTCCCGTTTCTGGCGCAGGTGAGCAGTGGGTCGAGGAAAGCCGCGTCAGCGGGATTTCGGATTCTCCACTATCGAGGTAAAACTTTAGGAATGAGTCTCGTCTACATCTTTGCCGCTTCGGCCATGGAGGGAGAGCCCGTTCAGAAGATTGCTGTGCCTTCCAGCTCGAGCTTGCCATCCCGTTGCGGACCGAACGATCTAGTCCTCATTATTGGTGGGATGGGACCGAAGAATGCCAGAAGCAAAGCTGAAGCTGCGTTCGCCACTGGCAAACCCGATGCGGTGCTGGTTATAGGACTTTGTGGGGGATTAACCCCCTCGCTCCCGGAAGGCAGAGTCGTAGCCTACACAGAGTGTCAATCGACGGAAGCCACGAATCCGCTGCTTCACTGCTCACAGATCATCACCGATTTGATCGTCGAACTTCTCAAATCCTCGAGTATTACTTGCGATCGTGTTGTCGGAATCACATCCTCCCGGATTGCTACAACGCGGGATGAAAGGTTCGCTTTGGCACGGGATGGAGCGACGGTCGTTGACATGGAAAGCTATTCAATTGTGAAAGCGGCGACAAACGCCGGTATTCCAGTGGTTGTCCTTCGGGTCGTGGGCGACTCGATCGACCGAGAGTTGCCCGATTTCAATCGCGCATTGAATGATGCCGGCACCCTCGATAGGGGCAAGGCATTCAAGGTCGCGCTGGGCTCGCCCTTGAGGACAGCAAGATTACTCGCTGCAAGCAGGCGAGCAATGCAGCGCATCTCTGCGGCGCTAGAGATAGTCTTGAAGGCCGGATGCTTCGTACAGACGAAGTCGTCTGCGCCAAGATCGTTGTGACCAGGCCGACAAGAGGCGGCGTCCTGTGTTGCTGAGCGGGTCAGCATTATGGTTTAGCCGTAGCCGACTTGCGCTGACGCAGAAGCTCCTTCTTGTCCTGCCAATCCTCCTTCTCCCCCTGATCGTTTGCCGCGACTCTCGCATTCAAGAGTCTCTCAGGTTACTCGCAGACGCCGATCGGCTTGCCATGCTGTACAACTGGCCTAAAGCGGCGGCCCTTTATGCGCAGGCAGAATCCCTCTTTATGAAGTCCGGGGATAAGAAAAATGCTCTGTTGGCAAGGCTTGGCTACTTTTGGGCAACAGCCGACAGCGGCGTCAACCCGAGTATTAGGAAGGAAGTCGCTACGCACCTTCAAGACCCTCTGGTTCAGGCGGATCCCAAGCTCATGTTGCGTGGTCTCGTGACTCAGGCCGTGCTCGATCGCAATTCAAACGAAACAGCCGCCCGGGAACCGTGGGCAGAAATCATGAAGCTGGGGAAGACCCTCGGGGACAAGAACTGGGAAGAACGCGCGAAAGCGGAGATCGCACAGATCTCTTTCATGGATGGGGATCTCCGGTCTGCAGCCCAGATGATCAGAGAGGCTCTTATCTCTCAGTATCTCCGGTTAGACCTGGGTGCCGCCGTTTACTACACCGCCATGGTGGGCTATGGGTTCATTGGATCGGGCCGTCCTGAAACAGGACTGCAATATTGTGACAGGGCCTTAAGGCTGGCTTTTTTCGCGAAAGATATGGGCTTTCCGTTTCTGGCCTATCAGGGAAAGGCTGCAGCACTATTTGCGTTGAAGCGGAATGCTGAGGCGGAAAGCGTCCTGAAAGAAGCACTGTTCCGCGCGAGGGAAGAACACAACTATTTCGCAGTGAGTCAATTATTAGTCATAGCGGGGATGGCAGCAGCTTCGCACGATTCAGCCGCAGCGATTGAATACCTGAGGGAGGCCACCGACGTTAGTCATGAGAGGGGCTTCCGTCATGTGTTTGCTTGGAGTACGTTTCAGCTCGCGGAAGTTTATCGGGATATTGGCAATCTGAACGACGCGGAGTCGCTGGCCTCGCGATCAAACGAGATCATACGTAATCTCGAAGACAGATATCACTTACCGCAGCATCTGACCCTACTCGCTGATCTGAAAGCCAGGAAGGGGGAGTTCGAACGCGCCGATGAACTCTACAGCGAAGCAGCCGACGTGATTGATGCACTCCTGGTGAATGTAAACGCGAGGGAACTCAAGGGCAGCTTGATTGCGACGCTCAGCGAATCCTACGTGGGCCATTTCGAATTAGCGGCCACCAAGTTCTCGGACCCAAATAGGGCATACCAAATCATTGAGCAAGCCCGTGGTCGTTCTCTTGCTGACACGCTGCGTGGGGAATCGGAAACCCTGTCTTCTTCCGATGAAATAAGCCTTGAAGCTCAAAAGGAAATCAACCGGATTCAACTTGCGCTTCTGCACAATACGAGTCGAGACGAACGAGAGTCATTGCTTAACCAACTGTTCCGGATGGAGCAGCGTCTGTCGCCTGTGCGCAGAACCAGTTCTCCCTTGGGATCAGCGAGTGATCGCCCAAAGCCGGTGCCTCTCGGCACTGTCCAGGCCTCGCTCCACGCGGATGAGATGTTGCTTGAATATGTGCTTGGCGAGACACAATCGTATTGTTTAGAAATCACTCGCGAAAGCGTCGCCATCACGGTGCTCCCAGCCGGTCGACGGCGTATAGAAGATCTGGTTGAGAAGTACCTCTCCGCCGTCCGGTCCAAGCAGCCGGAGACCGCATTTGCGAAAGAGCTTTTCTCTCTACTCCTGCAACCCGTCATCGGTGACGAATCGAGGACACGAGCGACAAAACTCATCATCGTTCCTGACGGGGTGTTGCATCTTCTACCTTTCGATGGGCTGAAGGACCCACAGGGAAGATACGTTCTCGAATCGTACGTTGTCACATACGCTCCTTCAGCAACGGTCCTCCATCTTCTTAGGGCTTCCCGCCCTTCCGAGCAAGCCACTAAAAGTTTTCTCGGCGTCGGAGACGTTGTTTATTCCGGCGCCGTTTTGCCTGCGGGTGATTCCGTTGAGTTAGATGGCGTGACCCTTCGTAACCTGGCTGGAAGCGGAGAGGAAGTGATAAGCGCAAGCAAGATCCTCAAAGGGAATAGTCAACTGCTTCTTCAGACAAATGCGACAGAAGCTCAATTCAAGGCACTGCAGCTCGCCGATTTCCGGGTCGTACATCTTGCCGTTCACAGCGTAGCGAATACGCAATTTCCAGACAGGGCAGCGCTGGTCCTGGGGAGATCTCCGACGTCGGGGGAAGATGGTCTGTTGCAGGTACGAGAGATCAGGGATTTATCACTCCGTGCGGACTTGGTAACACTCTCGGCATGTGAGACCGGCAGTGGAAGGTTGCTCGGTCAAGAGGGAATCGCCAGCCTCGAACGTGCATTCCTGCTAGCGGGCGCCAAAGCGGTAATCGCGAGTCTGTGGACAGCGGATGACTGGTATACGATCGCTCTCATGAAACGCCTGTACCAGCATCTGATCGACGGCTATGACAAGGACACGGCCCTCCGGCAGGCTAAACTCGATCTTCTCAACCAATTCGGCGACCAGGCGGTCCCGATATACTGGGCTGGCTTCACCTTGGTCGGCGATGGCTCGACGGCCATCTTCAAATGAGTGAATTCCGCAACAGTCTTTCGTTCCTCGTCTCCACAAACCGAATAGTAAGGCCCCAGAACTGACTCCGCTCCATTCGTAGAAAGCTCCTCCAAAAGGAACTGAGAGTCCGGCGCGTACACCCTGGGCGGCCCCTAAACGACAAAATCTAGATAGGAGGTATTACATGGCTTCAGACAGCGTGCCCCATGATCATTCAACTGAACAACCGACGACATTGATTCCGGTTCAGGTTGATAATGTTGACCAGTTGAATGCGATCGCCAGGAATCTCGAAGGCTTTGTCCTGATTCTCGGAGCCGCATCAGCTGGGCATCCGGCATTCGCTGCAGTGGAGAGCATTCTGCGCCCGACACATGAACAGCTCCAGGAGTTTAAGGACTGGTTCGATCGTGCATGGCAGATCGCAACAAACGCCACGAAATAAATGTTGGGCGCGAGGCCACGGCATCAGCACCAAGGACGTTTGTGATCATAAGCAGTCTGCGGATTTCCATTAACTTAAGAACCCCTGAATGGTCGCCGGAATTCGTCTGCCTAGATCGATCCTGACAAGAGACCAACATCGGAACGGGCCAAGGCTGCACAGGAGTTGATCGACGTCGTTAAGAGATATCTGAGATAAAAAGAACAATGC
>CAZIPZ010000208.1:0-6617 GCA_964541075.1 uncultured Solibacteraceae bacterium | reverse complement strand
AGGATACGCATGACGACGCTTTCGCCGTACATCGTGGGGAGCGTGGAGACGCGAAGATCAATTTCTTTGCCCAAGACCTTGAGCTTTATCCGGCCATCCTGGGGAAGCCTTCGTTCCGCAATATTGAGTTTAGCCATGAGCTTGATACGAGAAACGATGGCAGCTCGAAGCTGGTTCGGCGGTGGATCGATATTGTGGAGGACGCCGTCCACGCGGTAGCGCAGTCGCAGATCTTTCTCAAACGGCTCGATATGTATGTCGCTCGCCCGCGATTCGACAGCGCGAGAAATTACGAGGTTCACCAATCGAATGACCGGCGCCTCAGATGCGAGGTCCCGCAAGTGTTCAATATTCTCGTCATCCGCCCCGAGCGTTTCGCCAAGCGTCTCGATTAATCGGTCCCCGGCCGCCTCTTCACCGCCATATAGCTTGTCGAGTTGGTCGGCAATCTCGGATTCCTTGCCGATGTATACATAAAGATCGTATCCCGTTCGAAGACGAACTGCAGCCTGGGTCTCCAGATCGAGCGGATCAGCCATTGAGAGCGAAAGCAGGTTGTCCGACAGGTGAACAGGAATCGTGTTATAAGCGCGCAAAAAGCGATAGGGAAGACGACTTGATTCGATCGGAACTGCTGGGTATTCCCCGCCAAAAATCTCAATGTTCAATTGCTCACTGAGAACGGCCAAAACATCCCGTTCCGCAACATAGCCAAGATCAACCAGAATGCGGCCCAGCTTGTCCTCACGTTCTTTTTGAAGGGCGAGCGCATTCTTTAGATCATCATCGGAGAGCAACCCTCGCTCCTGGAGCATCTGCCCGATTGGCTTCGACTCCGTTGACAGTGCAACCTTCATCAGAATTCTCGAATACTCACCCGAGTGGGGTCCTGTTTTTTGACGCTAAACACAACCTGTGATGGAAGGTCCGGCAGGTCCGCGGGATTCGAATTAAAAAGGTGCACAACCACGGCGAGTGATTCACTTGGACCGAGAGACTGCAGGCCACCCGTTCTTTGCTTCAAAAGAGCTTCCAGCTTTTGCGTCACAATTTTTCTTCTTTCAGTGACGGCTGAACGCACTTCTGCTGGAGTTTTCACGCTGCTGAATGGATTACGTGGCGGCTCCAAGGAGGCTTCGAGAGTAATGACTACGCCGAACCCCTCGAGGTATGCGGCTTTAGCAGATTGAAGTAAAGACATACCCGGCGCCGTCGAATTGATAACGTCATTTACAGCGGCCTGAAGCCCAGGAGTTTCCCTTCGAAACATTTCCAGTTGCGCTTTCGGGTCCTGAGCCAAGACGGCGGCGCTAAACACCAGAATAGGTATGAGAGCTCGGATCATAAGCTACTCCTGACGCTCTGACCTTTGGGCGAGCAATTGAATGGAGGATGCGTTCTCCACCGTCTCTTTATACGCCGCGCGCTGAAGGCTCTCTAAATACGCCAGCTCCCCTCGCAACCTTTCAAGATTCTTGCTCTCCTCAATGCCTCTTTTGCGAAATTCCGCCTGCAGCCACTCCAGTTGAGATGCGCGCAGATCATCAATAATTTTTTGATAGTCCACTGACTGAACGACAGGCTGCTCTCTCACCACAACACGTTCGATCGATTGTGGCTTGGGCGCCGCCATCAACACAGCGAAAGCAACTGCTGCCGATGCAGCCATTGGCGCAGCCCATCGCCACAAAAAGGGCGCAAACACCCGCCTCTCGGCTTCGAAAATGATTCTCCTGGGTGGTTCTACGTCAGGTGACGCCTTCAGGTATCTGTGAGTGCGTTCGAACTCGTCCACCTGTTGTCGGCAATCTGCGCATTCTGATAAATGCCGCCTGGATTGCTCCATTTCAGATGGAGATAGTTCGTTGAACACAAACTCCGCAATTCGGTCGGTCAGATGGGACATGGGTCACCTCGCGTTCAGCCCAATATCGATCTCAGCTTTTCGAAAGCCATGTAAAGTCTTGACTTCACGGTTGACACTGGTGCGTTCTGGATAGCGGCGATCTCTTCGAACTTGAGACCATGGAACACTTTTAAGACGACTACCTCTCTCTGCTCTTCCGGCAGGTGTTGAAGCGCTTTCTCGACGGCCAGGCGGCTCTCAACTGACGTTCGAGTAGCTTGTATCTCTGGTTCAAATTCGACAAGCACCTTGCCGTGTTCTTTCCGAATCCGGGAAAAGCACGTGTTGTGCGCAATTCGATAAAGCCACGCCGAAAAACGATCCGGATCCTTGAGCGCACCCAACTCCCGGTATGCTTTCAAGAACGAATCCTGACAAAGATCCATGGCTTCGTCACGGTCGCCGATCAAACGTAAGATAAAGTTATAGATGGGTTTTTCCCATTGTCGAACCAGAAGGTTAAATGCCTCCGTATCGCCTTTGAGAACCCGTTCAATTACCTTGCGATCATCGACTGGCCTTAAGCTGACGCGCTTTAACAACCGTCCTCACAAAACTAAGACTCAAGTCGTCCACAAAAGGACGAATGGATCTTATTCTGACAGTGAAAGCGGGGCGGAAGTTCAACTTTTGAAGAGCGCAAACGAAGGTGGTTGCCCTTTGCAGCCCCAGAGAACGGAACCAACTTGGCTGCACCTGGTGACGATGGCTATCGATAGATCTTGACGCGCTCGCTAAAGGGATGTCGCAAGAGCTCGAACCCGAATGAAATCAACCCAAGAAAATTCTTCCAGTCGATTGCTGTAACTTGCCGCAGTGCAATAAGCAGAACTACGTAGACGGGTCCAAATATGGCGAAATCCATCGCGATCTTGACGGGAATGAGGTAGCGAGTCGTGTTCCAAGGCGCTGTTTCCGCAACCGCCGAATGAAAACCCAAAACGGCGAGATTCGCAAAAACGGCGGCCGCAATAGGTCGCAAATGGATCTCACGAAAAACTCCACTCACCGAGTCCTTGACGTAGTTACGGTGAAACGTCACGAGAAGGTAAAGAGCGGCCAGTATAAGCGCCAGTGAAGTGCCAGCGGCTGCGCCGGCAGCCCCAAACTCGCGAACGAAAAGCACACTGAGTACGGGGTTTAGTAGCACCAACAACACCGTGCTTCGCATGTCGAATTCCGGATGACCCACACCAGCTCCCGTCTGACTGGCTGCACCGCCGAGGACATTCGCTCCATAACCAATCGCAAGGATTTGCACCAGCATCACAGACTGCTCGAATCCCGAGCCCAGCCATAAGGTGAGAACTGATCGCGCCTCCAAAACAAGAAATGCCACCATCGCAACTGTGATCATTGCAACATATTTTGAAGCCAGCAGATACGTCTGAAGAATTTTTGCTCGATCGTTGCGAGCCCCTAATTCCGAGGTGGCCGGGATCAAGGCGGAGATCATCACCAGAGGCACAGCCCGCATGAAAGATGTCAAGCGCGAACTGACCTCATAAAAAGAAACCGCAGCAATTCCGAGCACCCTTGAAATGATGAGCTTGTCCACCTGAAAGCAGACTAAGCCGCCCAGACGGCTCACTTGAATTTTTACGCCGTAGGCAAACATCTGACGCATCAACGCCGGGTCATATCGCCACCCGAGGGAAATTTGCGGCACGGTCTTGCGAATCGTCCACCAGGCGAGAACCAGCGTAAAACTCGCATTAATAACTGAATTTGCCGCAAGACCCAGCATGCCCCATCCACGCTCAAGAAATAAAATGGTTCCAAGAACGGTGAGGATGCTGGCTTTGATCTCGATTGAATTCGACTCGTCCATCCTCTGAATTCCTCTGAAAACCGAAAGGAACATAGAGGAAATATTGAAGATCGCACATGAAATCAAGACGAGGAAGTAAACGTCTGAAGCTCCTTGAATGTGAAACACCTGAAACAATACATTCCGCACCGCCATTCCAGCGCTCACCAGAAGCACGCCGAAAAGCCCGTAAAACGCAAGCCCAAAAAACACCACACCATTGATTCGGTCATAGTCTCCATACGTGTAGTACT
This sequence comes from uncultured Solibacteraceae bacterium, assembly GCA_964541075.1. GTDB lineage: Bacteria > Acidobacteriota > Terriglobia > 20CM-2-55-15 > 20CM-2-55-15 > CAZIPZ01. Next base: position 2,647 of record CAZIPZ010000208.1, on the reverse strand, counting down.
CCGAAATGTACTTCACAAACGAAGATCCGAGCCCGAGATCAAACAAGTTGAATGAGCTGATTAACACGCTCAAAAGAACCCAAGCACCAAAATCGCCTACGTCGAGATGTGAAAGAATGTATGGAGTGAGAAGGAGCGTTACAAGAAAACTCCAACACCTCCCGAGAACGTTGAAGAAAGTGTTCGTGACGAGCTTTCTCGAAAAATCTCCGTGCAGGGTGACAGGCTGGCCTTCGCCTTTCAGGTTCATTTAAACAGTTTTTTGGCAAACGAGGGCTGGACTGGTGTCGATGTCACTAACGGGGGAGAAGATTGGCTGTGTTCCTTCAGATACCGGCGGTATCCGAGGAAAAAGTGATAACGGACGGAATACCTGTAATGCAGGTCCATCAATGCAGTGACCCGTCCACTTCCCCGCCGCTTTTCCCAATCGGTCAGAAGGCTAAGTAACGGCGCCATTGTTGCTGCGCTCATTCTATAAAGAGAATGGAAACTCTTGAGACGCCGGATCACGCGACCGCTTTCCACGAAGCGTTTTTTCAGTTCAGGATGCAACAACAACAGATATCCCAGCGAGTATCCGGCCTGTTCGCAACGCTCAATGAAGTCCTGGTACTCAGGAAACCGATAGTGGATAGCCTTGGCCTCTCGAGCAAAGATCATTTGTGAACCTGCCCGTTCCAAGCGATATCCCAGCTCGATATCTTCCATTCCGTATATCTGGAAGGCTTCATTAAAGCCACCCACCTTCAACAGTACGTTCGCCGGCGTGGACACGTTACAGGTGTGATAGTACGAATAGTCGATCGGGCCTTTAGAGGGAGTGTAAGGATTAAGAATCCGATGATCTCTCAGGTAGCGAAAAAAGGGTTCCTTCGTGTCGCCCCACGGAATTGTAACTGCGCCGATGACTGAAGCCCCCGGATTTCTCCTCTGGCATTCTATATGAGCCCGCAGCAATTCAGGCTCGGCCTGTACGTCATCATCAATGAAGACGATCAGATCACCTTTGGCGACCCTCAAACCCGCGTTTCGCGTGGCGGCCGCGCCGGGTTTTTCCTGCACTTCAATTCTGAGGTTTGGATATATTCGCGCCTTTTGTTCAAGGACGCTGCGAGTGTCATCGGTAGATTCATTGTCGATGACTATAACTTCGTACTCGTCCGTTGAAACGGTTTGAGCTTCAATGTGGTCGATCGTTCGCGCCACGAGGGCGGCACGATTCTTGGTTGGAATGACGACACTAACGTTCATTCAATTCCCAAGCTCAGCGCGACAGTGCGGCAAGGTGCGGATGCAGGTGCCCCAATCCCCTCAGTCGGCTAGTGAAGTTTCGTCTAAGCGGACCCATGGGTGGTGTTTGGTGCACCACAAATGTCTCGTCCGAAGAAGGTACGGAATATATCGGATGTGGTCCCCAAAAGCAAACGCGTATAAGATTTTGCTTCTAATAGAATACTTTCGAGAAAGAAAGCGTCGGCCCAGAAAGCTCCATAAAAACGCCTTCTGACTCCAATTTCCGTAGCGATAAAAAAGGAATAACGAGTTTCGAAAACTGAAGTAGTTTTCCACAGTTCTCTTCTTGCCGGGCAAGAGGTCCTGAGTGTAATGGCGAATCACTGCATCCGGCACGTAAACGCATTTCCAGTCGCTGAGCCAGAATTTCCAGCTCAAATCAACATCCTCGCAGTACATGAAGAAGATTGCCGAGTCGAAGCCTCCAACCTGTTCGAACGCCTGCCTTCGCACCAAAATGGCTGCTCCCGTACACCAACTCGTCTCACCAGTGTCGGAATTGTAGGTCTTCGGATGCTCTCTGGGCTGTTGCCGGGCCTCACAAATCGCGATCCGATGGTCAGCCTCAACTCGCGCAAGCAATCTCTCGAGGCAACCAGCGAGCAATTCAGTGTCCGGATTGAGCATGAACATAAACTGCCCGCTTCCCTGTCGCGCAAGCAGATTCATGCCGTGAGCAAAACCGTTATTTTTGAGCGATCGAAGGAAGTATACGCGAAACGGCAACTGTGAAATGGCGCCCTCTAATATTTGCGGCGTTTCGTCGCCTGACCCGTTATCGAGGAAATAGATAGTGACAGGGAACGTAATCGTCCGGAGACTCTGCAGGAAAGGTCCCAGGAACCTTGAACTGTTGTAAAGCACTACGAGAACATCAACCTTGGGTGTCACGATTTCCTTCAATGTAAGCAACAATCAGAAGAAGGACTGCAAATCGCACCACGATCGAGGCGAACCGCAGTGGGTTAAATCTACTCACGATGCTCCACTAGATCCGTTATTGCTTGACTGATTTTCTTCCAATCGAAGGTTTCAACAATCATTTTTCTCGCGGCCGCACCTGCCCGAACCCGCAGGTCACGTGATGATAGAAGCCGGGCTAATGCAGCCCGAAAATCTTCCGCCGTATCGGCAATAAAAGCTTCAGTTCCGTTGCGAATAGGAAAACCCCACGCCCCGATGGACGTCGTAATGACTGGACATTCCATTGCAAAGGCCTCCAGAAGCTTGACCCGTTGACCTGTACCCGAAAATAGCGGCGCATCAAATATGCTGTTGGGGGAATGTAGCAGGGTGCGAGTATCGGCGATGTACCCCGGAAATTCGCCCAACCTATTACGCCTTAACTTGT
>CAZIPZ010000207.1:0-6641 GCA_964541075.1 uncultured Solibacteraceae bacterium | reverse complement strand
ACTACCTTGAGAACCGGTTGGATTTCATCGACGAAGTTTCGGTGAATATGGGCCGTATCTTCCTGGGAATCAACATGGATTGCATCTCCTGCCATGACGGTGCTGGGCACATCGAATCAATCAATTCCTATCTCAGTGAAAAGACGAGAACCGAATTTCATCAGCACGCTGCATTTCTCGGAAAGCTGCGAAATGTTGCAACGTGGAGTGATCGCGCTCGGAATATTTCGAGTCAGAACATGATCATGGACGACTCGGCGAAGGGTTACACCACGGGCAACGACGCTCCATTTAACACAATGGCAGAAGCCCGGTTCCCTCGCGACGGACGCACGTACGAACCGGCGTTCATCTTGACCGGCGAAAAGCCGCGACCGGGAGTGAATCCTCGACAGGAACTGGGCCGCATCGCCTCTGACCACATTCAATTCAGCCGCGCTGCGGTGAATCTGATCTGGGGCAAGCTGATGGTCGTGGGTTTCGTCGAGCCCTACGATGGATTCGACTTGAATCGCCTCGATGCAGGCAATCTCCCCAAGGGATGGACGCTTCAGCCCACCAATCCTCGCCTGCTGGAAGCAATGGGAAGGGACTTCAAAGCGAACGGCTACAGCATGCACCACCTGTTCAAGACCATCATGAAGTCGAGTGCATATCAGTTGTCCACTCGCTATCCGGGGCAATGGAAGGATGACTACACTCGCTACTATGCTCGCAAATACGTTCGCGTGCTAACAGGTCCCGAAGTGGCCGACGTCCTTGCGCAAGTGACCGGACGTCCGTATGACTTTGACCTGGATGGGCAGGCGGTGACGCGAGTGAAAGAGTTGTCGTCGCCCACAGTGAAATCGAGAGCTACCAACAGAAACGCTCCCCAAAACGGAAACGGCGGGGCCATTCGCGATGCCGGCAGCGACGGCAATGCCGTCACCGCCCTGATGCAGGCATTTTCACAGAGCACGCGCGAAACGCCGCCTGCCATTTCAAATCACACAAGCGCCGTGCAATCGATGCTAATGATGAGTTCGCCCGCGGTGACCTCGCGAGTTCGCGCCGACCGTGGCAGCGCGGTCCAGAAGGCGATCGAATCGGCGAAATCCGATGCCGAAATCATCGAAGAATTGTTTCTGACGACGCTCTCCCGGCGTCCCACGCAAAATGAAATGGAAGTGGCGCAGCGCATTCTGGAAAAAGACCGGACGCTGGGCGCCGAAGACATCCAGTGGGCGCTGCTCAATACGGCGGAGTTCTTATTGAATCACTAATCGGCGGAGCCAACGGAAAGAGGAGATCAAAATGGCGAAACACGATGTCTCACTGACGCGGCGTGATCTTTTGAAGTGGGGCGGTATGGCTCTGGCCGGTGGAATGGCCGCTCACGGTTCATGGCCTCTGAACGTTCGGGCGGCTGGCAAGGTCAATCCTCTAGGCACGGCGCGTTACGGAATCATGATTGAAATGAGTGGCGCCATCAGTCCGATGGACTGCTGGGATTTCAAGGAAACGAAGTGGACGCCAAAGGATCTGGATCCGCAAAAAATATCATCCGAGTTGTATTTGTCCAAAACGCTCTTTCCGAAGCTGGTCGCATCCAAAGAACTCAACCGCGTCAGTTTAGTCCGATCGCTGCGAGCAAAAGAACTGGTTCATTTCGTGGGCCAGTATCACGTTCAAGCAGGACGCGCCCAAAACGTTGCGGTCGCCAAAGAGATTCCGGCGTTCGGAACGGTCATCGCCGCCGAACTGGCTTCCCAACGAAGACCCACGGACACATTCCCTCCCTACATCAGCACCGCTCTCTCGCGCAACCGCGTTGGAGCCATCGGTTCTGGATTGTTCCCTGCGCAATACAGCGGATTGGATCTGGATCCGGGAATGGTGTTTGAGGTTTTCGGTGCGAAAGATGAAAAGGCAAGCCAGGAACTGGAGCGCCGCTGGCAGACGTTGATGCGGCTTGGCGAGGTTTCAACCAGCGACGAATCAGCCCTAGGCGAAAAGGCTTCGGAATACCAGGCGTTCTATGACTATTCCTACAAGATCCTCAAGGATCCACGCTGGGCGCAGGTCTTCAACGTGACCGAACAGGAAAAGCAACGGTACGGCAGCAGGCCGTTCGGCCTCGGTTGCATCCTTGCGAAAAACCTGCTTGGCGCAGACGCCGGCACGCGTTTCATCTACATTTCGGATTCGATCGGCTGGGATCATCACAGCTTCATCTTCGACCGCACAAAGCCGAGCAATCACTACGTCACATCCAACAACTGGGACCAGGGATTCACCGCGTTGCTGGAAGACCTCGCGTCAATGCCGGGACACGAGCCGGGGAAAACCCTGCTGGATGAAACATTGATCGTGTCGACAAGCGAGTTCGGGCGTATGCCTTACATGAACAATGTGCAGGGCCGCGACCATTACAACGAGGCTTTCACCTGCCTGGTCGCCGGCGGCGGCGTCAAAGGCGGCAGGATTATGGGCAAGACGAACGAAGATGGCTCGAAGGTCATCGACAACGGTTGGGCGGATAGCCGGCAGCCGGTTCTGGACAATGTGGTCGCAACATTTTATTCGGCATTGGGAATCGATTGGATGAAACGGGTCGAGAAGACGCCGTCCGGACGACCTTATCTATACGTGCAGGACGCCCCCATCGGGTCTTCAGAATTCATTTCAACCGATCCACTCATGCCGCTATTTGCTTAGCGAAACTATGAAGAAGTCGCGTCTACCGATACTTGGCGCCCTGATGATTGCAGTATTGACGGGATCCGTTTGGGCCGGTATTCAAGCACCGGCCGAAGCCCCCGGGGGAATGGTTCTGATTCCAGGCGGAGAGTATTGGATGGGCCGGACCCACTTCTTTCTGATCGATGAGGTGGGCTGGGCGGAACGCGACCGGCGCGACGACACTCCAGCGCACAAAGTTCATGTTGATCCGTTCTACATGGATCAGTATGAAGTCACCAACGAAGACTACGCGAAATTCGTGGAAGCGACCGGCGCAACCAAACCCTGGTACTGGCGGGACGGAAAGATCCTCAGCGGTGAAGAGCGGTTCCCTTTACACGATGTGAATTGGCACGAAGCCGAAGCCTACTGCAGAGCTGCCGGCAAACGTCTTCCGACAGAAGCAGAATGGGAGCGCGCCGCTCGCGGCGGACTGGATCGGGAAAAGTTCTCCTGGGGAGATGGAACGCTTGGAATGGGCGGCTACGATGCAGAACCGGCGGGTGAAGCAACCGCCAAGAAACCCGCGCATGCCGGCTATCCGTGGGGCCCGGCCAAGGTGGGTTCATATCCTCCGAACGCCTATGGACTCTACGACATCATCGGAAATGTCTGGGAATGGACCGGCGATTGGTACGCCAGAAACTACTACTCGGTTACCCCCGCTCGCAACCCGCAAGGACCAGCAACCGGGCAATATAGAGTGATCCGCGTCGGTGGATGTTCCGACGATGACGAACGCAATCTCATGAATCACTACCGGAATTACAGCGATCCTCAGGCTCGCGCGTTTACGATCGGTTTTCGCTGCGTGAAGTCGGCGGCGAGCCCGGGAAGCGCGAATCCTTAAGAAACCCTTCTAGTCGCCAATTTATCCTTCGTCTGACTTTCATTCTTCTGAGATGGCTGGATCTGAGGCCGAGCCGCGCCGACCGCCGGCGTCTGATCCGTGGACAATCAAATTTTCATCGGTGAAGAATGACCGGACGCCGCTGTGCGGATACGCTCTTGGCGTGGCGAAGGCGCGATATGTGGAACCGTTGTTCTCGATCTCGAGTTCGACAATGTACCCGCGCGGAACCCCGCTTTTGAGGTCCACCATTAACAGTCCGTCGGACTGCAGTTCATCGAGCTCACCATAACGACCATTACGAAGGCGCGCACCTACCTGCGCCGTGTTGATGAGCCGCAGCGCGTTGAGCGCTCCCTCTTCGCTCTCGGTCCTGAGCAATTGGACATATTCGTCCACCGATGCTTCTTTTCCGCTCTCGAAAACGACTGCAGTCCACTCCCACTCGCGACCTCGGCGCTGGAATTTCAAAGTGAAAACCCGTCCAAGCAGGCGCGCAGACACTTCGCGGCGGGCCGAATCACTCTGGAGCAGTATGGAGTACACCACTACCTCCGGAGCGTCCAGAGCGAGATCGCGCTGAAGACGGTTCTTCACGAGCTCGACGCTTCCCTCCATGGTGAGGTTTCCTGAAACGCGCGACCATAAAGAACCTGCGACGAGTAGAAGAGCGACTCCTGCGAAGAACCACCAATCCGTCTTGCTGATTTTCAGCCTTGTCATGCCAGCAGGCGGGTCGCAAACCAGTAGATGCCGAAGGCGAGGATCACAAACGACGCGACGTTTCTAGCGGTTTCGTAGTGACGTGTTCGCCCCATAAGGCGAACCATTGGAAAGAGCAAGAGGACAAATGCAAGCTGGCCAAGCTCGACGCCGCAATTGAACGAGAACAGCGAAACGGCAAGGGCGGAACGGGGGAGCGCAAGTTCGCGGAGCACATTGGAAAAGCCGAAACCATGGACAAGCCCGAAAAAGAACGTCAGCCTCCAGCGCTTGTCGAACGACTTCATCCAGATGTTTTCCACGGCGACGTATGCAATCGTGAGTGGAATCGCAGTCTCCACAAGCCGATCGGGTAGAACGATGATCCCCAGCGTCGCCAACACCAGCGTCATCGAATGCGCCACGGTGAAAGCGGTGACGATGCCCACCAGAGGCCCGATTGCGACCGTTGTGATCAGTAGGCCCGCCAAGAAAGCCAGATGGTCATACCCGGTGAAGATATGAAAGACGCCCAACCGAATGAACTGGACTGCGCGCGCCATCACGCCCAATCCAATCTGCGACGGATCGATCCGGGCCTCGTTGTTGCCATGATCGAACGCATACTGGACGTTTTCCGCACCCGAAACGACCCGCATCAAGTGTTGATGGTGCGGCTCGGTGATATTGTCCAGAGACGCGTGAACCTCAATCGACTCTGTCGGCTGCGGGAGCGATGCGTGATATTGGAATATTGCCGTACCGTCCTCGGCGACGCGGCTGGAATCCAACGACAGCTCCAGCCGTTGAAAACCGTTGACACGAACGTAGTACTCTCGCTGAATACGCTCCTGTATGACATCCAGTGCAGACGCGGCTTCCTTTGGATCAAGGCGCTTGTCGCCGTTCGCGTCCGAACGATCGACCGACGTCAATTGTCCGGCGTTAAGTGAGAATTCAATTCGAATTTCATCGCGGCTCAACTCGATCGTCGAATAGCTGGTGGAGGTTACGTGAGCAAAGGCGGGTTGAGAAAGAATGAGGAAAAAAAGCAGGAAGGGGGCCAGTGACGAGTTTCTGAAGTACAAGAAACTCGTCACTGGCTTCTTCCTCCCTTCCCCCTCAGTTTGCGGTCTTATCGACGAAACCGTACCAATTGTCGAATGCGACTTTGGTGCGGTTGACGGCGGAAAGGCGCTTTGTTCGATCAAGGATTAGCTTGGACTCGGCATCGTCAGCGAGTCTCGGCACTCCCTGAAATTCTCCGCTTTTGGCGATGGTGATCGGGATGACTTCCAGCCGGGAAATCTTCTTGTCCCTTACTAGCGCACGAACGACGATGCTGCGAAATGTGTCATCCAGTGCGTAGGCAGGCTGTTGCGGTCCCCAGAATGAGGTGTCCCAGAAAAGATTTCCGAGGCTGTAAGCGATGAATCCGTTCTTATACGCTTCAACGCCTCGCGGGACGTGTGGGCCGTGGATGACGAAGAGATCCGCGCCCGCGTCGATCGCGGCCCGAGCGACCATGGGATGGTAGTCGGCAGGTTCCTCTTTAAAGGTGTTGCTTCCCCAGTGCATATGGACAGAAACCACAACGATATCGGCTTTCGCTCGGGTTGCTTCTATGGCTCTGGTCATTGCAGCCAGGTCTCCTGCGACCGGTGCGACGATTTTCACGCCCCCCATGTCCACTTCGCCGGCTCGCAGCATGAACATTCCGGGACGCGCCCTGCCGGCCTGCTCCATGCCTGCGCCGCCGATGGTTCCCGAATATAGCCCGATAAGACCGATCTTCAAACCCTTCGCCTCGACAATGCCGGCTGCCGCGGCTTCCTCAGCGTTGGCTCCGCCGCCCCCGTGCTTAATTCCGAGGGCATCCAATTCACGGATCGTTCCCAAAAGCCCGTCGGTTCCGAAATTCATCGAGTGGTTGTTGGCCAAAGACACGCCGTCAACGCCTGCCCATTTCAGATCCTTGAGGAGGTTGTGATCTGCGCGAATCCGTGTACCCATGTCCGGATCAGGACTTCCAGGCGCCGAAGACATCACCTGCTCGAGGTTGACGAAACTGGCATCCGCATCCTGAAAGATTCTGAACAGACCCAAAGCGTTCTGATCTTTAATGCCGGAAAAGGATCTTCCAACGATGACGTCTCCTCCGAACACCATCGATACGCCGTCGGTCGAAAGCGCTCCCGGACGGCCCGCGACCACGGCCTGACCCGCGGCGGATGGCATCAATGGATATGCCAGCGCTCCGACCACCAACGCGATGAGAGCAGCGCTCCAGAATCCAATCTTATTTTTTGGCATCGCCCACATAACTTCTCTCCTTTCCACACAAGCGATGCTTCGGCATCGCATC
>CAZIPZ010000206.1:0-6835 GCA_964541075.1 uncultured Solibacteraceae bacterium | reverse complement strand
AGAAGGACCGCAAAAAGGGTGCAGAAAACCTGCAGTGGGCCCTGCTCAACAGCATCGAATTTGTACTGAATCATTAATCGGAGGCCGTCATGAAAAGATTGATCGATATGATGCCCAGCCGCCGGGATGTTTTGAAGTGGGGCGGCGCGGCTTTGGCGAGCACTTATGTGGACCAGGTGGTTTGGCCGCTAAAAGTGTCGGCTCAAGGGAAAGCTAAAACCCGCAACACCGCGCGAAATGTCATTCTGATTGAAATTGCGGGAGCCATCAGTCCTTACGACTGTTTTGATTTTCACGAGACGTTCAAGCAGCCCAAGGACCTCGATGTCCGCAAGACATCGACGGGCGTGTATTTATCAAAAACGCTGTTTCCGACATTGTTCGACCAGATGGACAAGGTCGCGATCGTCCGTTCGATGCGGGCCTCCGAACTGGTTCATTTCAACGGTCAATATCATACGCAGACGGGACGTGCATTGAATGCCGCTCTGGCCAAAGAGATTCCGGCATTCGGCTCCGTCATCGCCTATGAGTTGGAATCGCAGCGCAAAGAATCCGACACGTTCCCGACCTACTTCACCACGTCGTTGGGATCGGGTTTTGCGGGATCGTTGGGCGCCGGATTTCTGCCGGCGCGTTTCTCGGGTGTGGACCTGACCGCGCTGTCGGTCTTCGACACGTTCGGAGGCGGCAGTGGAGACGGCGGGGTCAACAGGATCCTGGAAGAGCGATGGAATTTCCTGGGCGGCCTTTCGGAAATGTCGATGGCGGAACGGACGTCGCTTGGCAACAAGGAGTCCGATTACAAAGCGTATTACCATGACGCATATCGCATTCTTAACGACCCTCGCTGGACGAAAGTCTTCCAGGCGAGTGACGAAGAGAAACAGCGGTATGGCAATGACGAGTATGGTTTGGGCTTGATCCTGGCGAGAAACCTGATTTCGGCGAATGCGGGAACCCGATTCGTTTACGTGTACGACGGCAATCGGTGGGATCAGCACACGCAGATCTTCAATCGGCAGGCAAGCCAGAACCATTACGCCAATTGTCTGCGGTTCGACAAGGGCTATGTGAGCTTGCTGAACGATCTGGCGAAGATGCCGGGCCAGGCGCCCGGGAAGTCTTTGCTGGATGAAACCATCATTGTGGCGACCAGCGAGTTCGGACGCACTCCCGAGATCAACCCCGTGATGGGCCGTCACCATTGGCGGTTCAATTACTCGTCGATTTTGGCGGGCGGCGGCATCAAGGGCGGAACGGTTATCGGAAAGACCGAAAACGGCTACGTCACCGAGACGGGCTGGAAGCACAACGAACAGCCGCAGATGGACAACATCGTGGCGACGGTTTATTCGGCTCTGGGAATCGACTGGACGAAGAAGATCGCCAACACGCCGTCCAAGCGGGCGTATGAATACGTGCAGACGGCGCCTGTCGGCGGGTCGGAGTTCATCAGCAATGACTCGATTGATGAGTTGTTTGCTTAACTAGACCAAAGGGGACAGTGAGCGGTTTCTGAAGTGCAAGAAATGGCTCGTTGTCCCCTTTTCAGCTTTTATTATCTTTAGTCACTTCAGGGGAATGCTCATGATTACGAAACGTTTCATAGTCGTCAGTTTAACTTTGCTCATGGTTGGTCTGGTTCAGGCGATGCCAGAAGCGACCTCGGCGCAGTCGAACGCTCCGGCAGCGACGCCGAAGGCCGAAGTAAAGGAGGATGGCTCTGGAATGGTGCAGATTCCGGCGGGTGGTTTCTGGATGGGCCGGACGCACATGTTTTTGTTCGATGAACTGAATTGGACGGCGCGCCTCCGCCAGGACGATCAGCCGGCGCGAGTGATCACCCTCGATGCTTTCTGGATTGATAAGTACGAGGTGACGAACACGGATTATGCGAAGTTCGCGGAAGCGACCAATCGCAAGACGCCCTGGTACTGGAAGGGCGGCAAGATCAATCCCGGTCAGGAAAAGTGGCCGGTGTACAACGTGAACTGGGAAGATGCGGCCGCGTATTGTGCATGGGCCGGCAAGCGGCTCCCGACCGAAGCGGAATGGGAAAAGGCTGCACGCGGCGGTTTGGACCGCAATCTCTATTCTTGGGGCAATGAACTCGATGTTAAACCGGCTGCTGGCGCTGAAGGCCGCCCTGCGGGTCCCCCCAAAAAGATGGCGCAGTATCAAGCTGCTAATGGTCCTGCACCAGTCGGGTCATTCCCGCCAAATGGTTACGGTCTCTATGATGTGACCGGAAACGTTTGGGAATGGGTCTCGGATTGGTATGGTCAGGACTATTACAGCGTCGGCCCGCTGAAGAATCCAACGGGTCCGGCAACTGGTCAATACAAGGTTGTTCGCGGCGGTGGATGGACTAACGACGAAGACCTTTGGAATACCGGTCAGCGCAGTCTCCTGGGAGCCCACTATCGCAATTACGCTCCGCCATCCCAGATCAGCGACGCCTACGGAATCCGATGCGCCAAGGACGCGAAATAGAGCGCATAAAATCACAGAATGGGCGGCTCCGGCCGCCCATTTTTTTTTGCTCGAGATTCACATGGTGCACAAGGTGACGCTTATTTCATCATCACTAGTCTTGCACTGAGTGGCTAAGGCGGAGTACCATCTCCGTGCTCCCCCGCGTAACAAGGGAGCTCTTAGGGAGGCCTTTTGGCATGAGAAACTTCATTTTTCTCACCGTTTTCTTTTCACTTACCACTATCGTTCTATCTTCACAAGGTGCGGCTCAAACAAAGGCGCCCGCAGCGCCGGCCGCAGGTGCGGCAAAACCAGCTACGGCCGCAACCCCTCAGGCGAGGCCAGCGGCGGCCGCTCCACGGCCACCGGCCGTTGATGTCAAAGCTCTAACTGCCGAACTGGAAAAGTTGAAGGGGGAGCAGGCGAAGGCCCAGGAGCAGAAAAAAGCCGACGAAGCCAATCTTGTTAAAGCTCAGCAAACAGTTCAAGAATGGTTCAGGAGATGGAATGCTCTGGATGGCAGCGACGAGTCCATCAATCGTTTTCTCGAGCTTCACCAAGCTGACGCCTTACTCATGGTCGGTCCTCCTGAGGATCAAATCGGCCTGGTGTTCTACGAAGGACAGGATGAAATCCGGAGGATGGCCAAAGATCTGTCCGACAAGTACACACGACTCGCGTATTACATCAAGGTCAGGACGGTCAGTGAGAAGACGTCGGATCTGCTGTTTGCTTCACCCACGCCTTGGGGTGGCGTGAGTGTCACAACCGAGTTTGGCGGGTCAAAGGATTTTCGCGATACAGGAAAACGGCTCATGGTTCCTGGTGCGGCTTTTTTTGACATTCAAGAGGGCAAAATTAAGAGACTGCGGATTTATTATGCACGTGGAGAGACAGCGGAAATCGTAGGCTCCTTTAACGCAAACTGCGGTAATTGATTTTTCCCGGCTGCAATTTTTCAAAAGGGCTGCTCAGGCAGCCCTTTTTCATTTAGGTGACACTCGGCGAACATTCTAGAGGGCGAGGAACCGCTGGAGCGGAAATTCCGACTCAGCGCTACTTGATCAATCGCCTTGTCATGGCGTTACGAGACCAGGGTGTCAAAACAAGGAGCCATCCGGTTAGAACGACAAAGACCTCCGCCTGCAGAGGCGTGCCGAGTGTTAGAGTTCGGAGTAGTGATACCACCGAGGTCAAAGGCAAGGTCCATGCCAGCCATTGCAAATATATCGACAGATTGGAGAGCGGGAAAAAGACCCCACAGAAAAGGAACATCGGAAAGATGAGCAGATATTGAGGGTATGAAATCTCCTCAATCGTTTTTGATTTTGCTGCCACGAGAAGGCCGAGTTCTGCGAAGAGGAGCCCGGAGAGGAAACAAACGGGAAGAGCGAGCAAGGCTCCAAGAGGCCGAAAGTCTCCCATGATCGCCCCAATACCCAAGACCGCGGTTGAAGCGAAAGCGGCCTTGGACGCGTCCCAGATCAATTCCGCCCATAGAACTTCAGAGAGAGTGATCGGGGTTACCGCAATTGCCTGAAAGATCCTTTGGTAGTACATGCGAATGAACGCGCCGTAAGCGGCCTCGAAAAACCCTTGAAACATCAATGTTTGGGCTGCAATGCCGGCAAAAATGAACTGCCTATATGTGAGTTCAGCTTCTGAGATCTGGACGTTTCCCACCATCGAACCAAGTCCAAAACCGAACGCGAACAGATACATTAACGGTTCACAAAACGTGGTGATCATGGCGTACTTGAGACTTTTTCTATAGACATCGAAGTAGCGCAGCCATACGCAGCGAATTGCGCCAATAGCGGTCATGAAGCATCACCGTTGTCGAGATGTTTACCGGTCAGTCTTAGATAAACGTCCTCGAGATTCGGCGGTCTCTTCCATCGAACTCCGGGTCGGATCTCTTCTTCAAGCATTTCGATGCCGATGTGCCGATTGATCAAGTCCTGAGGTGGAGCACAATCAAGAATGCGTCCACGATGAAGGATGGCCACGCGATCACAAAGGCGCTGCGCCTCCTCCATGTAGTGTGTGGAAAGCAAGATTGCAATCCCTTGGGTGCGGCAATCACCAATGATGTCCCAAAGCACTCTTCGAACCTCGGGATCCATTCCCGTTGTGGGTTCATCGAGAATAAGCACCTTAGGATCAGCAATAAGAGATCTGGCAACCTGAAGACGGCGACGCATCCCTCCCGATAGCGACTCCACAAGGTCATGGCTTTTTTCGCTCAGTCCAAAGCGAGCTAAGAGCGATTCGGCACGCGGACGGATTACCTCGATGGGCCGGTCGAAGTAAGTGCCGTAACGGATCATCTGGTCCAGTACGCTGAAGTCTGAGTCCAACGTATCATCCTGCGAACATACGCCAAGACGGGCTCGCGCCTTTCGCGGTTGGGCGTTAACATCAATCCCCAAGATTCGGATTTCGCCCGATGTCGCCGGGTAAAAGCCGGTAATGCAATTCATAGAGGTAGATTTACCGGCGCCATTGGGTCCTAACAATCCAAAACACTCTCCATGGTGAATCTCAAAAGAGATACCGTCGACAGCGCACACCGGCGGACGACCAGAACCTTGATAGATCTTCCGAAGTTCCCTTACGGTGACTGCGGCGCTCACAGGCATACTGAGGCAGCGTATGCGAAGCGATGCTGGAATCCAAGGCCGTATATGGAAATGGAAAAAAGGAGAACTGGGAACTGTGAAAAAAATGAATTAGCTAAGCGCGCTGCCGGAGCACCGACTGGACGACGTGGATAATTCGTTCATGAGTCACACCGTTGCTCGCAACCACACCCTGCAGGTTTTGTAAATCACCGTCGTAGACTAGCGGAGCATTCAAAAGATCCGTAAGACGGCCTCCCGCCTCACGAAGAATCACCTCGGGTGCGCACACATCCCAAACAGAAGTGTGCCGGCTGGTATTCAAATAGAGGTGTGCTCGACCTTCGCAGATGAGGCCGATCTTCAATCCCAGGCTTCCGTAGGGCAGGGCTTTGGTGATGCCCAGTTCGCGTCGCACGGCTTCAACGTCTCCTAAGGGATGTGAGCGGCTGACGGTGATAGTCATCGCGGACGGATTTGATTCCGGGGAAACATGCAGAGAGCGATCAGATCCGTTCTCGGCGATGAACGCGCCGACATTCGCCGCACCGTAATAAAGTTTTTGTGTTACGGGTTGATAAACAACACCGACAACCGAGACGCCATCGCTCGACAAACCGATCATTACGCAGAATTCGTCGCGGTGTTCAATGTACTCCATCGTCCCATCTAATGGATCAATGATCCAAACGCGTGACTTTCCACGCCGGCTTCCGTCGTCTGGTTCTTCCTCCGAGACAATTGCGTCATTGGGAAAGAGCTTCTTTAGCTCACGGACCAGGAAGGTGCTCGCCTCGCGGTCTGCAACCGTCACTGGATTCCTCGGCCCCTTCCACGCGACCTGCGGGTTGGCGTAATGTCTTAGAAGGATCTCTCCCGCTTGTAGGGCCAAGGCTTTCGCAGTATCAAGGTCTTTTTCCATGCGGTCTTCCATAACAGAACTATCCCGTTCTTGCGCAGCATCGGTCGCGGAGGTTTCTCAGTTTCGGACTGAAGTCGTTGGATTTCTCGGTCAGGCAACGTAATTCTGATCAGCCAAGGCTTTTTCCGCCGCGGCCACTGCCTAATGAATCAAGGGACCGGTGACGCCGTGAATGATTTCGTGAAAAAGGAGGCTACGCCCCGGCCATTGTTAGCCAGGCGATCAACTGCCTATGATCTACTAATCCAGGTTGCTGTCTCACAACGGCGCCGTTCTTAAGGACCATAAAATTGGGAATGCTCATAATATTGAATCGTTCCGCCAATGCCGGAGATTCTTCAGTGTTCACCTTCAAAATAATGGCACGCCCCGACATAATGGCCGCAGTCCGGCTGACTTCGGGCGCCGCCATTCTACATGGTCCACACCACGGAGCCCAAAAGTCCACAAGTACAGGGACTCGCGCTTTCGAGACAATTTCGTCGAAAGATGCGTCATTGGCATCGAGTGGCTCGGCAATGGCGGTAAAAGGCGCTTTGCACGCACCGCAACGCCATGCATCGGCTAGGTGTTCGGCCGAAATTCGGTTCTTCTGACCGCATTTGGAGCATGTTCGAATCATCGTTCAAGTTCATTTTGCCAAGTGTGCGAGATCCAAACAACAGGTGCGTTTGCCGTTAAGTCCGTCTGCCAATGAGGCGAACCTCGACCTTCCTGTCATGGTTGTGACCGCTGAAAATGTGTTTAGTCAGGAGTTTGACGGTGTCTCGGATCCACGACTGAATAGATTCAATAAGATACGATGGTATGTCCC
>CAZIPZ010000205.1:0-6975 GCA_964541075.1 uncultured Solibacteraceae bacterium | reverse complement strand
AGCCGAATTTTGCTTCATTGATCATCCTTGGCGACAGCACGGACTGGAGCGCAACGACGCCATTCTGCGGGTAGGTTGTGATGCTCAGGGTTCGACCGCTGACGCTCTGAGGCTGAACATTGCTTCCTTGATCCCGAAAGAATCGAAGATACAGCGATTGGCTGTCGTTCAATTTAAAGTCGAGCCGTGCGCCTACTGCGTTCTCATCAACCGTTTCGCGTGCAAGCAGCTGCGCAATGTCGAAGTTTGGATCAGCCGAGGCTCCGGGGAGGATTACAGCCTTGGAGTCCTTGAAAGCATCGATGATTTGTGCAACGGAGGGGACTGCTTGCGCCTTCGCTGCAGCGCTGGGCACGGATTCAATGATGTTGACGCCTGAGCGAACGCGGTACCCTTCGTAGCTTCCGAAGAAAAATGCCCGATTCTTGATGATCGGCCCGCCGACGGAGCCGCCGAACTGATTCAGACGCAGTGGATTCTTGGCCCGGTCGAAAAAGTTTCGCGCATCGAACTTGTCATTTCTAAGGAACTCGAAAAGCGACCCGTGAAATGCATTGCCGCCGGACTTGGTGACAACGCTGACCTGTCCGCCCGTGCCGGTGCCGTATTCGGCTGGATAGTTGTTCGACTCCACGCGAAATTCTTGTACATTCTCGAGGCTGCTTTGCAGACGGAAGGGTGACGCCAACTCTCCGCCGACTACGCCGGGCGCCGCATCGACGATGCCAGATCCCTCGATGCCATCGTATCGGACTGCATTCTGTTCAACGGCGCGACCGCTGAAACGGATGTCGCCAAAGGTTCCAGAGCCGGTGTTTTGCGCCCCGGGAGCCTGCAAGTATAGTTGGGAAAGTTGCCGCCCGTTAATGGGGAGACTTCCCACTTCCCGCACATCGACATTCGCGCCCATGCTGGCAGAGCTGGTCTGAATTCGAGCCTCGGCGACTTCCGCTCGCACATCGACGGACTCGCCACGCCCAACTGGTGAAATCGTGAAATCGAGAGTCAATGTCTGGCCGACAACCAACTGCAATCCCGACGCCTGCTTCGAGCCGAATCCAGCTAAAGACGCTTCAACGAAATAGGTCGAGGGCTTCAGCGCCGTCACGAGGTATTCTCCACTGTCTCCTGTTAACGCTGTGCGCTCCTGTCCGGTTTTTTCGTTCCGAACGGTTATGGAAGCGCCGGGAATCACGGCGCCTGTCGAATCTTTAACCGTTCCCGCAAGGCGGCCATGGTCCATTTGACCAAACGCCATCGACTGCAACAGGACAAACACAACAGTACCAATGAACAAAACGCTCAATTTCAGTCGCAATGAGGACCTCCTAGGTTCTCGGTAAACCGTGTGATTAGGATTTGCGTGAGATACAGAACCATGAAAGCAGCTTAGGCAAAGCCGCTGACAGAGATGTGAATTAGATGTGAATAAATTGTTAAAGGTGGAAACGCGGCGCCATGGGAGGTGGAGCTTTGAACTTTGATTCTATTTCGCTTTGCCCCGAATTTGTTTTGTCAGTTTCTCAATCTTGTCGAGTCTGGAGAAGACCGCGGCAGAAATAACGTCCGAGCTGCTCTTGTCGATTTCTTCGTTCAGTTCCTTGACAGCGGCCGCGAGTTCGGTGGATGCGGCCTTCAGTTCCTGAAAGCTCTTTTCCCTGTTTTCTTTTTCGGCGTTCCGGGCAGCCTCTTTCAAAACACTTTGGGGACTCTTTTGTCCCAGGTAATCGGGGCAGGCGGCAAAAAGAACCGCGGCCACGGTGCAGTATAGGATCTGTCGCATTATGACCTCCCAGTCTCCTTAGTTTAGTCTGCAAAGAGGGGCAGGTACGGGCAAAATTACCGTCTAGGGGAGCAGGGCGACGTGTTAGACTTTTGTACGGTCTCGCGACGACATCTGCTCGTGACGTTACCCCGTACTTAGCATTTTTGGGAGTGCCTCCAGTTTTCAGGTTCTAGATGGAAATATTTGCCGCACTATCAGCATGGCTGAGGGAGATGCTCTTGCCTTACGGCGGAGTTGGGCTCCTGTTATTAGCCATATGCGATTCTTCCTTTTTGTCGCTGCCCGAAGTGAATGATGTGCTCCTGATGACTGCTTCGATCGACAATCCAAGCAGTATGTTGAAACTAGCGACTTTCACAACAGTTGGATCGGTGATCGGGTGCTCTTTGCTTTATTCGGTCGGCAGGAGAGGCGGACAAGCTTTCTTGCGGAAGCGCTTTGCAGATGAACGACTGGCAAGAATCCAGAATTGGTATCAGCGCTTCGGCATATTGGCGATCATCATCCCGTCGCTTCTGCCGCCACCC
This sequence comes from uncultured Solibacteraceae bacterium, assembly GCA_964541075.1. GTDB lineage: Bacteria > Acidobacteriota > Terriglobia > 20CM-2-55-15 > 20CM-2-55-15 > CAZIPZ01. The sequence goes on along the minus strand of CAZIPZ010000205.1, from coordinate 4,662 downwards.
ACGCCGTTCAAGATCTTTGTGTTGTCGGCTGGAACCTTCGGAATTTCCTGGCCGCAATTCATCGCAGCGGTTTTAATTGGTCGAGGATTACGCTATTTCGGCGAGGGCCTTCTTGCGGTTACATACGGAGAGGCGGCGATTAAGTTCGCGCATGACAATTTTGGAAAGATTGGAATCGGCCTCGCGGTGCTGATTGTCACGACCGTCGTCATATATGTTTTTGCGCGACGTCGAATCAATAGCATCGAGGCCTAAAGGTAATAATGAAGCTGGGTTTGCAAATCCGAACGTTTGTACTGGCGACAGCGCTGCTGGCCGCAGGCTGCATCTCCACAAAGCGGGTCGTTCCGGAGGACCAGCGATTATTGCCAGCCAAGACGGCCAGCAGAGCCGAACTCTTAGAAGGCCTTAAGACGCAAAGCCAAGCAATTAAGTCCATGACCGCAACCGTGGCGCTCGATGTTTCCGGTGGATCACTGAGGACCGGCGTTTTGACGGAGTACAGACAGACCAAGGGGTTCATTCTTGTGGACCGCCCCAACAACATTCGGGTCCGCGCTCAAGCGCCTCTGGCGTTGGCGACGGTTTTCGACATGGTATCGGACGGGCGGCAGTATCGCGTATCGGTTCCGATCCGCAACAAGTTCATCGTCGGAGATGCGACGGCTCCGGCGAGCAATCAGAACCCGGTCTTGAATATGCGGCCGCAACATCTGCTGAGCGCGCTGTTCGTGGATATCATGCCGTTATTAGCGAATCCGCAAATCCGTTCGACTCTAGAGGAAACCTCGGTAGGTCGAAAGAGTTATTACATCTTTGAATTCATCAATATTGCCCAACCGAATGCGGATCTGGTCGAGAAGCTCTGGATTGACCGTTCAACGCTGGAAGTTGTTAGAAAGCAGATATTCGGACGTGACGGAAAGGTGGAGGCTGACGTCGAATATACAGGCTATCAGGATTCCGGCGGAACAAGTTTCCCGCAGGCTATCGTGATTCAGCGCCCGGCTGAAGACTACACGCTGAAAATCACGTTTCAGAAGACAGTTCTGAACGAGCAACTCGCGGCAGACGCATTTGTTCTCGAACGTCCTTCCGGATCGGACTTAGTGCAAGTTGATCCGGCAGCGACGAATACGACCTTTTAAAAACATGAAAAGACAGATAATTTTTGCAAGTTTGGCCGCCAGGCCAGTTCGAACGACGGTCAGCGTTCTTGCCGTTGCACTCGAAGTGATCCTCATCCTTGTTGTCGTGGGACTGACCACCGGGATTTCCAACGAGACTGCCAAGCGCGTCGAAGGCGTCGGTGCGGACATTATGTTCCAGGCGCCGAATTCATCGATGTTCCTCGCCCTGAATAACTCCACCATGCCGACAGTGCTTGGCGACAAGATTAAGGAAGTCGAAGGCGTCAGTGCCGTCGCGCCAGTGCAGACGCTGGTCAATTCCCAAGGAGGCCTCGATCTTATCTACGGCGTCGATCCTGAACAGTTCAACAAAGTCAGCGGAGGATTCATCTGGCACAAAGGAGGAATTTTCAGCGGGCCAAACGAAATTGTGGTCGACGATTGGTTTGCACAGGCGAAGAACGTCGGTATAGGCGACGAAGTCGCCTTATTGAATCAAAAGTTCAAGATCAGCGGAATTTTCGAGCATGGCGTCGGCGCGCGAATTTTTATGTCCCTCAAGACGGCGCAGGATCTGACCGGCGCAGTGAATCGGGCGTCTCTGTTCTTTGTGAAAGTCGACGATCCGAAGGCGGTGAACACCGTGATCGAACGCATGGGGACGGTTTTCCCAACTTACCCGGCGCGTCCCCTTCGTGAGTTCGCTTCGATGGTGACCTCGTCGAGCATGCCCGCTTTGGATGCTTTCATTAAAACAGTCGTGTTTGTGGCAGTGTGTATCGGCGTTCTCGTGATCTTCCTGTCGATGTACACAACGATAACGGAACGCACTCGTGAAATCGGCATCCTGCGATCGCTAGGGGCTTCTAAACGTCTCATTGTGACATTGATCTTTCAGGAGTCTTTCCTGGTCTGCCTCATGGGCGTGGTTATTGGCATCGGCGCCAGTTTCATCATATCGGGCCTGATAAAAGTTATCTTCCCAACGCTTGTCGTCATGATCGGCGTGGATTGGATCATCAAGGCCGCGGTATTTGCGGTTCTAAGCGGGATCGTTGGATCTCTCTATCCTTCAATAAAGGCTTCGGCGCAGGATCCCGTTGAAGCGCTCGCGTACGAATAATATTTATGATAAAACCTTTAATTCCGATGTCTTTGACGAAACTTCTATTGGAAGCAATCGACCTTCGAAAGACGTATAGAATCGGCAAAATCGCGGTCGAGGCCCTGCGTGGCGTCAATCTCCGGATCCGGGAAGGTGAGTTGGCCGCCATTATGGGGCCATCCGGTTGCGGAAAGTCCACTCTGATGCACATCCTCGGCGCCATGGCGAAGCCCTCCAGCGGACAGCTTCTTATCGAGAACCAAGACATTGCAGGTATGACCGATGGTGATCTGACGGAGATCCGCAGGAAGAAGATCGGTTTTGTGTTCCAAAAGTTCAATTTGCTTCCCACTCTGACAGCCAGAGGCAATATCGAGGTCGCCAAGAGCATCCATGGGCGGCTCTCCGATAAAGAAAGTGATGCTTATCTTGCCGAGATTCTTCAATTGCTCATGATTCAGGACAAAATGGATCGTAAGCCGTCGGAGCTGTCGGGCGGAGAGCAGCAGCGAGTGGCCATCGCGCGCGCTGTCGCAAATCGCCCCGCTATTGTCCTCGCGGACGAACCGACAGGAAGTTTGGATTCCAAGAACTCGGAAATCGTCTTGAACATGTTTCGCGAACTGAATCGGCGTTTCAAGCAGACGACCATTCTGGTTACGCACAATCCTGAACTCGTTCCGTACACGGACAGACTCATCGAAATGCGCGACGGAGTGATCGTTAGCGATAACGACTCGATGCCGCTGGATGTGGAGGGCGTCTTTGCCGAATCCACATCGCGCAAGGTATGAAGAGATTCTTACTGTGGTCTTTTGAGAGGGGTTCAGCCCAGTACGATGTCATCTGTGTCGTCATTCTCGCCTTTATATTCCTGACCCCGGCTTCTCTTTTCAACGACAGGCCTGACTTCATGCGCGTTCCCACCGAGGCAGTGCATGAAACGAGCGACGATGACGGGCACAGGGTCTTCACCGTCAAAGTTGAAAGTTTGGGTTTCAGCCCCGAACAGGGTGCACAGCAGGCCGCCGTGGACAGGCTCAAAGCGACTTTGGGTAGCGCCTTCACGGTTTCACGAATGGAGCCCGTCTACGACACCACTGGAATGCTCGCCGCCTACTCTATTTGGATTGAGAGATAAATGAAGAGATTTCTAAATTCTATAACCGCCGTGGTTCTTATTCTTGGAGCGAGCGCATTCAGTGCAGCCGACGCCCAGGGAGCTTATACGCTTGATCAGGTATTGGCGAAGATGGCGGAAGTAGGCAAATCGTTTCAATCCATGTCGGGCGCCATCGAGCGCACGAAAGTCACCGTCCTTGTCAACGATAAGGCCATAGACACCGGCGTCGTCTACTTCGTCAGACGCGGCACGCAGACGCGCATTAAACTCGAGATCACCAAGCCGGAACAACAGAGCATGCTGATTGACAAAGGCAAGGCGCAACTTTATTTTCCACGGCTAAAGCAGGTGCAAGAATTCTTCCTGGGCAAGAATCAGGATAAAGCAGAGTTCCTTCTTGTCGGTTTCGGACAGTCCAATGAAAACATCAGAAACTTCTACGATGTCGCACTAGTAGGCGAAGAAGTTGTGGATGGTCGGAAAACGAGCGTGATCGACATGAAACCGAAATCAAAGCAGGTTTCAGCTATGTTCACAGCAATTCGCCTGTGGATGGATCAGCAGCGATGGGTCCCTTTGCAGAGCAAACTCACGGAAGCCAGCGGTGATTACATGATCGTAAAGTTTGGCAATATCAAGATTAACGCAAAGGTTCCGGAATCGGTCTTCGATCTGAAGCTGCCCAAGGACGTTCAGGTGATCAAGATGTGATTCGGCGTTCCATTGCCGAAGCCTCCCGCCACGTGTACCAGATCCGCTGAGAAACTGTCCAGTTTGAAAGAATAGCCATAACCCATAGCACCGCCGCCATCCGGTTTGTTGCACCCCCGATGATCAGCAGAACGATACGTTCGGGACGCTCCAAAAATCCGACCTTGCATGCGGGAATCAAGGATTCGGCCCGCGCGCGCGTGTAGCTTGTCATCACGGATCCAATAAGGACGAGGCCGGTGAGTCCGACGTAGAAAATCCGGTCCACTTTGGCATACCAAATCATCAATCCCAACAGAAGAAGCAAATCTGAATACCGATCGATGACAGAGTCGAAAAAGGCGCCGAACTTCGTAACGCGTTTTGTGCGTCTCGCAACTTCTCCGTCGACGATATCGAAAATGCCTGCGAACAACACAACGAGTGCGGCCCAGAAGAACAGTCCTTTGGCGAAGAGCACTGCGGCGCCGATATTGATCAGCATCCCGATGAGGGTTAGAACATTCGGATTGATCCGCAGGCTCGACAACCATCGAACGATGGAATCCACAATGCGCTTTCCGCCGGCTCCGATTCGTCCGCTGATCGATGTG
>CAZIPZ010000204.1:0-7027 GCA_964541075.1 uncultured Solibacteraceae bacterium | reverse complement strand
ACGAACTCAGACAGCTTTTCGGAAACGATTTTGCAGAACTTGACGCACACAACTTCAGCACGCCTTCAAAACCCACCAAGCCGATTTCAAACTACAAAGATCCCGATAAATGGAAAAGATTCCGGAAGCCGCTCTCGAAAGCCGTCTGTCAAGGACCATCTCAATCCGATGATCTCCGCTTCGGCCGGGCGATCCCTCATAAACGTGACTGACCACTCGGATTCGCGATTGAAATAAATCCCAATGAGATTGAATGTCAATAGAGTGTGTTTGAATATCTGCCAGTGCTACTGAACCGAAGCAGCGTGAATTTTGCGGAGGTTGAATGGAATCTGAGATTTACCGGGCGTGATTGAGCGGAATCGGAGTGCATTTCAGTCCAATCGCTGTTGTTTGCGCTAAAAACTGGCATGCAAGCATAACTGCATCGCGCCGTCAGTGGGACATCGCGTAAATCATGAAGTTCAGGCCCATCCGATAGGCTTGCCCGGAGTATTCCTGGGGATAACACGGCAGATCCATCCACTCCCATGCATCTCCGAGATCCGAGTTATACGTGACCAAGACCATGAGGCGGCCTTTATCGTCCGAAATTCCGAAAATCATCGGTTCGATCTCGCTCCTCTGCTCCCACGTCGGTCCTCCGTAGCAACCGTTGTTGACGTTCGGAATCTGCATCACGCTCTCGATGTCGAAGAAGGTGTGAAAGACCTCATGATCCGGCCGCAACCGGACCATTTGCCGATCGGGGAAGATCTTAGCCATTTCCCTCTCAACAGCTCGGCGCTGCTCGAGGCCCCAAAAATCATCCACATGCAGAAAGCCCCCGCGCAACAAGTACTCCCGCAATCTCTGAGCCTCCTCCTTCACTAGGTACATGCGATGGGGCGACACGATGTACAGGTACGGATAGCCAAAAAGTTTAGGATCCAATGGTGTGACAAGGTGAGGGCTTTTGTCATAGACGCGAATGTTGCTGAGGCGCTGGATACCCCACATGAACTTACAGTCGGCCGCAGGAAAATCAGTTCCCCACCCGCCGCCAAAACGTGTGCCGCCCTCTCCGGGCGCCAGGTCATCACATCGAAAGTCCAGGCGCGGAGTGCGCGCGGCGCCCAGCCCGTTTCCGTAAACAAGGCGGGTGAAATAAAACTCGGGTTCTTTCTCTGGTTCCATTTGCGCCGATCCTGCAAGCACGAACAGGACGACCGCAAGGACTGAGCCCGTTATCAGGCGCGTGTATTTCATAAGGACAGCTTTCATCGTACCTGACGAACAACTGCGGCGGGACTGAAATCTCGCACATTTTTTTGGCAGGCACGGGCGCACCGTTTGGAACGCTACAGAAGAACCTTCCTTCCACCTTCGGTTCACTTGCAAGACCTCAATGGGCATCGGGCGTCCGCACAACGCACCAGGCGGCTGCTCGTACTGGCATGTGGTAGCGTCAGGCAACTCAATTGCTTAAGTTAGGCAGGCGCCGCGGCCATTGAAAGGTGGGAATAGGATCCAAGTATGTTCGAGAAAATTGTGAGTCAACTTCAGGGTTGCCCACCAGAGGTTTGTGAACCCATAGTCGAACTGGCAACGGAAATCGCACGCGAGGGGCGAGAGGGTCGACGGATCGGCTCCATATTTACGTTGGGTGATGCAGACCGCGTGTTGGCTCATTCACGTCCGCTGATTCTTGATCCGATCGCTTATCATCCGGTTGAAACGCGCTCAATATGGAATCCGGACCTGCGCGGCACTCTGAAAGAGTTGGCTCAATTGGATGGCGCCTTCATTTTCGACGAACAAGGAACATTGGTCGCCGGCTGCAGATACCTCGACTCCATTGTCTCCGATATTCAGTTGCCCATGGGCCTGGGCAGCCGACACCTTGCCGCTGCATCCATTTCCAAGGTGACCTCCACAATCGGAATTGTCGTATCCGAAAGTTCAATTGTCCGCATATTCGAGCGTGGAGTTCTGATAGCCGATATCTTTCCCGAGTTATGGCTGTTGAGCCGCCGGGAAGTCTTTCCAAAGCAAACCAGACCTGATCGCGTCGCGTAGTTCAAAGGGACAGGGATGGGAAATCCTCCGCCCCCTTTAAGGTGCGGTCAAGCGAGACCAAGTCGAAGTAAAGGCGATCCACCTGGCGACCGGAGGAACAGGCAGATTGCCGGATTCTTCCTACCAACCGAAAACCTGCGCGGCTCAAGACTTTTTGCGAAGGTGCGTTATTTTCCATCGCCCACGCATATAGAGAGATCAGGCCCAGCTCCTCAAACGCGATATGCGTCAAATGACGCACTGCCGCCGATGTGATTCCTCGACCCGAAAGTGGCTCGTCACCCAAGAAATACCAAATCATGGCGGTCTTGTCTGCAGGCTCCACTTCCAATGCTGCGATGCCGCATGGAACGCCGGTATAGCGGACAAGATACAGGCGATTCTTTTTATTCCGGACGACCATGGCGATGATCGCAGCGTTGATCTGCTTGCCGCGCCACTCGGGTGTCAGCCATTGGTTGATGCGCGGATTTGAAAGCCACCTGGAAACAATTTCGAAGTGATCTGCGCTAAGGCTTTCTAAAGTGACGTCTTTCAAAGTGAAGGCCTCGCGCGGTGGGACTCAAACTCGGCGCGCAACCTGGACGGCCACTGCCTGACATCGAACCCGAACTGGCTGAAAACCGCATAAACCCACCGTTCATAACCCCATGCCAGACAGCCGGTCGTCGCGGGCCTTTCCCCAACCTTAATATTGAAAGTCTTGCCGAACGTCACAGCATGAAAGTTCGAAGAAAACACGCTCAGGTGTTGATCTTCCGCGGGTATCCGCAAGCGCAGCTCTTTCTTCGCTTGCTGCAGTCTCTGAAATGAGGCTTTTACTGAAAAATCCTGGGTGAAAAACATGTCGTTGGCAGTCTCGAAGGAACAGTCCAATTCCCAGTCTTTAGCCCATTGAATAATGAGTTCTTCTCCTCTGGCGCGAGCTTCAATCACGTAGCGGGGCTGTCCAACAAAAACCACTTCGCGCATCGTGAACGCGCGTAGTCGGCTCAAAGTCCTATGGTTTGCACCTTCATAACGATGACATGCAAGAGTAGCCGTCACGCAACGACCAGGAGCTTCGAGGCGCCAGCCCTCCATGCCTTCATAGCAGTGATAGCAACATGAAGGACTAATCGCCAGGTGACTGTCGGCCATCCTTCCATTGTGCAGATCTGAGGACCAACCCTTCTCCCGACACTCACCGGAAAAGCCATTCAGAACATCCAGATCCTGTTTAAGGTGCGCCACGAAGTCGATGTGCTCGGGAAATGATGTGAAATGAGCACAACGATCCAGCGTCCGGCTCTCGATCGTGGACGGGTAAACTTCCAACTCCGCGTCAAAATGGCGGGCAAACTCGTTCTCAACCTTGCTGTCGATGAGGCTCATCAGTTGAGCCGCTGCGCCCCGCAAGATGACCTGCCCCTTTCCGACGGGTGTAGCCAGCTTTAGTTGGAGCAGACCTTGCCAGGCGTCAACGTTTTGAAGTGCTCGAGCCTGGCTGAAGTGGACATTGTGGGGGAGTCCAAATTCGGTTTGAGAATAGCGTTTCACCAACTCCTGAATCTTTTGTGCCGCTGATTCACACGCCGATTCCGTCTTAACCTCCGCCTCGACGACAGAGTCTTGTGCGACCACCTGAGCACCCAGAATATCCTCCGACGCGAAGGTCAGGGCGTATTCGAGTTGCGGAATGAGCTCCTTATCGATGCCCTGGATGGAAACAGTTACTTTCGGCATGATTTTCTGACTCCTTTGACAATCAAATCTCTTTATTTAGGCGCCTGAGCGTAAACGTTGCGATTTCACGGACAGTGTTCAACGGGTATGCAACGAGATCGGACTCGGTGACATCGACGGAGAATTTTTCATTGAGGAACGAAATCAATTCGACAGCCCCGAATGAATCGACATATCCGTAATCGAATAGGTGCACGTCATCGGTAAAGTCCTTGTCGGACTCCGGCACGTTGTAGTGGCTGCGAATGAACGTGCGAAGGTCATACATGGTGCTTTCTAGTTCCATAGTGTTTCCTCAATGAATGGCTGTACGGGTCTCACGCTCCTTCAAAACAAAATCGAGCTCACCGGCAAGACGCGCGCCGGAAGCCTCCGAGAGCTCGGCCGAGTAGTGAAAATCGCCTTTGACATTAAGAGCATGACCTTGCGAGTGAACGTCCAGCAGCACCGGCTTGAGATTGTGCCAAGGCAGGCTCAGCTCACGCGCCGCAGCCGAGGAGATGCGCAATGGGATGTCTGGATCGACTTCTTTTCCTCGGCTGCGTGCTGCGCTTTGAACCGGGCTAAAATCGGCTTCAACAATCAGCGGCACATAAACCAGATGCAGTGCAGCCCCTCGTTGTTCTGCGAACGAAAGTAATTTCTTTAGTTCGGTCTCCAGTGCATGCTCCGCGGATTCCAAATGCTGCTGGCTCGAGTCATAGAAATGAAGAACGCCTTCAGGCTCGGATGGGGCGGCGCCAATTCCAACATTTCGAATTGCGTCGCGGATGCGTGAATAGACAACCAGATGAGTTTTCGCCCAAAGCGTAACCCGTGTGCGCCAGTCAAAATCTCCACCATATAGGCGGCCGTCATTTCCGACGACTGCGGTTTTCCACTGGCCGGCAGAGTTAATCATCGGAGGCGTGAGCAGAACGACAAAGTTGGAAACTTCAACCCCGCCCTCGTCCACGAGCCAGCGAACCAGCGCAAACTGATTGGCAAGACTGTGTCCGCCTACGGATGCGTTCGCAACCCGATACCCGCGCTCCAAGCCAATTCGCGCTAAGGAACCGGCAATCGTCTCTTCATAGTTGACTCCATTGCCAAACCCCTGTGAATCCCCCATCAGTAAAACATCGACTCGATCCTTTGGATTTGCGCTTAGCCGTCGCTGCTCATCGCACCGCAAACCGAATTCGTCCGTGTGGACGCTGACCTTCCCTGCGGCAAAGAAAGCATGGGTGTCGAAGGACGCACGCATCCGGTAGCTGTTCCGTGAAAACGGCACATACAAACCTCCCATGTCGGGCGATGGTTCGTCGCCGATCGCGCGAAATGCAAGCTCTGCCGCGGGAATGCACATCAGCCACACAGAAATGAAAGTCCCGGCAAGGACCCCAAAACGCGGGCTAGAAGTGAACATAAACAAACTCCGGAAGCCGGGCCGCCTGATCGGCAAGGTGATACACCACCATCCAGAAAAGGCCCGCGAACATCAGAGACCATTTAACAAACATCAAGTCGTTCGACTCTGCAGCGCCATGAACCCGCACCGTTGTTTTCACCAGTTATAAAATCCTCCCAGAACTTTCCAAATGCTGTCTTCAGGCAGAAATAAGATCGACCCGAATGCCACGCAGGCGTTCGTCCACACAACCCTGGACCAATAACCGACGCCGCTTCGACGCCCCGGTGGTATTGGCTTGATTCCAGACACAGCCTCAACAAACAACAACGTTCCCTGCCAGACGCCCCACGCAATAAAACCAGCCGCCACGCCGTGCCAGAATCCGCACAACACCATCGTAAAGAACGCCAGTACTCCGGCCCGCTTGCGGGACGACCGCATGCCCCCCAATGGGATAAAGAAATGGTCGCGGAACCAGTCGACCAATGTGATGTGCCAGTTCCGCCAGAATTCCGAAATAGTGGTCGCTCCGAAGGGTTTTCGGAAATTCTCCGGAACGCGGATTCCCAATAGGAGCCCGAACCCAATCGCGATATCGGAATAACCCGCAAAATCGAAGTAAAAGTACAAATAGAGAACGATTACGGCGATGGTGCTGGTGATGATTGTCATCTCATCACCCCCAAGCAACTTCTCCACTGCGCCGTTGAGAATGAATGCAATGACGGTCTTGCGAAAATAACCACGGGTGATTCGGTATCCGGATTCCTTCACAAGTGAGCGATTCAGCTGAACGGGATTGGCGAGCTGTTCACGGAAATCTTGATATTTTTGGATCGGTCCGCTCGTCAGGGTGGGTGGAAAAAGCGCGTAAGAAAGAATAGACCATGGATTACGCTCATCGATCCTGATGATGGATTGAATGTTCAGGAAACTGATGGCTCGAAAAATGAAGTAGGAAAACCCAACCAGGGCCAAAACCTGGCTTTGCGCCCATGATCCCAGAAACCAGGGAAATGCGACGTAGCGATCGAGTTTGAATCCGACCAGAAGCGCTACCAACGCGGCGATTCCCGCCCACAAAATCACGCGCGAGAACTGCTTGGATCCGCGCTCTTCGACCGTTCGCATGAGGCGATGAAGGGGATAAAGATAAAAGACGGAAATCCCGGCAATCACGGCGACGGTCCAAGGCGACGCCAGTCCGATAACCGCCGCGCCGCCGAGCGCAACCAATACACCCTGCTGTTTTCGCGGCCAGATCACTCTCAAAATGACCAAGCTGCACAATAGGAGGACGAATTTGACGTCCAGAAGACTTAGATTAATACCGTCCATACGAAAAATTGTTCAACGACAAGCTTTCCGAACTGCACGTCGATGCAGCGAATTTTCACTCGCAAAACAAAATCAGTACAGGCATCGCCTGCAGATTTCACATTCTGCTAACCAAAGTTATGCGAGCGACAGGGGAGGGGATCGTAATGAATTGGTCGTTCTTGATGTGGAGCGGAGTGGTGGTCTCTGGGGAGCGACATGAACGCTTTCAGCCGTAAACCGGACCGGTTCGACGGTCTCGTTACGCCAAATCGGATCCGAATTGGGTCTTTTGGCTTCCCGGAACTTCGGGAAAAAATCTGATGAAGCCGAACTGCAAGAGGCGTGAACGCTCAGCTCGCGAGAGGTATCGAATATCTTCGCCGCAACATCCGTGCGATATATCGTGACCTGAAAGGCCGAGAACGCGTAGAAGATGATGAAAGCGAATATCACGAGAGGCAGGTTAACACATTCATGCGCGGGTCAAGGGGCCTTTGTTGGGCGTTCCTTGACCCCAAACTCATAAGCTAT
>CAZIPZ010000203.1:0-7045 GCA_964541075.1 uncultured Solibacteraceae bacterium | reverse complement strand
GAGGAAAGTGCAGGCATGGTATTGAGCCTCGTTCCCGAACAGGGGAAGTGGCGGCGCTCTGTGGTTGGTGGCTTCACGCGCTACTACGGCGTGCCATCCAACGGCCCGGCGATCCAGCGCTTTCGGTTCCAGATCGGCCGCTACTGGCACTTCACGCTGCGGCGTCGGAGTGCGAGACGGCGGCTGACTTGGGCACGCGTGTATCGGTTGCTTGCTCACTGGCTTCCACCAGCCGACATCTGCCACCCCTATCCTCTCAGGCGACTGGGTGTCATCACCTAAGGCGGGAGCCGGGTGCGGTAATTCCGCTTGTCCGGATCTGTGGAGTGGGTTATGAGCGATCATTAATCTCTACTCCGACTCAGTATCGTCATCTTGCGATCGCATCACCGGGGCTGAATGGTGATGTTGAACCGTTGCAAGGCGCTGCCGAGGATCCTTTGGAGCCGGGCGATCGCAATATTTCGGTCTACCTCGGCTCGAATCGCCCGGGCGCGGCTTGCCGTGAGTTCGTTCTGCCGGGTCAAGACAAAGAAAGTTGTTGTCTCGCCAGCTTGAAAGAGTCTGGTTTCACTTTCCAATTGCCGTTCGCTCGCGGCAACCGCGGCGCGAGCCGCCTCCAGTCTTTGGCGTGCGGTCTCCAGCGCCTGTAGCGCATTCCGCGTCTCCGTCTCTATTTGCTGTTCGACCAGGCTCCGGGTCGCTCCAAGCTGCCGCTCAACCGCGAGGGAACGTCCGAGATCTCCTTCAGCCTGCCGATTCTGGAAAGGGAAATCGATGCGTACGCCGACCTGCACAGTCCGAAAATCGTTATGAAAGACAGTTTGCAAGGATTGGCCTGCTGAGCCGATAAGACCGGAGGGCAAGCCGCCAGGACCACCAGTGGACACTAACGGAGGCAATCCTTGCAGTCTTGAAAGTTCGTCGATGCGTTCCTCAAGCAGCACATTTTGCCCCGTGAAAGGATTCGCTTCGGTTCGTTCTCTGCCGGCGAGGCCAGTCGATGTGTATCCACCGACCAAATCGACACGCGGTTTTGTCTGATTCCTGAAGTATTGGCTATCAATCTCTTGAGCTTCGATTCGCCGGGCGATGGACTCCAGTTCAGGGCGCAACCGCCTTGCCATGGAGACCGCCTCCTGAACCGATAAGGTTTCAATGGCAGCTTCGCTGCGATCAAGCGGAATAAGCTCCTGGTTCCAGATATCGGAAGATGCGGACCCCGCAATGAGTTGTTTAAGGGTATTTTCCGCTGATGTCACGCGTTCCGTGCTGATGTACAACTCTTCCAGACGCCGTTGCAGCTCCGCTTGCGCTTCAACGATGGCGACTTCAGAAACTTGACCTGCCTGGAATAATCGTTCGTTGCGTCCAACCTGCTCCTGGGCGAGGTCTACCGCCTGTTGCCGCACACTTACGTCCTCGCGCGCGAACACCAATTCCCAATATGCGTTCCGAGTCGCAGTGACGACGTCTAGAACGGTTCTTTGAAAATCGGCTTCCGAGCGTTCGACATTTTTGCTGGCGACGCGGATATCTCGACGCCGGGCGTCAATCCTAAAATCGCGCAGCAGCGGAAATTCAATGGCGAAGTTCAGAAAGCTTGGAAACTGCGGATTGAGTTGATTGAAGAGATTTGTCGTGGAGAATCTGCGGGTATCGAGCGTCGCTGAGATCGATCCACCAAACGGCAGGTTTTGATCGAATCCGATTGTGCCAAGAACCGTATCGTTCGACAGTGAGCCGCGGCCACCGCCAGCAAGCAGCGAACCCACCGGTAAATTTTCAGATAGTGCTGAAAACGTGCCGCGGCTCCGGAAATCGAAAGCTCCCCGGCGCGAAAGTAGGTTAGATTCTTCGAAGGCCACAATTTCGCGCTGAACGACGATGTCCTGATTTTCTGCAAGGGATCGGGTTATCGCATCAACAAGCGATAATTGGAGAGGTGGGCCGGTTAAACCAATCCTCTGAATGGCTTGTTGTGCGAATCCATAATAAGAGGAAACAAACACAAAAATAAGAACTGCGCAGCAGATGCTGCGCAGGGAGATATGGTATGACATCGATTCACTATCCTCCGATATTGAAGATGGAGTTTGCCGACTCCACCGCCCGCCGCCGGATCGATTGCAGGCCAGCAGCAGTCTGAGCCCGCAAGCGGCTCCAACGCTCTGAGTGAACCATGTCTTCGAGCAAGCTGTAGACAACAGGCGCAACAAGCAGAGTGAGAAGCAGACACAGCATCTGACCGCCGATAATAATGATTGCCACCGAGCGGCGTGATCCGGCTCCAGCGCCCGCACCGAACGCGAGCGGCAGCATGCCGGCGACAAGCGACAGCGTCGTCATCAGGATGGGCCGGAGCCTGTCCGAACAACCTTTGAGAATGGCCTCATGCATTGGCATCGCATGTTCCCGGCGGAGTCCATTTATGTGATCGACCTGTAGAATCGCATTTTTCTTAACGACTCCGAACAGCATGAGGATTCCAAGCGAGGAATAGATGATTGAGAAATTCGATCCTGTGATGAATAGTGGAAGGAGTGCAAATGGCACGGAGAGAGGCAGCGTGCTCATGATCGTGAGGGGATCAACGAAACTTTCGAAAAGCGCCGCCAGAACGATATACATGAAGGCAAGCGACAGCATAAGAGCCACGACATAAGCGATACCGGCCCGCGCCAATTCGCGGCTTTGGCCGAGCAAGCCTGTCTGGATCGTTGCGGGAAGGTTCATCGCTGCAATCTCGCTATCCATCGTTGCGATGACATTGCTGAGAGATTGTCCGGGAAGAATGTTGGCCGACAGCGAAACCTGACGTTGCCGGTTATACCGGTTGATCTGGCTTGGTCCGATGCCCTGTTCAAGTGTCACGACGTTCGCCAGAGGCACGTTTCCAATTTTCTGTGACGGCACATACAGCTTCTGAATGCCTTCAGAAGTCGAACGGTCTTGTTCTTCGACCCTCAGCATGACGTCGTACCTTTGGTCACCTTCACGATAGGTCGTTACCTGCTCATCACCGCCGACCAGTGTCCGCAGTGCTGTCGCGACCGACGCCGCGGTAACTCCGAGATCCGATGCCTTGTCGCGATTGATGACGGCGCGCAACTCGGGCTTTCCGACTTCGTAGGTCGAATCAAGATCCACAACGCCCGGCTCGCTCTTCAACCGGTCCAGAATCCGTTCGGCAACGGCATTAATCTGTTCGAGGTCCGGACCCTGAATGTAATACTGCAGGCCGGCATTGGTGTTTCCACCTCCGGAAATAGCGGACGGCGGCACAACGCTGATCCTCAGGTCGGGAAACTTCCTCACCAACCGTTCGCGCGCCATCAGCATGATGTCCATTTGGCCGAGATCGCGTTCCTCCATCGGCGCGAGCCGCACGAGAATACTCGCCCGGTCCGAACGCTGCTGGCTGTCTGCGCCGACCGTTGTGAGATAGTCCTGCACGTGAGGTAACTGCGTCACTTCTCGCTCAAACTGTTGCATGAGCAGGGCCGTACCCTCCGGCGAGGAGCCGACCGGCGTTGCGACATTGATTTCGAATTCATTCTGGTCGTCGACGGGGATGAAATCTTTTCCAACCGCCACAAACATTGGGACTGCGGTGAGGGCAATCAGCATTGCCGTCACGGAAACAGCCGCCCTGTGATGCATGCACCAGCGCAGCATGCGCATATAGCCGTTATCGATCCTGCGGTAAAAGCCCATATCCCGCGAACTCGAAACATGACCGGATCGGCCATTAGGCTTCTTCTTCAGGTAGCGGGAACACAACATCGGCGTCAGCGTGAAGCTCACGAGAAGCGATACCACGATCGCGAAGGCCGCCGTAAAGCCAAAGCTTGACATGAACTTGCCAACAATACCGCTCATGTAGGCCACGGGCAGGAATACGATGACGAGTGACAACGTTGTGGTCATGACGGCCATGCCGATTTCCCTTGTCCCTTGAATGGCAGCTTCCATGGGGGTGAGATTCTTTTCTTCCATGAACCGGACGATGTTCTCGAGGACAACGATAGCGTCATCGATCACAACACCGACGACCAGCGTGAGCGCGAGCATCGTGATCTGATTCAACGTAAAATCCATGTACCGGATAAGGGAGAATGTCGCTACGATGGAAGTCGGTATCGCGATGGCTGCGATCAGCGTCAGTCGCGGGTTTCGCATGAAAAACCACACGATCATCGCGGCGAAGATACCGCCGAGAATCAGGTGCTCCTGCACGGCGTGAAAGGATGCTTCGATGAAGAGTGACTGGTCGCGAGTGTAAGCGATTTGATAATCCGGAGGCAGGGAAGGACGGAGGTCCTCGATCCGCTGCTTTACAGCGCGAATGACTTCGAGCGTGTTCGTGCCGGATTGTTTTCGCACTTCCAGAAGCACGGCGTCGCGTCCATTAAGCCGCGCGATCGTGCGAGCTTCTTCGACGTCATCGCGCACTTCGGCAATGTCCGAAATCCGAACCGGCGACTCATCGACGTTTGAGATAACGATGTCTTTGAACGCGCCTGCGTTCTCCATCCGGCCCAACGTGCGCAGCGACAACTCGCGGCGTCCCTGGCTCACGCGGCCGCCCGGAATTTCCACGTTCTGGGCCCGAATCGCCGCGCGAACCTGGTCGATCGTCAGGTTGTACGAGGCGAGCTTCTCTGCGTCCAGAACGATCTGCACCTGCCGGCGGCGATCGCCGATGAATCGCACCTGACCGACTCCATTGATCGACTCGATATTGGACTTGATAACATCATCCAGACGCTGTGTGACCTCCCTCAGCGACTGGCTGCTCGAAACCACGACCGACAGGACAGGGGACGCGTCCGGGTCCAGCTTTTCCACTCTCGGTGGGTCCGCATCGTCGGGCAGATCGCCCAATACAAGGTTGACCTTGTCTCGCATTTCCTGTGCCGCGACGTTCGGATCTTTTTCAAGGACAAACGTAACGAAGACTTGTGAAATACCTTCCGCTGAAACCGAACGCAGTTCGTCAATGCCGCTTATGGTATTAACCGTCTCCTCGATTTTTTCCGTGATTGTGGACTCGACTTCTTCCGGCGAAGCACCGGGCAGGACGGTAGTTACTGTGATTATGGGGAATTCGATCTTTGGAAAAAGATCGACTCCCACTTGAAGGTACGAATAAAGTCCCAAGACCACCAGCGACACGATCAGCATCGTGGCGAATACAGGCCTGCGAATACACAATTCAGCTAACTTCTGCATCGATCGTCCCCCGTTACTTTTGCACTACGGCTGCGCCGTTGGAGAGTTCATCCAGATTACTTGCCACGACCCTGTCACCCGGTTTAAGCGGGCTATTCACAAGCTCAACGTAATCACCAGACTCGGCACCGGTCTGGACCTGGACTTCTTCAACCTTTCCATCGCGCACGACGAATACTTTCGTCAATCCGGCAAACGGCATCAGTCCGGAGCGTGGAACCACAGTCGCCGGCGACTTCTCGGCAACGACCACGATGATCTTTGCAAACATGCCCGGCTTCAGGACGAGGCTTCGGTTCGGAACAAGAGCTTCAGCGGTCAACGTTCGAGAAGCCGGATCCAGAACAGGACTGACGTCAGTCACGGTTGACTGGAACTTCATTCCGGGATGTGCGTCCGTTTGAAATTCGATGGGCATGCCCAGGCGCACTGCCGCGGCCGCCGATTCCGGAACTCGCGCCCGCAGACGCAACGGATCAATCTGAACGAGCGTGAGCAGAGGAGTGTTGTCCCGTACGTATTGACCAAGTGCGACCTGACGCTCGGCGACGACACCGTCAAAAGGTGCATAGATTCGGGTGTCGGACAACGGCTCACGAGCGACTTGAATTTCAGTGCGCCGAGCCTGAACTGCGGCTATCTGCATTGCCGCCTGGTTTCTTGCCTCGCCGAGAGCCGCCTCACGGCTTTCGACCGTTTTTTGCAGCTCGACGTATCGCTGCGCGGGGATGTCTTTTGTCGCAACCAAACTCGCAGCGGTACTCAGTTTTGTCCGTGCATCTTCGAGCATTACGCGAGCCTGGGCAACTGACGGCAAGCTCTCTATGTCGATAGCCCGCTCGCCTTGATCGGCAGTACGCCCAAGCCCAGCCAAAGCTTCCGTCAAGGCGTTCTCGGCGCGCTTCACCTCTAAATCGAATTCCGTCCCGTCCAGCGTAACGAGGAGCTGTCCTTTGCGAATAGTGCTGCCGAAATCCACATGAACTTCTCGTACCGGCGCCGCAACTTCACTACTGAGTATCACCTGTTCGTTCGGAAAAAGGCTGCCGACGACCTCAGAGCGTCTTTCGATGAATATTTGAGCGACTTCGACTGTTTCGACAGTCAGCGGTGGCTTTGATACCGGTTCATCGGTCGCGCGGCTTTGGGCATTGGTGCAGCTATAGCCACCCAAAGTGCCAAGAATTAACAGAACTGCGAGCAAGGTACGGGTTGTCACTTTACTAGACCCTCCAGAAAAATATCGACGAATGCATCCGGCCATTCTTTACGCCAGTCCACATCCAGCCGCCTGTCCTCGAACAGCACGCTTATGAGGATCTGGTAGTTCATCAAGCTGACAAATGCCCTCGCGGCTATCGCCGCGTTCATCTTTCGATAACGGCCATCCGATTGACCGCGCCGAACACGTTCTTGCAGCGCCGCATAGATGTCCTTCACTTGCCTGTTGAAAAACTTACCCGCAAGCGGATGTCCTTGCATCGCGGCATACAAAAGAAGCCGCATCTCCTCGGGTTTGGCCGTGTAGTGATCGTGGAGCGAATTCGCGAGCCGGATCAGGAACTCCCGGTCACCACTGTCGGTCCCCGGCTGCAACTCCGCCTCTGCCAACACATGGCTGCTCGACCGAACGAGGTATTCCAGAACTGCATCGAACAAGTCTTCCTTGTTTGAGAAATATTTGTAGATTAGCGCTTCGCTGATGCCAGCAGCCCTCGCGAGTTGCTTCGTAGTTGAGCCGTGGAAACCTAATCTTGCGAAGGTCTGGACTGCAGAACTGAGGATTTCCGCACGTCGATCTCGCTCTTCC
>CAZIPZ010000202.1:0-7050 GCA_964541075.1 uncultured Solibacteraceae bacterium | reverse complement strand
CTGAGTGGAGCGTCGGAATTTCTTACGTACTGCCGCGAAGCCCATTTTTGCTCCTACCGCACCTGTCGATTTTCAAGAAACGGCGTTCTGTTTTCTGATGGACATGAAACATTATTAAGGACATCAACCGCACAAAATAAAGTCATACCCACTTGGCTGCTTATCAAGAAAATATCTAAATTCCGGGGAAAAAGTGTGGAGTTCGGCCGAACTTGTAAAGAAAGCCTACGATATTTTCCGTCCCACGATCACGAGAGAATAAGGAGCAGGACGAAATCACTCACTGTCCCCAAATTTCTCCAACTATGATGCTTCAGTGCAACCGCAAAGGATGGTCTTCTACGCCTCCCTCGCTCTGATTTCACTCTCGCTCTCCGCGTGGGCTCAAACTGGACAACTGCCAACAGACGCGGAGCGGCCGGTTATCCGGGCCGTGCGCATGAATTCGGAAGAGCGGATCATGATGGATGGAGATCTCGATGAAACCGTCTGGCGGCGCGCCGCCCCGGCAACGGATTTCAGGCAAGCGGATCCTGAGAATGGCGAACCGGCGACCGAACGCAGTGAAATCCGAATCGTTTTTGATCGCGACAACCTCTATATCGGAGCGCAGTTTTTCGACTCCGACCCCGGTGCAATGCTAGGCAACCAGATGGTTCGCGACGGCGCCCTTAGCTCCGACGACCGCTTCATGTGGACCCTCGATCCTTTCTTCGATCAACGGAGCGGCTACTTTTTCGAGATCAACCCCTCAGGCGCGATGGGTGACGCGCAACTCGTCCCCGCGCAAGGCGCCTCCTTTGGGACGACCCAAAATCGTGCGTGGGATGGAATCTGGCTCGCTCGAGTGCGTCGCAACGATGACGGATGGAGCGCAGAGATCGAAATTTCGTTTCGAACGCTGAATTTCAATCCCACCGCCGAGGCGTGGGGCGCCAATTTTCAACGTACGGTCCGGCGCAAGAACGAAGAGAGCTTTTGGACCGGCTGGGGACGAAACCAAGGGCTCTTCAATCTGACGGCTTCCGGCCGCATTGAAGGAATCAGCAACGTGAGTCAGGGCCGCGGCATCGACGTCAAGCCCTATGTGATCGGCACGTACACCGAAGCCCCAAGCCGAAGCCAATCCTCTACATATGAAGGCGACGGCGGCCTGGATCTTTTTTACAACCTCACTCCACAACTTAAAGCAAACCTCACGATCAATACGGACTTCGCGCAAACTGAAGTGGATGACCGCCAGGTCAACCTGACCCGGTTTCCGCTTTTCTTCCCTGAAAAGCGCGATTTCTTTCTGGACGGCTCCGGCAACTTCGATTTTTCCCGGGAGCCCGCCAACGACATCACCGCGTTCTTCACCCGGCGGATCGGCCTAAGCGCGAACGGCCGGCCTCAGAAAATCGATTACGGAGTGAAGTTGGGCGGGCAGGCCGGAAAATTCGGCCTGGGACTTCTACAGGTGCGAACAGGGAAAGAGAACGGGGTGTCCGGCGAAGACTTCACCGTCGTTCGTCCAAAACGCCGGTTCATGCGCCAGTCGTTTGCCGGACTCATCTACACCAGGCGGTCCACCCGCGATTCGAATGTTCCGCTTCGCCAGACGTTCGGCGCGGATTTTGAACTCGCGACCGCACGTTTTCGCGGCTCGCGCAATCTGCAGTTCAGCGGCTTCTTCATGAAAACGCCTAATGCGGCGAAACCGGGAGAGGATGCCGCTTATGGTTTGAGGCTGGTTTATCCCAACGACCGTTGGAGCGGCCGAGTGCATGTCAAGGTCATCGAGAAAAACCATGATCCGGCCGCCGGGTTCGTCGAAAGAACAGGGTTCCGGCGGGCGAATCCGGTGCTCCGGTTCGGGCCTCGTCCCAAAAACAGCCGATGGATCCGTCAGGTTTCAATGGAAGCATGGACGGATTTTCTCGTGGACTCGGAAAACAAATGGCTCGAACGCGCCGCCAGATTCACACTGCTGGATCTAAACATGCATTCCGGCGACACGGCTAAAATCGAAATAAGCCCGAGCTATGAGCGCCTCGAAGAAGACTTCCGAATAGCGCCCGGCATTGTCCTGCGTGAGGGAAATGAATACAGCTTCACGCGATATTCTTTTGGGTTCACGACCGCAAACCGCCGGACGGTCTCCGGAAACGCAACTGCGGTTTACGGAACGTTCTATTCCGGGCATCGCCGCGAACTCTCGGCGGGCCTGAATCTGCGTCCTCGCCGCGGCGTTCTGGCGACGTTCACCAGTTCGTTCAATCGCGTCGAACTTGCGGAAGGCGAGTTTTCGACGAAGCTGCTCCGCGCTGTCATCAATACCCAGTTCAGTCCGTTCATATCCCTTTCCAACAATATTCAGTATGACTCGGTCAGTCGTGTGCTGGGCTGGCAGTCTCGCTTTCGCTGGATACTCAAGCCGGGCAATGACATTTACGTCGTGTTGCTGGACAACTGGCTGGACTCCGGAGACCGCCTCACAACTTTGGATCGAACGGCCGCGACGAAAATCTCGTACACGCACCGGTTTTGAACATCACTTCACCTTATATGCAAAGCCCGCACCCAGACGGTCGCGCTCCGCACCGTGGGCGAAATCCGTGTGGAAATATTCGATGATAAATTCAAAGCCCGCGGGCAGCCGCCGGGTTAGATTGATCTTTGCCACCAGGTTTACGGGAGGCTTCGCTCGAAATGCCAGGTAATCCACAAACCCATGCGCCTTCCATCCTTCCAGCAGCGGTATGGAGTAAAAGACACCAACATTTCCTTCGTTGCCGCGCGTCGCGTAGGGGAACATCTCAAAATTGAAGAAAGCAGATTTCACATTCAACTTTCCTGCAATGCCGAGCTTCTCCTGGTCGCGATAAAAGCTGACCGCAACATGCTCATGAGCCGGGCCGATCATGAATCGGCCGGCTTCAATCAGACGAAATGTTGTCGTGAATTCCCCATAATGCGATCCGCCAACACCAAACGTTCGCGGAACGAGAGAAAAGAACCCGCCTGAATCAACTCGACCCCAAAAACGAATACTGCCGTTTGCCTCGAGGTCGACAAACTTTGGATTCAGCATGATCGAATGAACGCCCAGATTCATGTTAGTGAGAACCGGCCGCTCCTTGGCATCGTCGCTCTGCCTTTCCCCGGTTCTCAAGTCCGGAGGGACCTGACCGGCGGCATCCACGGATGGGGAACGACGAACCTCGCCGGCCGCAGCAGCCGCCGGACTCTGGGCGGCCGCAGTGCAGGAGGCAATCAAGACTGCGAGTACAACAAGGATAAATCTAGTGTCCCAAGTCAGAAATAGCGCACCCATCGCCGTGGGGGTTGCCGGGCAACCTCGTTGTCGCTTGTCGTCGCGATGAATGAGCATTGCTCCGTCGTCACTCCTTGAATACAGCGCCGTTGCGCTCGCAACGATAGGTGCGTTATTTCTGACTCGGGACACTAGGCACAAGCCGGGCGCCTTTGAATGGTGACAATCTAGCCTAACCGCGCTCTCCAAAGAACGAAATTCTCAGCAGAACTCTGCGATCTTGAAGTGTGGCAGGAGAACAGGCGGCCGGAAAAATCCCGGCCGCCACGAGGTTTATTTGGATGGGATGACGACGTAACGCGTCCGACCCTCTCGGCTGACAAAGAGGATCGTCGAATCGGAACGGGATTCGTCCACGTAGCGGCGCAGTTGCTCCACAGTGCTGACAGGACGACGATTCACTTCCAGGATAACGTCGCCGGAGTCCAGCCCTGCTTGGCCCGCAGGAGAATCCGGCGTGACGCGACGCACCAAAACGCCATTGATGTTTTGAGAGATGCCGAATTCCCGAGCAATCGCGGGCGTCAGCGTTTGCAGCGAAACGCCATCCAACATTTGTTCAGTGGCGCTGTTTCCTCCATCGGACGAGGATGCCTTTCGATCCTCAGGCTGCAGGGTCAAGGCTACCGGGTGTTCCTTCTCCACGCCGTCGCGAACAGCGGAAATAAGGACGGTCTTACCGGGCTTCATCTGCCCGATCATGAGTTGGAGCGCTCGCGAGTCGGCAATCACCTGGCCGTCCACCTTCGTAATAATGTCGCCAGGTTTCAGTCCGGCGCGCTCCGCCGGACTGTCTGCAGACACATCCGAGATCAGCGCGCCCTCAGTTCTGCTCAGCTTGAAAGCCTTGGCGATGCTTGGAGTGACCGGTTGGATGATGACTCCCATATATGCACGGGAAACCTTGCCGCCCTGGATAATCTGGTCCATGACGTTGCTGGCCAGATTGGTAGGGATTGCGAAGCCGATTCCCTGATTCCCTCCCGACCGGCTGAGAATGGCGGTGTTGATTCCGATGAGGTCGCCTTGAGCACTGATCAAGGCTCCTCCGGAATTGCCGGGGTTGATAGCGGCATCCGTTTGAATGAAGTCCTCATAGTCTTCGATGCCTAGTCCGCCGCGCCCAATGGCGCTGACGATGCCCATAGTGACAGTCTGGCCGACGCCGAACGGATTCCCAATCGCCAAGACTACGTCGCCAATCTGGACCTTCTTCGAATCGCCGAAATTGACCTTCGGTAGACCGGCTTGGTCGATTTTCAAAACCGCAAGATCGGTTTTGCTATCCGTGCCGACCACGCGGGCAGTGTATTCACGCTTATCACTGAGCGACACCTTGATATCCGTCGCGCCGTCGACAACATGATTGTTCGTTAGAATGTAGCCATCAGAAGAAACAATGACGCCGGAGCCAAGGCTGCGCTCCTGACGTTCGGGCGGGACCTGAGGCCGTCCCCTAAATTCATCTCCGAAGAAACGCCGGAAGAACGGATCGTTGAAAAACGGCTGCACATTCTGAATATCTGTTTTGACTTTTCGTGATGAAAAAATATTTACAACCGAGGGCATAACTCTTTGGACAGCAGGGGCAAAACTCGTTTGCGGTGCGAGCTTGGCCTGACTTAAATCGGCAAGAGCGGGACCTGACGCCTCGGCTGAGGCTGTCGCGCGTTCGGCAGCCGCCGTGCCTGCTAACAGCTGAGGATTACCTAAAATCGATCCGGCGATTCCACCGGCGGTCAAGGTCAAAGCCAGGACAAGACACGTTGACCACAGTGGAACGCGTACTGTACGCGTGGTCATTCTGAAGACCTCCTTTGATGATTTCAAAAAAACTCCCGAAAGAAAAACTGACGAGACTCGCGCCCAGTCGTTAGCAGAACGAGGCGGCGCTCTGTGCATGCTGGCTATAACAACCGTGACTGGGAATTGACGGATTTCCAGTCATGGGGAACCGAATCGCCATTGTCATTGACCACAAATACTTCGAGGATTTCTCCGTTCACGACATGCGAACCCTGACAGTTTGGCTCTGGACACAAAAGTATTGTTTGTTCCTTCGGCTCTGAAACAACAGTGAGGCGAATACCGCATTTGCAAAGGTGCGTGGCCACGGTCCTCATGCTGTGCTCCTGTGAAGTGCAATCGCAACAAACTCCGCCTGAAGTCCGTGCGCTGAGGCCGCGGAAGAAATCGGCGTCTCCGCGGCCTGAGCGGCACAGGCGTCCACGAATATCTAAAGCTTTCGGGTTGGGAATGTACCAAGGATGGAGCCGTCGGCCGGACGCAGCTTCGTCACATTGTCGCTGCCGTAGTTCGTAACCCACAGGTTCAAACCATCAAATGCGATGGCTGCCGGAGACTTTCCGACGGAGTATGTTCCTAGAACGGAGCCATCGCTGGGCCGTAATTTCGTAACTTTGTCACTTCCGTAATTGGTGACCCATATGTTCGTTTTGTCGTAAACAATACCCCGCGGATTACCGCCGACGTTATACGTTCCGAGCTCAGAGCCGTCGCTCGCACGAAGCTTGGTTACGCTGTTTCCCGTATAGTTGGTCACCCAGATGTTCTCACCATCGAAAGCAAACTCACCCGGAGTGGCTCCGACCTTGTAGACTCCTGCGATGGATCCGTCGGCCGCTTTGAGCTTCGAAACCGTGTTGTCGCCGGAATTGGCCACCCAAATATACTGGCCATCAAAGAGCAAGCCGTCCGGCTGCTTTCCAACAGCATAAACGCCGACAAGCGACCCATCACGGGCTCTCAGCTTCCGAACATTGTTGGTGCTCATGTTGGAAACCCACACGTTTTCGCCATCAAATGCAACCCCCGACGGCGAACTGCCCACTGAGTATGTTCCGATGACCTTTCCATCCCCGACGGTGACCTTAAAAAGAACCCCGGGAGGCGACACGACCCAAATATTCGGACCTTCCTGAACCAAGCGGGTTGGCGCTGCGCCCAGGGAATAAGCGCCTTCAATGGAGCCGTCGGCGGTGCGCAGTTTCAGGAGGGAGTTGGCGCCGTGGTTCACCACCCAAACACTGTCACCCGCCGCAAGCGCGCCGATGGGATTGTCACTGCCAGGGCCAGCGACCACCGTCGCCGCCGAGAAAACCGATAGGATGCCAAGGCAGATAAAAATGAGTATTGTTCGTGCTGAAGCTTTCATCAGTTTCCACCTCCTACGTTGATTTCGGCCAAGGACCATTTCGCAAACCGAACAAATTTAATTAAGACTCTACCGAACGAACATGCCGAGGCTGAAGGCGCCCGTCGACGGCACTACGCAACAGCAGCCGTAATCTGAATCTTTTTTGGTTTCGCCGCCTCCGCCTTAGGCAACGCGATACTTAGAACTCCAGCTTTGTACGTGGCCCGAATCTTGTCTGAATCGACAGAAGTGGAAAGCGTAAATGACCGGACAAACGATCCGTATGAACGCTCCACACGATGAAAATTTTCTTTATTCTGCTTTTCCTCGAATTTCCGCTCGCCCCGAATCGTCAAGACATTGTTTTCGACGGAAAGCTCCACCAGCTTCGGGTCGACGCCCGGCAAATCCAGGTTCACAATGAGTTCGTTCTCGGACTCATAAATATCCGCAGCTGGCATCCAGTTCGTGGCGACCTTCGACTCGCTGGGCCAACCCTGAATGGCGTTTTCAAACAACCGATTCATTTGATTCTGAAGCAGACTCATTTCGGGAAAAGGGTTCCATCGAACGAGAT
>CAZIPZ010000201.1:0-7054 GCA_964541075.1 uncultured Solibacteraceae bacterium | reverse complement strand
GGGACCTCCGAGCTGCTCCGAAAGGCCGTCATAACGACCTCCGCCAACAACTGTATTCTGCGCCCCGAGACGTCCCGAGGTAATCTCGAAGGTTGTTCGAGAGTAGTAGTCGAGCCCTCTGACGAGTCGTGAATTGATTTGGAATTCCACGCCTCTCGCACTCAAATACGACTTGAATTTCTCGAAATGCATACGACACGGGTCGCATAGCCTTTCGTTGATCGTAGGCAGTTCCGCAATTGCGGGCTGACAAGACGGCGTCTTGCAGTCAAAGACACGAAGCGGATTTGCACTTCCACGCCTGCGGCAGTCCTCGCACAAACGATCGGCGCGCCGATAGATCTCTTCCTTGAGGATCCGGACAAACTCTGGACGGCACTGACGATCACCGACAGTATTCACATTGACGGTCAGGTCGTGTATTGCAATGCTTCGAAGAAATGAAGTCAGCATCTCGAGCACTTCCGCCTCGATCGCCGGGTTGTCGGTGTTCGAAAGCACCTCTGCGCCCGCCTGCACGTGTTGACGGAATCGTCCTTTTTGGGGACGCTCCCGACGAAACATCGGCGCGATGTAGTAAAGTTTCTGCATCCGTGATTCGTCCGACAGCTGGTGTTCGATGAATGCTCTCATTACGGGAGCTGTTCCTTCGGGACGAAGAGTCAATGAACTGCCATCGCGGTCGGTGAATGTGTACATTTCCTTCGACACGATGTCGGTCTCTTCACCCACGCCTCGGACGAAAAGCTCTGTGGCCTCGAAGACGGGAGTACGGATTTCACCGAAACCATAGGTGCGAAAGGTGTCTCTCAGCCGGGTCTCTACGGCCTGCCAGATCTCGGCGTCGCTTGGGAGAAGATCGTAAGTGCCTTTGATTGCTTGGATCATCGAGGCGTGTGGTTCCCGGCCAAATATGTTTCCTTGTACTCGTAGTAGCGCCTTGCATACTCGTCTATGCTGGCGACTTCCTTGTCGGTCAGTTGACGTTTCACTTTTGCGGGCATTCCAAGCACGAGACTGCGAGGTGGTACAACAGTGTTCTCCGTGATCAAGCTCCCAGCCGCAACTATGGACTGCGTTCCGATAGTCACGTTGTTGAGAATCGTGGCCCGCATGCCAATAAGGCAGTGAGATTCAATCGTGCAACCATGCAGCATCACACCATGACCGACAGTCACGTAGTCTTTTAGGATCAATGGATATTGATCCTTCATGACGTGCCCGATCGAGCCGTCCTGGATATTTGTGTAGTTTCCGATTCGAATGTAATGAACATCCCCTCGAATAACACAGTTAAACCACACACTCGAATGGTCTCCGATCTCGACATCCCCGATGATCTCGGCGCCCGGGGCGGTGTAAACGCGCTCTCCCAACTTGGGCAGTTTACCCTTGTATTCGTGCAACAAGTGAACCTCACGGACGCCTGTTATGGCTGCCTTTGTAGGTGCTGAAGAAAATTACAACGCTAACAGAACTCCATTCCTTTACGCAACGCCGCGTCGGGGCTATGATCGAGAAAATAGAAAAATATGCCGCCTGCTCAGAAACTGCGTGTTGTCATTTTGAAACCGAGTAAATACGGGCCGGACGACTACGTCGAACGATTTCGTCGCGGGTTCATGCCAAACAGTACGGTCCCCTATCTGCATAGCATGACGCCTCTCTCGCTGGATGGCGTTCCGATCGAAACGCACGTCATCGACGAATACGTTCAGACGGATCTTGATTACCTTTCTTTTCTGCGCAATCCCGACTGTCGAACACTTCTGGCGTTGGTCGGCGTGCAATCTCACCAGTTTCAGAGAAGTCTTGATCTTGCTGCCCTTGCTTGTGAGAACGATATTTTCACTGTAATCGGCGGCCCCCATCCCATGACATGCGATACGAGCATGTTCCACAACCGAGGAGTGAGCTTCTCTTTAGCTGAAGCCGAAATGGTGTGGGAGAGCATCCTTCGAGACGCCATTCGCGGGGAGATGCAACCGGTCTACGGCGCGGGGCAACGCTGGCTTAAGCAATTGAACTCGCCGGTGCTCACTCCCCCCTCGAAAGGGGACATGAGACGGTATGTCATACCGATGATCGGAATTTATCCGGCGAGAGGATGCCCTTTTACCTGCAACTTCTGCTCAGTAATCAAGATTGCAGGACGACTCATCCGCAGCCAACCTGTCGAGGTCACCATGGAAAGCCTGCGGGCCGTAAAGGCAGCCGGCATCCGAATGGTGATGTTCACATCCGACAACTTCAACAAATATCCGGATGCGCGAGAACTTCTGCTCCAAATGATAGACGAGCGGATCAATCTTCCTTTTTTTGTACAGTGCGATACTCAGGTCTCTAAGGACGAGGAATTCGTCTCCTTGCTTTCCAGAGCCGGATGTTTCCAAATGTTCGTCGGCGTCGAATCCTTCCAGCGACAGACCCTTCTTGCCGCACACAAAACCCAGAACCGTCCGGAACACTACGACGAAATCGTCCGCTTATGCACTCGTCACCAGATCGAGAGTCATTTTTCAAACATCATCGGCTTTCCGGACGATACCGCTCAAAGCGTCCGACGCCATGTAGATTTTCTGAAAAGTCTCAGACCAGACGTGGCGTCCTTTTATATCCTTACTCCGATTCCGGGAACGGAACAATACGATGAGTTCAGATCTATGGGACTGATCGTGGAGCCCAATCTTGACAGGTTCGATGCGACGACTACGACGTGGCGTCATCCCAACTTCAGTTCCACCGAACTCCGTGAGTTGCTTTTCCGGTGCTACAACGAATACTACTCAGTTCGACACATATTTCGGATCGCGACTCGAAGTTTCAAACCCAGTCAAATGACAGTGCGGTTGTTCTCAAGGCTTGGGGCTCCTCTTTTCACGCGCTATTCCTCAATCAAGAAGGTTCATCCGATGTCTGGAGGTGTCGGCAGAGTGAGGCTGGATTGCGCCGGAAGCTATCGAGAGGTGAGAAAGAAGCGTTTTGGCGTCTACATGGCTCCCCTTCCAGATAGCCTCCAGCTTTCCAGAAGCGATGCCGAACTGAACCGTCGAGTGCACATCGCAATCTGATAACCTAATCGGTGTGAGCGCCACTAAAAACGACCTGAAGCGGTACTGCAATAACTATCTTCGCGAACAGGACGGTATAGCTCTCTACCGTGCGTTGGCTGCGGCCGAAAAGGATCCTTCCCGCGCTGAAATCTTCGGAAAGCTTGCTAAAGCCGAAGAGCGCCACGCTGCCCGCTGGTCTAAGCTACTTCGCAGCAACGGAGCAGCCGTTCCCGTCTATTCGCCAGGATGGCGCGTACGCCTGCTGGGATGGCTTTCAAGACGGTTTGGCACGCAGCACATTCTCCCTGTCGTCACCGGTCTTGAATCCCGAGACCAAAACGAATACCGGGGACAGGTTGAAGCCGCCGGTATTCCTGCCGAGGAGCGCGGACACATGCGCACGCTCCGCGCGATGCAAAATCCGAACAATCATCGTCCCGAAACGATTCTTGATCTCGAAGGGTGGCACTCGACCGGCTATGGGGGCAGCCTGCGAGCAGCAGTCTTTGGAATCAATGACGGTCTCATATCCAATTTCAGCCTGGTGATGGGCATTGCCGGATCAAACGCCGAGCCTCGTTTTGTGTTACTCGCTGGAGTGGCGGGCCTATTGGCCGGCGCTTCATCAATGGCTGCCGGCGAATATGTTTCCGTACGCTCCCAGCGTGAACTGTATGAACAGCAAATCGCTATCGAGCGAGAAGAACTGGAAATGTCTCCCGACGAAGAGCACGAGGAACTCTCTCTCATCTATCAGGCCAAAGGTATTCCGTCCAGTCAGGCGGAAGAACTCGCCACGAACATCCTGGTTAACCCGCAAACGGCGATCGATACACTTGCGCGCGAGGAACTCGGTCTCGACCCTTCTGCGCTTGGCTCGCCCTGGACCGCGGCAGCCAGTTCTTTTTTTTCATTCGGGATCGGCGCGACAATTCCCGTTCTGCCTTATTTGTTGATGACGGGAAACTTGGCGTTTTATGTCAGCGCTCTCGTCTGCAGCGCCGCCCTCTTCATGGTTGGCGCGTCAATCTCGATCTTCACAGGCCGGAATATCTTGTTCAGCGGTTTCAGAATGTTGGGGATCGGCGCGCTGGCCGCAGGCGTTACATACGGCATAGGGCGCCTACTAGGGGTTAGTGTGGGCGGATGAACGGATCGCGACTCGCATCACGCAATGTTGGATCGATTCAAAGAGAGGACTCGAGATGAATACCTTCGGTTGTCAATCATCCCTTAACGTTGGCGGAGAAACTTTCGACTACGTTTCGTTGGAGCAGGCCGAGAAAGCCGGCGTGGGACCGGTTTCGTCGCTGCCATTCTCGCTGAAGGTCATGCTGGAGAATCTTTTGCGCCACGAAGACGGCGTAACGGTCACGAAGGGTGATATTTGCGCCCTAGCTGCGGGACCGGATTCATCGACTGCCGAAAAAGAAATCGCATTTCGTCCGGCCCGCGTGCTGATGCAGGATTTTACCGGCGTGCCTGCAATCGTCGACCTCGCCACAATGCGTGATGTGATCAAGGAATTGGGTGGCGATCCGAAGAGAATCAATCCTCTTCAGCAAGTGGACTTGGTGATCGATCACTCCGTTCAGGTCGATCAGTACGGCTCGCCAGGAGCATTCGCCTTCAACGCCGATCGCGAACTTGAACGTAATCGTGAGCGGTACGTTTTTCTCAAATGGGGACAGAGAGCCTTTCAAAATTGCCGCGTAGTGCCCCCCGACGTAGGAATCGTTCATCAGGTGAATCTCGAATACATTGCACCTGTTGTGTTCGTCGGAAAGCGCGCCGACTCCAGGCTCGCGTATCCCGACACCGTTGTTGGAACTGACTCTCACACGACCATGATCAATGGGCTCGGCGTCGTTGGCTGGGGAGTTGGAGGCATTGAGGCGGAAGGAGCTATGCTGGGTCAGCCGTTGTCCCTGCTAATTCCAAAAGTCGTCGGCTTCAAGCTCTACGGGAAAATGAAGGAAGGCGCAACAGCCACGGACGTGGTCCTCACAGTCACTGAAATGCTGCGTGCAAAAGGGGTCGTCGGCAAATTTGTCGAATTTTATGGGCCTGGGATTGCGAATCTCAGTCTCGCCGACCGAGCGACTGTCGCCAATATGGCGCCCGAATATGGCGCCACCATCGGCTTTTTCCCGATTGACGCCGAAACACTTAGTTACATGAAGCTGAGTGGGCGTCCCTCAAATCAGATTGCGCTCGTTGAAGCGTATTCAAAGGCCCAAGGCTTATTCCGAACGGACAACACCCCGGCTCCAACGTTTGGTGAGACGATTGAACTTGACCTGGGAAATGTCGAGCCGAGTCTCGCTGGCCCGAGGCGCCCACAAGATCGGGTTTCATTAGCAAATACCAAGAAGAAGTTTCAAGAGGCGCTTCCCGGCCTCCTCACCAAACAAAGTTCAAAAGCCTCCAGTATTGCTGTGAGGGATAACGGCAATCAATACCAACTGCATCATGGATCCGTGGTCATTGCGGCTATCACCAGCTGTACGAATACTTCGAATCCATCAGTCATGATATCTGCGGGGATTCTCGCAAAAAAGGCCGTTCAGCGCGGTCTCAACGTAAAGCCATGGATCAAAACCAGTCTGGCCCCTGGTTCTCGCGTCGTGACCGACTATCTTAAGGATGCCGGCCTGATGACCTACCTGGAAAATTTGAATTTCCACCTCGTCGGCTACGGATGCACAACCTGCATCGGCAATAGCGGACCGCTTCCAGATCCTGTCGCGCTTGCAGTGAAAGACAACGGCCTGGTCGTAGCGGCTGTCCTCAGCGGCAACCGGAACTTTGAAGGACGGATCAATTCACTCGTGCGCGCCAACTATCTGGCCTCGCCTCCGCTGGTTGTCGCTTATGCTTTGGCCGGCACAATGAACATCGATCTCAGCTCAGAACCTCTTGGAGAGGACCAGCAAGGTCGGCCTGTTTATCTCCGGGACATCTGGCCATCCCAGTCTGAGGTGCAGCAAACGATCAATGCGTCCGTGCGAGCCCAGATGTTTCAAAAGGCGTACGAAGAATCGCTTCAAGGAGACGACCGATGGAAGGCGCTTGAAGCGCCGACGGGAGAGCTTTTCAAGTGGGATCCGGATTCTACCTACGTCAAACGACCGCCCTTTTTTGAAAACATGCCGCAAAGCGCCCCGGCGCTGCGCGACATCCACGGAGCACGAGTCCTTGCTGTACTTGGCGATTCCGTGACCACCGACCACATTTCACCGGCCGGCTCCATTCAACCGGATAGTCCTGCAGGGAAATATCTGATCTCCAAAGGAGTCAAGCCGACGGACTTCAACTCCTATGGCGCGCGGCGCGGCAACCATGAAGTGATGATGAGAGGGACCTTTGCAAATACGCGGCTGAGAAACCGGATGGCGCCGAACGCAGAAGGCGGCTGGACTGTTCATCTACCGGACAATGCTGAAGCGACTATTTACGATGCAGCCGTTCAATACAAGATGGAAGGCGTTCCATTGATTGTGATCGCAGGAAAAGAGTACGGATCTGGTTCTTCGCGCGACTGGGCGGCGAAAGGCCCTCGCCTTTTAGGTGTGTACGCGGTGCTCGCAGAGAGTTTTGAGCGAATCCATCGGAGCAATCTTGTCGGAATGGGTGTGTTGCCCCTGCAATTCAAAAACGGAGAAAACATCGAAACTACGTCGCTGACGGGATTCGAAACTTACGATATTGAAGGGCTCGCTGCGGGAATCAAGCCCGGAATGATCGTCAAGATCCGGGCTCAGAATGACGATGGAAGCCAGAAGCTGTTCGAGGCCATTGTCCGCATCGATACACCTTACGAAATCCAGTATTACCAGCATGGTGGAATCCTTCAATACATGCTGCGCCAGCTCGTCCAGTCCTGATCTTACTTTTGATGGGCGGCGTCAAAGGCCCCCTACATGCACTTCGAAACCTTGAATTTGAATTCGCCTGAGGAGATCCGTGTCTGCCATCAAGGTTTTCTCGATACGGGGGAT
>CAZIPZ010000200.1:0-7105 GCA_964541075.1 uncultured Solibacteraceae bacterium | reverse complement strand
AAACCTGTCGCATGAGTGGATTATCCATGCCGAAACAAGCGCCGATTTTGAGGCCATCGACGCTCTGATCGCGTCCGCGTCTAGTGAAAAGGAAACGGTTCAGTTGGTGAGAGATCTTCGGCGCGACGGTTATGCTTTGATTTCGCTGGTGGCGGAATGGGAGTGCGCAGTAGTTGGGCATATTATGATGAGCCGGATGTGCTTTGTTACAGACGGGCGCGAGGTTGCGGCGGTCGCGCTGGCGCCGTTGATGGTCGATCCTGCTTCTCAAAAACATGGAATCGGCTCCGAACTCACGCAGCAGGCATTGCAACAGTGTCGCGATCGGGGAGAGTCGATGGTGTTCGTATTGGGGCATCCAACCTACTATCCACGATTTGGTTTCTCGTCGACACTCGGGGAGCACTTTCAGATTCCCTTCAAATTGAGTATTCCCGGAGCCTTCATGGTGCTGGAATTGACGCCTGGCCCTTTCGCGGGTCTTCGGGGAAGAGTGAAATATGCGCCGCCCTTCGGATTGTCCGAGGAGTGGACAATGTCAACGCGTGTTCAATGACGGTAGAAGTCCGTTAGACGAACGTTCCTCATTACATCCCTGCCTTACCGATGGCCATTTCCATATAGGCCAACCAGCAGCACACACCTTATTCCGGATGCACCGTTCCCATCCGCGGCGACACAGGCTAGCGGCCAAACATACGTCAAAAAACTGACGCCCGACTCTATCTCGGACAAGATTCCAACAGCAGTTTCAGGTATTCGACCGGGGTTGCCGCCTTAAACGTCTTTTCTTTGCCTAAACCAGAGTATGTTCGCGGGAACTGAAAGACCCTGCGCGTCCGTCCGCAAAATGCCGTGTTTCCAAAGTTGTCTGCGGCTTCGAATAGAGCCGTCGGGCGGCTTTGGCAAGCGTCACTCAAAGTGGATTCCACCAGAAGAGAAGTCGTCTCGCGCTTGGCGCCCAAGCTGCCATAGTCACTTGCGTTCGAAGCAGTGTTCAGTCGGCAAAGGGGGCCCAACTTGAAATCAGGAATTGGCGTTAGGGAGATCGCGAGCGTATTGATTGGCATTCTGTTGCTCGGTGGTGGATTGTCTACTTTGAGGGCGAATTCGATTGTGTTCGATTTCAACGATCTGAGAGGTGGTGGCGGAAAAGGCAACATCCAGAACCATATGCGTGATGCTTTGACGGATCACCTCAACGTTAAAAACGGCGTTACGGTCAAAGGTGCGAAGGCGGACTGGAAACTGGATTCCAAGGGTTCGAACTTTGGGGAAGTGTACATAATCAACTCGGCTTCGACCCTCGAGATGGCGTTTACGATGCCTATCTATGAAGTGAGCTTTGACTACATCGTTTTTTCGGATACGGACTGCAAGAGATCAAAGAAATGTTCTGTTCCTGCGTTTACGTTTAAAGCAGATGGCGAGACGATCCTGTCGTTCGACAGACAATCCGCTAATGTCGAAGACCAAAGAGTGGCTAGCGGTATTTACGAATTTCTGGAAGGCGTAACCCGTCTGGAATTCCTCGGTAAGACTGAACATTTTGGAATCGACAATCTGATGATCAACACCGAGAACAGCCACGACGTGCCCGAAGCGGATACGAACCTCCTCCTCGGAACAGGACTTGCTGGACTTTGGGTATTTATTCGCAGAAAAAAGAAAGAACAGTAAGAGATTCCTTCGAGTAGGAAACATGACGATTGCTTGAAGAATAGTCACACGAATAGCTTGCGGTTTAATCAGCCCATTTCATATTTTCATTCGCAAACCTTCCACTAGCGCTCCCGAACCTTAGTTGAAAGGAATCCCACGCGCCAACCCTATCGAACACCCCCACAAAGGGCGCAGTACGTTCTGATGGGCCATCGAGTTCGCCCGTGCTGTGCGTTCCACTAGGGGAAAGCAATCTCTGAACTGCGCGAAACTCCGCACCATTCCGTTCCCATGTCGTTGTCATGTTATTAGCACATGAAGATGGCCGCTTTTTGTAGCACACGAGTTGGCCGCTTTGCTCTTTAAAGTTAATGCCACCGCAGCAAGGACGATCAAGCCACAGCATTATCGTGGCGCAGAGCGCGCGGCGGAGGTCACCTTGTTGAGAAAGAAACCGGCCCACGTTGAGAAAGAAACCGGCCCACACCTGCTCATGGGCCGGTGAAACGTTTCGGTTTCGACATCCGTTTTTCAGGAATCGGCTGGCCCAGTTCGGTGTAGCGCCCGAGCAGATGTGGGCCGTAACTGATCGCGATCGTGCCGTCGAGTCTCTCCTGAATCGTGACGTGGCAACCGGCTAAGGTCGAACGCCAGATCGTCGGTTGAATCTGCAGCACCATGTTTGCCAAACGAACCGTATTGTCGTTGTTAACGGTGCGTTCATGTTGGATCGAGAAGATGAGATCCAGATCCTGACTGCCGATCGGAGCGAAAGCGGTTCCCGGCTCCTTAGCCGCAACTGTGAAACGTACATTGAATTGCTGGATGTATTCATTCCGTAAGAAGGCATTCGCCGCTTTCGGAGTCGGGATGGCTCGCAGCCGCAGTTCTTGAGGCAACCGACCCTGCCAGGTGCTGAAGCTGAGCTCTCCTCCACCACGCGCTTGCGGGGAATAGGCTAAAATCATTTCAATGCCGAGCTCTTTCATCGTTTCATCGCGCGTCCAACTTGAGTCAGCTGACGATGATCCACATGCTGGTGCGCTTTGGGGGTGTAGAAGAAATGCCGGGCACGATCACTGCAGAGAGCGCAAAACAACCCTAACGAGGAACGACGTCCCCAAGGCCGGCATCACCGAGCGTGTATTCTCATCCTCTACCAGTTGGGCGTAGTAGATCTCACTGGTCGCGCCATCCAAAATCACGCGTAAATCCAACCATCGGTCATCCTGAAACCACTGATGATGACTGCCATGGATGTGCAGCAACATGCCCGGCAGAGGCCGGCGGGGACGACGTTTTCGGTGGGGCTTGCGATCTCGACTCTTTTTCACCAGACCGGCTCCTTGCAGCAATTCTTCACCCAGGTGTAGCTGAACGTAACACCGTGCTCGCGGCTCGCCTTCTCGTAAAAGTGGCGCACGTTGAAATCGAAATACGTGTCACGGTACAGAGACAAAATCCTTTCGGTTTCTCCTGCCGGCGCTCGCTTCCAGTTCGGCCTGCCTTTACGACCGTCCAGCAGCCCCTTAAAACCGTCGTGTTCATATTTCCACTTCCAACGCCGCATCTTTCGGTTGCTGATTCCCAAAATCTCGCCCGCTTGCCACCACGTGATCTTCTTGGCCATGGCTCGCAGGATCACTTCTTGACCTTCATTGTTCACCCCCACTCCGCCCGTGGTATCTGCTGCATGCCGTCCTCCGGCATGCAGCTTCAACCGCTCGAGGTTCAAAAGCGGCCAACTCGTGTGCTAACGACACCCATGTCGTTGTCATTGACAAAATGCCAAATGTGAAAAAAATGAGAGGCGACGAAATCCGGGAGGAATCCAATGCGAAATTGCCTATTGGTATTGGCTGCGGTTTTAGCGCTAAACGCCGGATCCCTATATGCAGATTCCATTATCAAGTTGAACTCGCCTAACGGAATTCTCCTTACGATGAATGTGACGGCGGGTTATGGGATCGACGACGGTTCGGGATTCTATGGACCTCTCACGCTCAGCAACAACGACGCGGACATCAAGGTAGTCGATCCGACGGGTTTTCTGGTTGTCGACGGCGTTTCGTCATCCGCTTCCTACACTCCTCCTGTCGGAGACGCGAAGGACGAGGCGAGCATTACGGGGCACACCACATTTGAGTTCGGCTTGCCGTTCCCGGGCGCCGCATTAGGCAGCGATTCGCTCAACTTTAATTTCTCAGGTTTTGCCAGCGCCTTTACCGCGCAGAATCCTCCCGACAATCTTTTTGCAAGCGTGAATGCTTCCGCGCAGGCGTTCTTTTATCTCGACCCCGGGTTTGGCGGCACGATCCCTGATGCGTTCGTCGGCGTGATGACGATTTCGGGCCTACCAACGGCGGCGCCTGGTGAGTTCGCGTCACTGGTGTTGATGCAAGACTCCACTCCGCTCGCCTTTATGATGTCGGGCGATGGCCCCGCGACGTTCCGCTTTCTATCCGGCCACCAGTACAGCTTCATGGTTCGATACAACCTGCTGGTTCCGAATGGCGACGATCCAGCGTTCCACTACAACATCAACGTACAGATGTCGAATGCTGTGCCGGAGCCGCCCTCCATATTCTTGGTATCGGGAGGCGTCATTGTCATTTTCCTGTTTGGCCACAGGCGAATTCGGATTTCTTTTAATTCCTCCTCCACCTGAAGTCTGTCGTTTACTCGTGTATTCATCAGCGGACGAGTGGTCCGAGTTCGGTGATGGAGACACACCCGCTATCCCACAAACGCATCAGGTTCGGATGCAATAACTTCTTCTCTTCAGGGCAAATTCCACCATGCGAACCAGGTTAGCGTTGGACTCCACCCCCAAAGAAGTCCCCAGCCCGGCCGCGTCTCAACGAGTGCGCGCCCGCAGGTCACGAAAACATCGGGCTATGCCGAACAAGGGATCGATCTGTTTAAACGGATGAACGGATGCATGCACGTTGGTAATGAGTTTCAACTATGAGTGTGACATCAACACGCAGGGCGGGCGAGGCATCGTTGCTCGTCCGGACTCCCCACGGATCGCAACAACCGACTTCTTTGGGCGCATCGCGGCCTCTTATGGGTATGAAGGAAAAACAACCTTTTCTGCTCACGCGCTTACTCTGCCTGAACGCAGCGCTGACGCAGGTCATGAATTCGTTCTGTCGGGGGTACAGAGATTGAGTGCGTAGTCGCCATCCGTGGAAAATATTCATAGTCTCCAGGGTATCCGCTTGGCGTCACTCTAGGCTCTACATTCCCCCCTTGGTGGCACGTAAATCGCGGTCTTGTATCAACCTACCTGGTTGCATTTCCTAACAAGATTCTTGTTGTGGTAAACCCATCTCGTTGATTTCAGAGCCTGTTGGACTTTGGAAATAATTATGCAATTGGAGGTATGGCATGAATGACGCTGAGTTTTGACTCTTTACATTTTTTTGATACGTATTTGAAGGAACGAATAGAACAGAAGAGAGGAAACGTGGAAGCCGTCGGGAAGGTGCAAAGCCACCGGATTGACTTAATCAGGAAGAGATCTGCGCTGATTATCAGGCTCGAGGAAATGAGGAACGATCCTGCAGCAGTGAAGTCGATAGAAGCTGAACTTCTGGAACTCACCAGACAGGCTGAAGACCTTAAGCCCTATCGTCCCCGCCAGGAAGATAAGCCGCCGCGATAGATCAACCGCCGGAGCCTCGAAGATTGAAGCCCGAGGGCTATGCGCGGTTGGCCGACCATGCCGCAGACAAGACTGCCTTGACGCGTTCCGGCGTGAATGGAGCTTGGCGAATTCTCGCGCCCGTGGCATCGTAGATCGCGTTGCCGACAGCGGCCGCGACGATGGTGATTGCGGTTTCTCCGGCGCCCATCGCTTCTCCATCAGAACGGTTGATCAGGACACTTTCAATTACGGGCGCAACCCATTCAAGGTCGAGGCTCTTGTAACCGACCCAGTCAAATGACGTGATGTTCCGCTCATCCCATGTCACCTCCTCTGACAGCGTTCGGCTCAGTCCCTGAAGCGCGCCGCCTTCGATCTGGTTCTTTAAGCCATCGGGATTGGAGATAGGCCCGACGTCAGTGGCGACGACCAGTCGCCTCACGTTGATCGCGCCCGTCCCCTGGTTGACATCAACCTCAGCGACAACGGCTACGTATCCGTTGTCGCCTTCGTACAGCACGCACGCCATGCCTCTTCCGCTGACGACGCCGCTACGCGGAATGGAGGCTTTCGGCGAGGGACGTGTGTCCCATTTGGCTTGCTTTGCTGCGGCCGTGATGACTACCTTCATACGTTCGTCACGAATGTGACGCAGTCGGTACTGTACGGGATCCACCTTGACTCGCGCTGCGACCTCGTCAATAAACGACTCGTGCGCAAACGAATTCTGCAGGCGTCCCGGAGAGCGCAGAGGTCCTGTGAAAAATGGCGAAGGAATCACGTGCGTCAACACGCGTTCGCTGGTGACAACGCCGGTTCCATTAGCCTTGCCTGCAACCTAGCCCGCAAAGTAACTAGGCACGGCATTGTTGCCGTTATTCCAGACGCTGGGCTCGGGCGATCCCGCGCGTGGCTCAACAACAACCGGCTCAAACCCCGCCAGCATTCCTGCGGCGACGTTCCCTGGAGCATTGGCCCCCGGCCTATTGCCGCGAGTCGCGGACCACGTTTCGCAATCCCAGGAAATGATGTTTCCGTTGTCGTCCAGACCAACCTGCTGATCCACAACAAATGGGACGCCGTAGTTTTCGCCCCATGCCATTTCGTCCTTGCGTGAATACTGCACACGAACCGGCTTGCCAACCGCCTGCGACATGATGACGGCGTCAAACGCCACAGCATCCGAACCGTTGATACCGTAGCATCCCGAACCGCGTACGTAGATAACATGCACGTTCTGTGGCGAAAGACCAAGGACCAATGATGTGCTGGTTTTCAGCGGATAGACGGCTTGAGTCGATGACCAGATGGTCGCGTTTCCGCCGCTCACGTCGGCCACTGCACAGGAACTGCCGATGGATCCGTGCATCTGATAGGGATAGAAATACGTCGACTTCATTCGCGATGCGGCGGCTGCCAGCTTGGCGTCCACGTCCTTGGAGTTGACAATCAATGTGTCACGTCTGACGGGATGGCTTCGCAGCCAGTTATAGAAATCGTTCTGACCCGGGAGATTGGCCGCACCGGACCAACCGACCCTGAGCTTTTCAGCGGCCTGAACTGCCTGCCATGGCTTCTCCGCAACAACACCGACCATGTTTTTCTTTACAACGATCTTGACAACTCCCGGCATTCCGCTGATCGATTGTTCGTCAACACCGCCGACGGTCGCGCCCACTACAGGTGGGCGAACCACGCGGCCATGCAGCATACCCGGTACGTGCACGTTATGGACGAACTCGAAGCGGCCGGTCGCCATGTCCGCCATGTCCACTCGCGGCGCTGAAACAC
>CAZIPZ010000199.1:0-7149 GCA_964541075.1 uncultured Solibacteraceae bacterium | reverse complement strand
CGTCCAAAGGCGCCGCACGTATCCCGGATTTCTGCCGCTGCTTCATCTGGATCACATCTATTTCGAACGGCCGCTGCATATTGAAAAGGCCGAACTCATTCGAAATCGGCTGACTACAATAGCGTCGGATCATCTGCCGCTCGCCGCAACTTTCGTTTGGGGTTGCGGGGAGGGGACAGTCCCCAATTTGTGAACTGCAATGGGATCTATCCCCGCCGGGATCTCCGAGATGGATTCATGATTAATGATGCCAATGATTTGCGTTATACTTCGCGCAAACCGCGTCGAGCGAGGAGCCAGGCATGAAGAGAATCATATTCGTCCTTCTATTGATGGGAATGACCGGATCGAATCCCGCCATGGCTCAAAAGGGAGATCCGTCCACGATTGTCCCTCCGAGCCAGATGGCCAAGTGGGCGAAGGAGTACCCGACGGTGGTCACGTTCAAAATGCTGAACAGCTTTGACTATCCCAACCTTCCGCCTCCAGGGACTAAACTGACGCCGAGAAATTTCCCGATTCCGGACGCCGTCCGGAAGCTCAACGGCCAAAAGGTCGCGATTCGGGGCTACATGATGCCGATCGACTTCGATGCGACCGGTGTTTCGCATTTCGTTCTCGTCGACTCTGTGGACACCTGCTGCTACGGCATATTCGGTTTCCCCAATAGTTGGGTGGACGTGGTCATGGCGAAGAAGACCGCGTTTACCAAATACGATCCATTCATCCTTTATGGGACGCTTCGTATCGGTGAAGTAATCATGAATAACAACGTGGACAGCTTCTATCGAATCGAGGGCGTGGCCATAGCCTACCAAGGCACCAGCAATTGACGGCGAACAGGTAGTTCCATGTCTCTCCTCCTTGAGGTAGCCAACCTCCAAAAGGGCTATCGAACTCCTGATGGAGAAGTGAAGCTCATCATCAACGTCCCACGCTTCACGATTCAGGCCGGCCAGCAGATCGCACTCAGCGGTTCCAGCGGATCGGGCAAAACAACATTTCTCAATCTCATTGCGGGCATTCTCCAGCCGGACGCGGGAAAGATTACTCTCGACGGCGAACAGATGGAAAAACTCTCTGAAGGCAAGCGCGACCGCCTCCGTGCACGAGTTTTGGGCTATGTATTTCAGACTTTCAATCTCCTGCAGGGCTATTCCGCGTTCGAGAACGTCATGCTCGGAATGATGTTCGGCGGCGGCCCCAACCCCGCTGTTGCGCGACAGTTGCTTGAACGCGTCGGGCTGAAAGATCGAATGAACTATAAACCATCGCAACTGTCGGTCGGACAGCAGCAACGTGTCGCCCTCGCGCGAGCTCTTGCAAACCGTCCCAAGCTGGTTCTTGCGGACGAACCTACAGGAAACCTGGATCGTCGAAGATCGGAGGAAGCGATCGCGCTCATGCGCGAGATCGCCGATGAAAGCGGTTCTGCCTTGCTTGTGGTTAGCCATGATTCCAATGTGCTTGCCCAGTTCGAGGTAGTGGAGTATTTGGAACGCATCAACCGCGTCGCAGGCGCCGAAATGGTCGCGACGGAGGGTTCGCTGCCGGCGACGGAGACTCGGTGATGGCTCTTAAGGTTGTGGGCGGCCTCTTCTTCATCGTGTTCCGCAGCCTTCGCCAACATGTGCTTTCCACAGTCATTACGATAGGTTCGGTTGCTCTTGCCTCCGGGCTGGTGATGTCCGTGTTCGCCATCAAGACCCAAACGTACGAGGCTTTCATCGGCGGTCCAGTGGGATTCGACGCTGTACTCGGCGCGCGCGGAAGCCAGCTTCAGCTCGTGCTCAACACGATCTTTCATCTCGAGACGTCTCCCGGAAACATCCCGTGGACGATGTATACGGGAATGAAGAACAATCCCATGGTTGCTCTGGCCATCCCTTACGCCGTGGGAGACAACTACCGCGGCTTCCGAGTCGTCGGAACGACAGAAGAGATTTTTACTCAGTTTGAGTATACGAAAGACCGAAGGTTCACATTCAAGGAGGGCCGCGCATTTGACCCTAGCGCGCGTGAGGCAGTGATCGGCAGCTACGTCGCGGAAAAGACCGGATTGAGCGCCGGGGACACGATCCTTCCTTATCACGGCATCATTTACGACGAAGAACAGAAACACGAGGATCAATACACGATCACAGGTGTGCTTGACGCCACCAACAGCCCATCCGACAAAGTTGTTTGGATACCCATTGACGGTGTGTTTCACATGGGCGGGCACGTTCTTCGCGGTGCAGGAACGCCCTACAGACCGGAGCCTGATCAGGAAATTCCCGACGAAGTCAAAGAAGTGAGCGCAGTCATGCTCAAATTCAACGGAGCGCAGGCCGGTTTTTTCCTCAACCAACAGATCAATCGTCAGGGTTCAGCGGCCACTCTGGCCTGGCCCATCGGTCGCGTGATGGCGGATCTTTTCGACAAAATCGGATGGGTGAACCGGATTCTTGAATTGGTGGCTTATCTCGTGATTGTCGTTGCAGCAGGGTCGATTCTCGCGAGCATCTCCAACACGATCAACGAACGGCGGCGCGAATTCGCAATCCTTCGCGCGCTTGGCGCGCGGCGCTCCACAGTCTTTGCGGCGATCGTGCTGGAATCAGCTACGATTGCGGGATTCGGCGCGGGTGTCGGATACGCGGTTTATGCCGCTATCTTGGCCGGCGCCAGCTATGTCGTCCGCGCTCAAACCGGGGTTGTGCTCGACGTCATGAAGGCGGATCCTATCCTGTGGATCGCGCCGGCAGGAATGGTCGGCATCGGCGTTATCGCCGGCGTTATTCCTGCAATGAAAGCCTACGCGACGGATGTCGCATCCAACCTTACGCCAACTTCATAGTCTTTGAGACAGTCGCAAGATGGCGACCCTGCCGTCCGTAACAATTCGGTCTCCGGTCGCGTTCGTTGTCTCTCGAGGCGCGGAAGGCCGGTCTGCAAGGCCAAGCATCTCGGCTTGCCCCGTAAGCATCAAGTCATCCATCACCTTCTTGCGCTCCCGATCGATTTCAGGATGGATGGTGTGATAGAACGTGCGTTCATCAGACGCGAAGGCCATTCCGATATCATGCGAAGCCGCCCCAATCCACACTTCCCTGCCATCAACATTTTCACGGGCTCGCCAGATCCTCAAATGATGTCTTTTGGCAAAGGTGTTATTCATCTTCTGAAAAACCAAATCGGGAAGTCGCCCGTCCAGCAGTAGCGTCGACACCGGCGCCTCTTGGTAGCCCCTGGATTCGATGATCGCTCGCGTGGTTTCGAGGATCGACTCCGTCGTGAGTTTGGCGGCCGGCGTCCAACCCGCCGATCGAAATGCCGCATCAACGCTCGCCCCCGATCCAATGAAGATGAGATTCGTCAGGTCGGAGGGCAGCGCCGGTCGCTCCGCGATTGTCCGCAGCGGCTGGCGGGCGACGAGGCTGAGCAACTTCGCGTCCGGCCGCCGTTCGGTTTCCGGCGGCTCTCCAGGACGAGATGTGGTCAATTCAAGAGTCATCTCGACGCCCGCCGGATAAACGATCTCCGGATCGACATCTCTGATCAACAAACCCTTCAATGTCTGCAGAACCGCCCCGATGTCGCTGTTTCGCTCGGCCAGTTTCTCCAATCCTTGATCTATTCTTGCCGTCAGTGACTGTGAAGCAACAATCCCCGTAATCCGCTCTTCGGTCACGGATTCACGCGCGTTATCGACTTCGATCAGGCGCGCGCCATCGAATTGAATTTCCAGGAATGCTTGCTGTGCTGTTTTTGCTGATGCAACCTTGCACACCGTTCCAACGATGCGGTCTGGAGACCGTGGACTGATGACTATCGCTTCCACACGGTCTCCGGGCTGTGAACTGATACTCGAGACAGGAGTCGTCAGGCGGACATGAACAATCGAACCGGCAGGGATCTCAAAGGCGCCCGCCGCAGCGCTGAGCGCTGCGGCGA
This sequence comes from uncultured Solibacteraceae bacterium, assembly GCA_964541075.1. Taxonomy (GTDB): domain Bacteria; phylum Acidobacteriota; class Terriglobia; order 20CM-2-55-15; family 20CM-2-55-15; genus CAZIPZ01. The sequence continues at coordinate 3,213 of CAZIPZ010000199.1, read as the reverse complement.
GACAAACAATTACAATTTTCACTTCTTCGATAATGCAGTCTCGATGGCGCTGATCATCTCACGGGAGGACGGCTCTACTTCGGAAGTAAAGCGCGCGATAACCTGTCCGTCGCGCCCGATCAGGAATTTTTCGAAGTTCCAGCCAACCTCTCCCGCAAACTTCGGATTCGTCTGTTTCGATGTCAGATACTTATAGAGCGGCGCCTGAGAATTTCCGGTAATCATAACCTTCGAAAACATGTCGAATTCGACTCCATAGTTCTGTTTGCAGAAAGCGGCGATCTCGGCGTTCGTGCCCGGCTCCTGCTCGCCGAACTCATTCGAAGGAAAACCCAAAATGCTCAACCCTTGCGATGAATATTTTCGATGCAGGTCCTGAAGGCCCTTGTATTGAGGTGTGTACCCGCACTCGCTGGCGACGTTCACCATCATGACAACCTTTCCTTGATACTTGGACAGGTTGACCGGCTTTCCGTCAATGCTGTTCATTGTGAAATTCAGGGCTTCCGGCACTTTGCCACTCCCCGGCTGCGTCTGTGCGCCCGCAACCGCCAATAAAATTCCGATGATGATCTTCAAGGTGCGCCTCCTTTCGAACACCGGAATTATACGTCTGATCAGACGGGCGCAAGAATAAATGCCGATCGCCGCGCAATCGCGGCCATCGGCATGTAGTGAAGCGAATTGAAGAAGTTTGAAATACCGGGTTTACCGCTCACCCCAACTGACCAGAACACCGCCGGTCATTTCGAACGCGTGCACAGCACGGTGTTGATAGAAATTCGGCATCGTTCGTCCGCGAAAATCCGCCCGCAGACCGAGAGGCCCCCACAACCGCTGCCCCTTCACACCACCGCCATAGCTGAATGTGAAAAACGTGTCGTTGTCTTGAATTGTGAACGGAACAATTGTCGTTGGGAATGGCCCGCCGTTCTGTCTTGGCTCCACTTGTACGGGATAGACGACCGTGTCCGAATCATCGAAGTCCATCTGGTTTCTTGCCTTCAGTGTAAGTCCGCCAATTCCAGCACTGACATAGGGGTAGGCGCCGGCGAAGCGTGCAGGAAAGAAGTTGTACGATCCCAAAGCTTCCCACTGGATCGCATAGACTTTCGGATCGAGGTTGTGCCGAAATTCAAACTGATTGACATATCCGACGTTGCCTTCGAGCATGAAGTCCTGAGTTAGAAAACCTCCGCCCTTTATGCCGAACACGCCTGGGTTCTTGAAATCGAAGCGACCCACTTGATCGGGAGCAGCCCTGAAATCCGTCAGGAACATTCCACCTACATAAGGATGCAATTCATATTTTTGAGCGAACGCTCCGGACCCTGAGACCGCGATTGTCGCAAGCATCAGCGCCCCTTGCATGAAGAGTCTTTTCATTCTTAACCTTCCTCTCGTAACAGTCCGCTTCCTGAGAAATGCATTTGCCCTGCCATCCTGAACTGTTCAATTTGTGTATCTAGAAGGAATCGCGCGCGCCCTTGGGTTCCACTGAGTGGAACGCTTGACGGGTTCGTAGGACACCAGCGCTTCCGCAGCGGGCTGACGAGGCATGCCCCTCGCCTTTACAATAGAAATATGACGTGGAAAGACCGGCTGGTTCGCTTCAGCTCGTTTTGGATGTTTCCCCTGCTTTCGCTCATTCTCGTGAAAGCAACGGGAGCTGCCGTTGATCTGTATTGGCTTTTACCTATTGGCCTTTTGCTTTGGACTCTACTCGAATATGGCCTGCATCGGTTCGTGTTCCACGTCGAAGTGAGAAACACCCTGCTGCGCCGGCTGGTTAATGCATCTCACCTCAGACATCATGCGGCCCCACGCGACCCCGACAAGATCCTGGTTCATACCTCTTACGGCCTCGTTATATCCGCGCTGCTGCTGGTTTTGATGTATCTGGGCCTGGGAAGCTGGTCTCACGCCGCAGGGATTATGACCGGTATTTGGGCGGGATTCCTGTACTACGAACTCGTCCATTATCGCGTGCACACGGGTGCTGCCGCATCGTGGCTCATTGGCCGGCAGCGACGCCGTCATTTTCAACATCACTTCGTCGATCAAACGAATTGTTTCGGCGTGACTACGCCGTTGTGGGATTACATATTCCGGACGGCTACCTCTTCGGAGCAGCCATAGAACGGATTACTTCGTAAGCTTCCGGAGAATTTCGATTGAGCCATTCGATATGCCGCTGCGCACCCCTTTCGAGATTACGGTAGAGAAGAGGATTTTTTCGGACTCGCCGGAGGTCTTCGACAAAACCCTTCAATTTCTCCCAAACGATGAGCATTTCACCGTTAGATTCGAAAAAGAGCTCGTCGTGAACAATGCCACGTACGACAAACGATGCAGCCATATCCCAATACGTTCCAACCATTCGATAGTAGGCGTTGTGATCGCTGCCTGGAGGAAATTTTTCTATCGCCTCGGCGAATGAATTCGCCGAAAAGTTCTCCATGAACCATGCACGCGCGGTCCGAAGCCTGGGCTCTCGCCGCATATCGTAAAGCTTAAGGATGAGGTCCGCATCCTGATACGTCGCTTGATTCATACGTCTCCTATGGAGGAAGGAGGGGGAAAACGGGTGCGTTATTTCCCCTCCTCCTCACTTCCCCTTATTTCTCGCCAGTGCGTCCGCTCGCTCGGTTCGCCTTGAATGCAGCTTCCTTGGCCTCTTTCAACTGCTCCTCGAGTGAAGCGATATGCTTTTTCGTACGGCGGCGTTCGGCTTCCCATTCTTCCGATTCGTCCAGATGTTTGCGCTCCTGCCGCGACCTTAAGCGATTGGCTTCTTCGATCTTCATGTCGAACTGCGCCTGCAATTCAGCAATGACCTGTTTGCGCACCACCGCCTGAGCTTCGATACGGAAGCTGGAGGAACCCAAGCGCGACGTCGCGCTTGGGTTCTTCACTGAACGCCAGACCGGCCGGCGCGAAGGCGGATAGCCGCAACGCGCCGCTCGGCTTCGCTTTCCCGCCAGCGGGCGCGACGCTGCGCCTCCACGCCTCCGTGCGCGGCCGGGGCGGCTCCTTCACCGATTTCCTGCTCGCCTGCGGACCCGTGCACGGCACTCTGCTCGTGAAGCACCGCTTGCACATCTTCGAGAACATCTGCTGCAGCAATCTGGCCGCCGACAAGGCCGACGCACTTTTCTTCGTGCTTGCCGCGCCGCGCTTCGCGGGCGCCGTGCAGAGTGTCGTACACCCGGT
>CAZIPZ010000198.1:0-7230 GCA_964541075.1 uncultured Solibacteraceae bacterium | reverse complement strand
GAAATGTTTCGCACGGGTAGAAAGCCCCAAGCGCAACCGTATAAGGTTGAGGGCATCGGGCAGGACGAGAAGCCTGGCAATGTGGACTTTTCTGTTATCGATGAGATCCACTCGGTCAGCGATAAGGACTCTTTCCTTATGACACGCCTGCTCGCAAGAACGGAAGGCATCTTTGCGGGAGGATCATCTGGATCCGCGCTGCATGTCGCCCTGAAATGCGCCGCGCTTCTCACCGAAGAGCACGTGATGGTCGTCATCATTCCCGATTCCGGGACTAGATACCTAAGCAAGGTCTACAACGACAATTGGATGAAAGAGAACCAGTTCCTCGAATCCCAGATCAATATGCGCGCTGGCCAGGTGGTCCGGGAGAAGGCTCGCCGCGATGGGAAACTGGTGTCGATACCGCTAGGCATTACGGTTGAGGACGCTGTAAATCTCATGCGGAAGCACGATATTTCCCAAGTGCCGATCATCGAAGCCGGGGAAGTTGTTGGCAGCATCAGCGAAGCTAGAATTCTGGCTATCCTGGTTTCCGATCCTCATGCCAAGCGGCGTCCTGTTGCTGAGCACATGGAAAAGCCTTTTCCAGTCCTATCGGAAGACTCATCGCTAAACGAGATCACCTTTCACATGGACAGTCAAACACCAGCCATCCTGATCAAGCAGCCGAACGGATTCGACATCATTACGAAATCCGATCTCATCTTCTTCTTGACCAAACAGGGAGGAGACAAAGGAAACCGCGCCTGAGCCGGTCGATCAGAACGGGTTTATGCAGCTATTTTCGTGATGATGACTTGACTCTTCGGTTTCCGAAGCAAGAAAGAGGCGCTGATAACAGCAAGAAGCGACACACTCAGAATGCCAACCAATACCCACCAATAAACGCCTGCAATCATTTTGCCAATATACGAATATACGATCATTGAAGGGATGATTCCGACTGCTGTAGCGATCAGGAACCTGAAATAGGAGACGCCAACGAGTCCTGCCCCGTAGCTGACGGCGTCAAAAGGTACAAACGGCATGATGCGAACGACGAAAACGGCATGTAAACCGTATTGTTTGAAGAATGCCTCCGCTGTGTTTAGTGAATTGCCGACGATTTTGAAGGCGAACCTTTTACCTAACGTTTTAGACAACAGGAAGCATAAAGACGCCCCGAGAACAGTGGTTGCCCAAGACAAGATACATCCCCAAAAAGGTCCAAACACGAGGCCGTTCGTAATGACAATGACGTTTGCGGGCAGCGGTGCAATGATGGCTTGCGCCACCATCAAGCCCGCAGAGATGGCGATAGCCCACGGACCATATGAAAGGAGGATATTTCTGAGATTTTCCACATTGCCCGTCTTGGGCCCCACCACCAACAACAAAATTAGTGCAGCCGCTATGATGACGCCAGCTGTCATTCCGAGCCACCGATTCACCGCGCCTTCATCCTTTCCACCGCACCCAAGAACTTCCGGGCTTTCTAATCCGAACGCAACTGCAATTCAGTGGAGCAACAAAGGCGCCATTCCCGATCGTCGGTCCGCGGACCAGTGAAGCTGCCCTTCCGGCTCGCGTCCTTACTATCCGACGCCGATTAAATAACGCTGTGATTGGCCCGTAGATTTTGTTCGATCAAGGTCCGGCGAAGAGACGCGCTGAGGTTCCAAAGCGTCATTGTGCAGGTCGGCCCGGCGCCAGCGGGTCAATGGAATTCCACCAGACCTTATGCCTTCTTCCACATTGAGGATTTCCGGTGGGTAAGCGATCTTTTTGCATGCATCCAGGCGCTTTGCTTAGCGCTTCTGCGGGATGTCGGACGCGTGTTATATTTCCGGCATTGATGAGCGATCGCCCGATTTGCGAATCTTCGGATCACCTTTTTGTTCCGATACTTGAAGTTTCCGTTCCTCTTCTGCGTTGCATCCGTTGCGATGTTTTTGCCTACCAGGATACGGTGAAGCAGCTTGCCAAGAACAAGAGGTATGGAGACGTGGACAATCCTCCGCCGGTGGAACTTTCTTACTGGCGCAAACTGTGGTCTGACCTAAAGAGACGATTTGCTTCTTCAGGCTCATCCGTCCCAGGTTCGTAGTTGGGGAAATCCGGCGCGGGCTGATTCTTCCAGCCTTCTTGAATTTGTGAAACAAATTCCCAGGCCAATTCGACTTCATCCGAACGGATGAAGAGTGATGGGTCTCCTCTGAGCGCGTCGAGCAGCAGCCTTTCGTAGGCTTCTGGCAAGCGTTCATCGAAGGATTGCCCGTAATGAAAATCCATCTGGACGTCCTGCAGCATCATGCGCGCGCCGGGTTTCTTCGCCTGGAAGCTCAATCCAATCCCTTCGTTCGGTTGGATTCGAAGGACAAGGACGTTCGGATTAGGAGGACATTCGCTGAATTCACGGAATACGCAGTGCGGTACACTTCTGAATTCGACAACGATATTCGTGGCCCGCTCTTTGAGCCTCTTTCCTGTCTTAAGCAGCATTGGCACCCCGGACCAACGCCAGTTTTCAATAGCTGTCCGAACGGCGACAAATGTTTCCGTATTCGACGATGAGGACACGTTGGGTTCATTGCGATAGCCGCGGTATTGGCCGCGAACGGCGTTCGCAGCTGCCTGCACGGGATCTAATTTTAGCAGCGCTCGAAGCACCTTCACTTTTTCATCACGAATCGCCTCTGCGCTGAACGTTGCCGGCGGTTCCATGGTGATCAGGCACAGCAACTGCAGCATGTGGTTTTGAACAATATCCCGTAAGGCGCCGGCGGAGTCGTAGTACGCGCCGCGATGACCCTCCATGCCCTCGGTTTCTGCGACGGTTATCTGAATGCTCTTGACAAGATCACGCGTAAACAGGGGCTCAAATATCGAATTGCCAAAGCGAAATGTCAGTATGTTCTGGACGGTTTCTTTCCCAAGGTAATGATCGATTCGATAAATCTGATCCTCGGTGAGCACCTTTTGAATGCATCTGTTAAGGTCTTTAGCGCTTTCCAGGTCGTGCCCAAAAGGCTTCTCGATAATGACACGCGCCCAGGCTTGGTCGCTGGTTCGACGAAACATCCCCAGAACGCTAAGGTTCTGAACGACGGTCCGGAATAGCGACGGCGCAACCGCGAGGTAGAACAGACGATGGTCGTCCAGTCCGAGTTCGCGATTGAGGTCGTGCAGCCTTTGCCTCAGCGACTGGTAGAGGTCTGGATCGAGGATGTCTCCGGTCTGATGGAAAAGGAAAGGAACCACTGAAGATTGTCCTGGTTGAATTCCTTCGCTTCGGCGATGAGCGTTGATTGCGTCCTGTGCGAGTTCGCGAAATGCTTGATCGTCCAAACAGGTGCGGGAAACCCCCACAACGGCGAATTTTGGCGGCAGATATCCAAGCATTGCAAGATGGTCGAATGCAGGGAGCAATTTTCGCCGGCTTAGATCCCCCGTTGCGCCAAAAACAACGAACACAAACGGTTCAACAAGCCGCTCCAGGTTCTTCATAGGCTTTATGGTTTGCGGAATATTAGGGATGGACGTCTATTGCGACCAAGCTTGCTTTAGCCAGGACTTGTAAGCCTCTTTCTGCGTTTCTGTCGGATTCTTGAGGCGCCGGACCTGCCATTTTCCTGCGGCCCTGCCGGAAAGAGTCACATCGATCACGCGGAGTCGATCGCGGCGCATGAGGTGTAGGCGAACAGTATCGCCGACGTTCAGCCGTTCGACCTCCTGAGGGAATTCGGACGAAGAAACCCTGTGTCCGTTCACTGCAACAATTTCATCCCCTGCAATAATTCCAGCGGCATATGCAGGTCCGTCAGAAAGCACTGATCGCACTGTGAGTGCGTTGTTTCGATCCTGAACATTCAGGCCGATGTATGACTTGGTCGACGGGGCGTCCTTTTCAGTGTGCAGGGTCAACTCAAGCCCGACCGCGTTCAGCGCGTCTTCAAATGGATATCTGACGGCCCCCGAGACGTATCGTTCGAAAAATCCGCGAAAGTCAGAACCAGAATGCTTCTCCAGCGCCTCGATCAAATCATCCGTCGTGAATCCTGGGCCGGAGAGCGGAAATCGTTTGTACATATCCGCCAGCACTCCATCTAAAGAGACCTTGTTTTCAGTTTTCGCTCGAATTTCCAAATCGATAAGCAGGCTTACAAGGGCGCCGCTGTCATAGAACGACACTGTGGAGTTCACGTCATCCGGCGTCGGATGATTGAACTTGATCCACGCATCGAACGACGATTCGGCGACGCTTTGCACGGCCGCACCAGGCCTGTTCCGCAGCCGATCGATCTCGTCTCCGAGCGCTTTAAGGTGATCGTCCGGAGTCTTTAGCCCGGCGCGCACCAGCACCAGGCCTTCGTAGTAGCTTGTAGCGCCTTCAGACATCCAAAGGAGGTCCGTGTAGTTCTCCTTGGAAAAGTCGTAAGGACTGAGGCCGGCCGGACGGAGTTGCTTTACATTCCATGTGTGGAACATTTCATGCGAGACAAGTTCCAGAAAGTCTGCGTAGGATTTCGGATCTTCCAGATAACGTCGCGAGATCTGCATGATTGTCGAATTCAGGTGCTCGGTTCCCCCCCGTGCTTCGGCATCGATGTGTACTAGGAACACGTATTTCTTGTACGGCATATCGCCGAATATCGCGCTCTGCTCTTCCACAATCCGGGCAAAATCCCTTTTGATCCGTTCGCGATCGTACTTTGCTTGTCCCCAGAGGGCGACTTCATGGGGTTTCCCACGGACTTCGAACTTCAAAACGTCGTGGATTCCGATTTCCAGGGGAGAATCAATGAGGACGTCATAGCTTGGCGCCAGGAAGGTATTGGAATCAGCGCCAGCTTGTTCGAGACCAGTTGCGACGCGCCAATCTTTCGGCGCTTTCACGTGAACTGCGACTGCGTCATTGCGGCGGCCTGAAACGTAAAAGAAAACCGTCGCACCGGAAAGAAACGCATGGGTGTCGTCCACGTGCCTCGTGCGGTCCCCAAGTGAATTCGCATAGACCGTGTATTCGATTGCGACTTCTTTGGCGCCGTTCGTCGTCACTTTCCACGTGGTCTTGTCGGTTTTTTCCACGGACAGCCGAGCGCCTCGCAGCGTTGCGGCTCGAACATTCCGCACAGTTCCCGCCGGATCGAGCACCGCATATCGACCGGGCCGCCAAACCGGAAGGGCCACCTCTAAACTAGGAGTAGCGACATTCCGAACGAGCATTCGGATGTCGACAATTTGCGTCTGGGGAGCAGGCAATGAAATCGTGTAGTCGATGGGACGATCTTGCGCTTCGGAGACCGGGACACCAAGGGACATAAGCAGAATACTCCGGATAATGAACCTCATGACGCCACAAGGATACCTCTAATTGTGATACAACTGTCCAGTTATGGATCCATTCGCCAAGATCCCCATAGAAGAGCGCTACACCGAGTTTCATAAGCAATATCCCGCCTTAGACCTCATCGGAAATACGCGCCTAGTGGAGATTCTTTGCTTCAAGGAAGAGTTTCCTGAAGTGAGGGTTTTCGCTAAGGCCGAATTTGCCAATCCTGGTGGAAGCTTGAAGGATCGTCCCGTCCGCAGAATGCTGCTTGAAGCGCTTATCGCGGGAAAGATTGGCAAAGGGCAGATCGTGTTGGATTCGAGTTCGGGCAACGCCGGAATTGCCTACGCCATGCTCGGAGCGATGATGAAAGTGCCTGTGAACATAGTAGTCCCCGGAAACGCGAGCCGTGAAAGAAAGCTCCGAATCCAGGCGCATGGGGCGGCGTTGATTCAGACGGATCCCATGGAAGGGTACGATGAAGCTCTAAGAGAGGGGCACCGTATTCACGAACGTGCGCCGGACCGTTATTTTCACTGCGACCAGTACGCCAATGAGAACAATTGGCTCGCACACTATCACACGACTGCGCCGGAAATCCTCATCCAGACGGGGGGAGCGATCACCCACTTTGTTTCAGGCATCGGCACAGGAGGCACGATCACCGGCGTAGGGCGGCGTCTGAAGGAAGACGTTCCTGGCATCGAAATCGTCCAGATTGTTCCAGAGGATTTTCCGGGCATTGAAGGCTTAAAGCCCTTGGAGAACCCGGGTGACATCATTCCCAAGATCCTCGATGTTTCGGTCGTCGATAAAAAGGTTCGAGTTTCCAGCACCGAGGCTGCAAAAATGTGCGCGCTCCTGTCACGGTATGGGATCTTTGCCGGCCAATCTTCAGGCGCCTATATGCACGGCGTCTATGAAACCGCGAAACGCGTCGGCAAGGGTGTCATCGTGACACTCTTGAATGATATCGGCGAGAGATACATGAGCACCGGCTTATGGGAGAGCGCAAAGTAGTCAGCGAACCTGCATCTGGTAGTTTGCATAGTACTCCTGCGCGATGACTTTAATGGTCGACGCTACAGGAATTGCAATAAGTAGGCCGAGTACACCCAACATCTCTCCGCCAATCACCAGGACTAATGCAACGGACAGGGGATGGAGGTCCACGTTGTGGGAAAGCACCGCCGGCGCAATGAATATGTTGTCGACGATGTGCGCCACGGTTGATGCGACAACCAATCCGCCAATGGCCGACAACGGAAGACCGGTTCCCAGATAGAGAAGAGCTCCAAAGAGAGTCCCAAGGAGCGGTCCGACGTAGGGAATCAGATTTGTCAAACCGCATACGAAGGAGATAAACAGGATCTGTTCCTGCGGAACGAATATCGCTGCGATTCCCATGGCAATCACCTGCGTTACCGCAACCAGCATGCATTCAATCAATCGTCCCCTCAGGTAGCCTCCGATCTGATGATCGATTCGGTTAAGCATGATCAATGACATTTCAAAATACCGGTTCGGGACGAGCTGCACTAAATGACGTTTGAGGTTCTTGCCGTCTCGGATCATGAAATAGGCAATGAACGGCACGAGCAGTAGATTCATTGCCAAGCTGGTCAGCAGCGCCGGCAACGTTTCGAAAAAGTGTCCGGCGAACACCGCAGCTCTGGTGCTGACCTGTTCCGCTAGGTTGATATTTCGGATCATCGGGAATCTCGAATGCGCCCATCGCTCCATTTCGTTCAACTGCTGCGTTATACGGTCAGTGAAGCTATCACTGGATCCCGCCAGTGATTCCAATCTCAGCCATGAAGGCGCGAACGTCAGCAGAACGCTGATGCCAACAACGGTAGAAAGCACAATCAGGATAAACGCCGTCCCGCGCTCCATGCCCCTGCGCTGAAGCGCCG
>CAZIPZ010000197.1:0-7243 GCA_964541075.1 uncultured Solibacteraceae bacterium | reverse complement strand
GGCGACGAGCGCGTGATGCGTATTCTGTCGTCTTCCGCTTGGATTTTGTTGGAGACACATTCGGCGCAGTCATAGCCGCCCTGAACCGCAAGGTCGTCGAATTCGAGCCGGCCGCCCTCAAATCGAAACCGATCCAAAGGTGCAACGCGGCGAAACCAGTGGTTGGCGATTCGATCCCGCCGTTTTTTCAAAATGTCGACCAGCTGGGCTTCTGCGGCTGGATCGCTGTACTGACCGGTTTTCACGAGCGCCTGAATGTTTGCGTCCGTGAAAGCGGCGACGATTTTGGCCCCCCAGTACCCGTCGCGATTTGTCATGTTTTGAAAAGGAGCGATGGGCTGATTCGCTTTCCAGCGGCCCGGCTCGAACGTATCACTCTCCAGGAAACCGATCGAAGGGTGAACCACCTTGGACGCATGGCTTTCCGGCCGTCTATGGATCCCAAGCGTCAGCGTGCTTTTGACAATCTCGCCAATGTCGAAGATGTATTCGTACCCTTCCTGCGCACCCTTGCTTGCAACCGTGGCGCTTCCCAAAGTTGCTCCGAAATCAATGAAGTAATGCTTTAAGAACTTCCTGCCATCTTGTTCGACATACATGTCGAGGGTGTTGAGCTGTTTGATGTCGTTGTGATTGATGAACGAAGCGATCACTCGAAGGCCCCGCAGTTCGCGGCGGTTCTCGTGAGGAATGACATCATTGGGATCGTCTTTCCTCCAGCCCGCGTAAGAAAACGGCCCCTTGGGTATTCCGTCGAGGAACTTGCTTGCCACCGCCCGGTAGTCGCCATCGGACTGCTTCGGCAGCCTGGACAGGTCGCAGCTGACGTTCGGACCCGGTCGGAGTTTGCTTGTCTTAAAGACCACAATCGAGTTTGAGGGCACGTTATAGCCGGCCGCCCAAAAGACTCGCGACCCAATCACTTCAGCCGCAGTGGAGATCTCGGGATATTCCGCTGGGTCGAACTTCAGGAGGTAGACGTCGCCCTTTTCGTCCTTAATGCGGACGCCGGGTGAAAGCCCGGTGTCCTTGCATGCGACGATCGTCCAGAACCCAGTTTGGGAAGGCGCAGCATCGCCGTTGGGATCTTGCACGACCTGCTCATGAGAGAGCGCGCGCATGAAAATTCGATTTGTGAACCAGGATGAATTGGGAACCTCGTCGACTCCATTGGTGTTTTGCGCTTCGGTAACTCTTCCCGCCAATCGGGAAATATGTCTGGGGAAGTGGAACGCCTTGGCGAGAGGGGCGCCGAAAGTGGAGCTGAGGAAGTCGTAAGCCGTGGAAATGCGCCGTTCGGCCGGTTCCGGGATGTTCCGGCTGTCGTGGTCATTCCAGATCACGGGGGGAAAGCGGGGCGTCAGCGTCAACCCGACGAAAATGATGGATAGCCAGATTCCTGCGCCTACCATGACGGTCCGAAGCTCAGGAACATATGGGCGCCTTCTCGACTCTCGCCGACGCTCAACTGAAAGCTTAGCAACGGGCCTCTGTACCTGGCGCCGATACCCGCATCATAGTGGAGGCGATGCTTGCCAATGTCCTGAAAGAGATTGGCATATACCTGGCCGGCGTCGCCGAACAGGACGGCGTCCAGGTAGCGCCAGACGCGATAACGGTATTCGACAGTGCCGGCGGCGCTGTCACGGTCCCGAAAGCGCGCAGTGCGAAAACCGCGCAGGCTGGACTCACCGCCGAGGAAGGGCTGATCAAAGAGCGGGATGTCCGATTTTGAAATGTTATGGACCGCTTCGACGTGGGTTGCAATGACGTGCTCACGCTCTTCGCTCAACGGCAGATAGAGGGTTCCGGAAGCTCGCACCGTCGTGTAGGCGCCGGCCGCCTGACCAAGACGGTGGTTAAAAGCCGCACTCCACTCGATAGCCCCGCCATCTCGCGGATCGGTGGCAGTGTCGCGATGGTCAATGACAACGGCGAATTCGTTGGACAGCCATCGGCTGGGGCCGTAATTGCCAGCTTCGTCCGGAAAGACTTCCTGGAGGGTGGGGGCCTCGGAGTCGGTTCCTGGTCCGATGTCCGCCCTGAGAAGACGAAACGCGTGCCGAACGCGAACTTCACGAAGATGGACTTCTGTGAGCCAGCCTGCGCGCCGCTGTTTCAACACATAATTCGAGCGGCTATCGCGGACGCTGTCGGGTCCTCGGCCGAAGAACTCTTCCTGCGGCGAATACAGATACGCGGCCTCTGGTCCGGCTCTCAGATGGCCGAAGCTCTTGGACCACCAGAGCGAGTATCGCTGATACAGTCTTGACGTGACGCCCGCCGTTGCTTGTATCTCCGTATTGAAGACGGGCCGATAAACCCGGACGCCTCCGCCGAGTCCTGCTCCAGGCCCCATTTGACCAATAAAGGGACGGAACATTTTGGAAACGTTGTCCGGTGAGGAGGCGCTGAAGGTTCGGCGTGACGCCAGTCTGCTGTTTTCGAGCGCCAGCAACGACCAGTTCAACAGTCTTCCCGGTTGAGCCGTCGCCCAGCGGAACGGTCCAATCCATCCGGCGGACGGCCGTTCGTTCTGAATTCGATCCGGCGCCTGCGGTTCAGACTGGGCTGCGGCTCGGCTGAGGGTTCCTGAAAACAGCATGCTCATGCCGAGCCAGCACAGCCAATGTCTCACGCAGTCGATTAAGCACGACGGATGCCATCCTTGATCCGCATGTTACGCTATGGCCCATGATTGTCATGAAGTTCGGCGGAACCTCTGTGGGCGCCGTCGCCCAGATCGAGGGGGCGGCAAAAATTGTTTATTCCACGCGAGACTCCGCTCCAATCGTCGTGCTCTCGGCAATGTCCGGAGTGACCGACGCCCTCTTGAGTGCAGGGGAGGCGGCGGTCACCGGCCAGGTGCGCGCCCGAGACGATAAGCTCTGGGAAATTCGCAGCAAACACGACCACGCCATCAGCCAGTTGTTCACGGATCGCGCTGCCGCCGTCGAGGTTCAGGAGAGTCAGCGCGTGCTCTGGGAAGAAATTCAGAAAGTCTTTACGGGCGTTTCGTTGCTCCGCGAGATGAGTCAACGGTCTCGAGACCTGATCAGTTCGTTTGGAGAGCGCCTGCTTGTGCCCATTTTCGCGCGCCATCTCAGCGGATTGGGTATGGAGTCCGAAGCTGTGGATGCTCGTGATTTGATCGTGACGAGCGAGGAGCCGAATTTTGTTCTGGTGGACTTCGAGGAGACGCGCAAGCGCTGCCAGAAGCTGACGAAGATGGTGAAATCGGGCGTCACGCCTATCGTCACTGGATTTATCTGCTCAACTCCGGACGGTGTTACGACGACGCTCGGCCGCGGTGGATCGGACTACTCCGCATCGATTTTGGGCGCTTGCGTGAAGGCGAGTGAGATTCAGATCTGGACCGACGTCGATGGGGTCATGACGGCAGATCCCCGCATTGTGAAAGATGCGAGTGTAATCGGGCGCGTCTCATACAAAGAGGCTGCCGAAATGTCGTATTTCGGTGCAAAGGTTCTCCATCCAAAGACCATCATGCCCGCCGTGGACGAGAACATTCCGGTTCGCATCCTGAACACCTTTGCTCCCGAGAAACCGGGCACGGTGATCGGGGCGGAAGCCACCGTCCATCATTTCGGCGTGAAAACGGTCACATCCATTACCGGTCTGATGCTGATTTCCGTTGAAGGCCGAGGGATGATTGGCGTGCCTGGCGTCGCGGGCCGGGTGTTCACGACGACGGCGCAAAACCGAATCAACGTTCTGATGTTTTCCCAGGGATCTTCCGAGCAGCACATTTCCTTTGTCGTCACGCGACAGGACGGCGATGCTACGGTGAAGGCGCTGCGCCGGGAGTTCCAATCGGAGATAGAACAGCGCCGTATCGACCGGATATCGGGCATTTCCGAGATCGCCATCATCGCGCTAGTGGGCGAGGGCATCAAAGGCGTGCCCGGAGTTGCAGCTCGCGCTTTCGGCGTTTTGGGGGAAGCCGGAGTCAATATGCTCATGATTGCGCAGGGTTCGTCCGAGTTGAACCTCTCGATGGTTGTTCGAGAAAAGGACGCTCACCGCGCAGTCCAGTTGATTCATGGTGCGTTCGAGCTCAATAAGTAGTCCGCGCCCAAAACCCATCGAGCTGACGTAGGAAATATCCGGAACTTCATCCTTCCCGCATCAACAACTTAGGTTGGGCCTGTAGTTGCAACGAAGAAGTAGCCAGCTCTCTGGCGTGCGATGAAAAGCTTCTTCTCATCCATCTTTGGATTGTTTCTTTCGCCTTTGGGAGTGCTGTTTCTGGGTGCTCTCGACTCCTCAATGTTGTTTTTTCTGCCTGCCGCGATCGACACGGCTGTCATTGTCATGTCCGCTCGCAACCGGGAAATTTTCTGGATCTATCCTATACTCGCGACGCTTGGATCACTTGCGGGGGCGGCTGTCACTTTTGCTTTCGGCCACAAGATCGGAGAAAAAGGGCTTGCCCGGTGGATTCCCGAACGGCGTCTGAAAAAGATTCGTCGCAAGGTGGATGAGAAGGGCGTCGTCGCTTTCGGCATGACCGCAGTGCTGCCGCCGCCCTTTCCTTTGACGCCGTTTGTGATTACAAGCGGCGCGCTGGGCCTGAACAAGAAGAAGTTCTTTCTGACGCTCGGCGCCATGCGCTTCTTAAGGTTCGGGGCTGAGAGCCTCCTGGCGCTCGCCTACGGGCCCCGCATTGTCCGTTGGTTAAACGAAGACGCGTTTCAATACATCATCTCCATTCTCATGGTCATCGCATTGGCCGGGACAGCAGTCTCGATTACTCAGGTGATTCGTAAATCACGATAGAGCCCTCGGTCGCCTGCTAAGTGTCGCTCAAAAGACGTTCAATTGACGACTATTCTCCCCGAGAATAGTTCCGGCGTTACCACCCCAGGCGATAGGCAAATTTCTTGTTGCTGTCCGTTTTCCTCCTATGTACGCTGACGAACACCTTTCAGGGGAGTTGCAATGGACGCAACTCAGATGACGTGGACAAAAGAGGCCCTAAGGGGCTGCAAGAAAGCCCTGGTGGCCTGCCTCTGAAGCACACGTACTTCAGAGACAGGACACTCGTCAATAAGACCAGCGAAACTCCGAGAGCAAAGAGGTAATCGGCGCGTCATTCCGGCCGATGAACTAGCTATGGTCACGGAAAATGTTGTCTGCGATGAGAAAGCCAAATTGCTCGAGCTCTATCAGCTCGCGGCAGGTGCTTACTCGGAAGCGGTCGCGCAACTTCACCGGAATATCGGCACCTCCTCAAAGGCGGACTACGACGCCCTCTATCGCATGACCGAAGCATTGCGGCGAGATGCTCTCGAAGCTCAGGGAAACCTGGAGAAGCACGTCGACCGGCATCATTGTTGATGCTGCGCTTTCAATCAATTCTCGAATGGGCCTTGTAAAGGGCCCGCCTGTGCGTGACACTGTTTGGACGCCATGTTTGATGCGCAAGAAAGAGCACGAGGTTGTATGGGCACTACGGCAAACGTTAGTCTAGTTGCTGATCACAATAACACTGGGCATGTGGTGGAGTTTTACGATGGGGCATTCATTTATGACCAGGTCTCCGACTTCATAGCGGCCGGCCTACGATTCGGTCAGCCCGCCGTTGTGATCGCAAGTGAAAGACATCGGGATGGCATTCTCGCTAAATTGGCAGATTTTCAGATCGACATTCGCGAGACGATAGCATCCAAACAGTTCGTCTGGGTTGATGCCCCCAAAGCGCTCTCGGAAATCATGGCCGGCGCGCTTCCAGATGCGCAGGCATTCCGCCGGTGCATCGGAGGCGTTTTCGAGGAGATACGCGCGGGTCGCGAGCACCTGACTGTTCGAGCGTTTGGGGAACTCGTCGACCTGCTCGTGCAACAAGGCAATCCGGCCGCCGCCGTTCGGCTTGAACAGTTGTGGAATGAATTGGGCAAGAATTACGGCTTTTCGTTACTCTGCGCTTACTCGGTCGCGGGCTTTTATCGTGAGGAGCACTGGCGATATTTTCAAAGGATCTGCGATGAGCACGCTCGCCTGCCACACGAAAAGATAAAGGCCATTCACGGCCAACGCGAACTCAGCTGCGGCGTCTTTCAAAATGGCGATGTCTGTATGAATTCGGGCGTATTCGTCACCGTTTGCTGCGGACAGGAAATCGTGATTGCCAACGGTCTGACGTTTCCTGATTGTCCTAAACATTCCAACTTTCCCACCCTCTGGAAACCGATCGCGGCTTAACAAAAATAAAGCCCCGAAGTGAGTTGTAATCGCTCACTGAACCTCGGGGCTGTTTAAAGGAGACTCTCAATGTTTCAGGAGAAGCATAGAGTGTTCCTCTAAACCAGACAATCCGTTGTTGTCTGACAAGCCGTCCGCCCAGTCTCATCAAGCCTCAGATCCGAATTCGGCGTGCGACGCTAGGTGTGAAACAATCGTGCGAAATCAGGATGCCCTGGAAAGCTTTTCCAGTTCGGTCCTCAGATTCTGGGCTCTCTCGGCAAGTTCTTCTTTTCTGAGAAGCGTGAGCTTTCTCCCAAGGGCGCTCAGCGAATCCAGCAATCGGCGCCAGTAATCCAGGCGCGTCGGATGCTGTTCGAATAGTTGCTGATAGCCACAGACGGTCGTGACGATGTCCGCCACCTCAGGCCCAGCTTCCCGTAGAGCGTCGTCCGTCAGCCGGCTCAGACCAGGATGAAGTGAAGATGTGACCAGCCGTTTCCAGATGGTGGGCAGATTGGGATGGCGTGGACAATCGGGAAACCTCTGGCCCTGTTTCACTGCGGTTTCACGGCCGCAGCAAACGCTTTGGTAGATTCCGAAAACCGCGTTGATTTCACCGTTTTTCGGCACTAATCACATCTTCTAGACGGTCTGAATCTGAGTGTAACGCCGGTCAACACACAGAGTCTGAAAAACACCAGACAATCGGTGCGCTCCCAGAACTGCATGTGCTCATCATGACTCCGCTCGTTTTGACATCGAACGTAGGAGAGAAGGCGTTTGGGCTGGATGTGCAACTTCATACGACTTGCCCCTGTTGCACCTGAAATGCCGCCGCTGGCCGCGGTTAGAACCCATTGTGTTTGCAGCCCCACACAAGGATAGTCGGAAAAATCGGTCCGACGCGAGGGTGTATCGTCGAACGGCCGGGTGGTAGCTGCCTTCCGCCTGTGGTTTCGAAGGTGTAAGGTTTGCCCGAGGCTAACCCGCATTTCTCACCAATAGTTCACGGAAGTAGCAAGAAAAGGCGTCGCGA
>CAZIPZ010000196.1:0-7319 GCA_964541075.1 uncultured Solibacteraceae bacterium | reverse complement strand
TCGGGGAGGCGCTCGATCTTGCGGTTGAACTGGACGTCGACGCCGAGCGCCTTCGCGCGCTCGACCGCCTCCGCGGCGAGCGCGCCGAGCGGCGCCTTCGCGACGCCGACCCGCGCCGCCGGCTTGCCGCCGAAGAACGCGGTCTTCATCACGAAGATGCGCGACGCGAGTACGTTCGGAACAAAGATGCAAAGCTCTTGGACCTGCACGACATCTCTAATGCGGCGCAGGCCATCATATTTGCGCCGACGGTGAGCCGCTTCCTGAAGATCCTGTTCGAAAGACCCGCCCTCGCATTTCAATCTCTTGGTTTCTATTATGGATCTCAACAACCCTTGCATCAGGACACCGCTTTCGTGCGTGTGAGTTCACCCATGGAATTCGTTGCGTCATGGATTGCTCTCGAAGACATTGTTCCGGGCTCTGGCGAGCTGGAGTACTACCCGGGAAGTCACGCAGCGCCGCAATATCTTTTTGGAGGGAAGAGTCTGTGGGCTCCGCCCAATGACCCCGAAGTGGAGAGCTTCTCGGGACATCTTCACTCTTCCGCCAAAAGTTCCGGTCTATCGATTCAGCGTTTTCTTCCAAAAAAAGGTGATGTACTCGTGTGGGCCGCCGGGCTGACGCACGGCGGCAGTCCCTTGTTGGATCCGCAGAGAACTCGCAAAAGCCTTGTAACGCATTACTGTCCTGCCGACCAACAGCCGATGTACGCCTACAAAGGAGCACGCTACAAGCGGCCATCGTTATTCGGCAACTACGTTATTGCCGAACGTTACTGACGCAAACCTATGTCCGGCCAGCAGTGGGATCCCGACACTTACGAAAGAAGCGCCCGCTTTGTATCCGAACATGGCGTCGGCGTCGTGGAGTTGCTCGATCCGAAGCCCGGCGAGAGAATTCTCGACCTCGGATGCGGCGATGGCGCGCTCACCGAACGCATAGTCGCTGCGGGGTGCCAAGTTGTCGGCATCGACGGCAGCGTCGCACAAGTGGCCGCCGCGCAAAGGCGTGGGCTTGATGCTCGCGTGGTTAGCGCCGAAGCAATGGCATTCGAGGCGGAGTTCGATGCCGTGTTCAGCAATGCTGTTCTGCACTGGATTCCGAATGCTCAAGCCGTGTTGAAGGGTGTTCATCGCGCACTGCGATCTGGCGGTCGGTTTGTCGGCGAGTTCGGAGGGCATGGAAATGTGCAAGCCATCCGCAACGCTCTTGCAGACGCGCTTGGACGACGGCGTATCGATGCGGCGGCTCTCGATCCTTGGTATTACCCAACGGACGATGAATATGGCCGTTTGCTTGAAGAACACGGCTTCACGGTATCCATGATCCGGCTCTTTCCACGACCTACCTCTCTACCCGGCGACATGTCCGACTGGATCCTGACGTTTGCTCAACCTTTTCTCGCGCCCATTGACGAAGGTGATCGGGCAAGACTTTTGAACGAGGTAAGCGAGTCTTTGCGACCGCAGCTTTACGATCCTCAGAGCGGCTGGAAAGCGGATTATGTTCGATTACGCTTTTCCGCTCGACGATAGCCGACGAAGCAGCAATGCAAAGGAAGGCTTCGCATCGAAAGAGTCGGCAGGTCTTGAGTTCAGTTGCTCTTGTTTTTAGTTTTGTCGACGACAATGACGCCGGCCTTCATGACCCAACGGACGTTGTTGATCACAACATTAATGTCCTTTAAGGGATCGCCGTCGACCACAGCGATATCAGCGAAGTAACCGGGAGCTACGGAGCCAATTTCCTTTTCTCTGCCGAGGAGGACTGCAGCGTTCGTCGTGGCTGTCTCCAGGGCCTGAGCCGGAGTCATGCCGGCCTTAACGAAGAATGCGAGCTCGCGCGTCGTCTCGCCGATCATGTTGACGGCGCCGCCGTCGCTTCCCATCGCAAACCTGACTCCTGCCTTAAATGCGCGCCGGGCCGTCTCCAGATTACGGGCAATGAAGTCGTTAAAGCGCGTTTTATCCTCGGGAGTCTGCACTCTTGTCTCGAGATAAAATCTGTTGTGATCAATAGTCGGCACGTAGAAGGTTCCGCGTTTGGCCATTTCCGTCAGAGTCGCATCGTCCATATCGATGGCGTGTTCAACGGAATCCACTCCGGCCCTAACTGCGTCGCGAGCGCCCATTGGCCCGTAAGAGTGAACGCCGACTTTCTTTCCAAGGTTGTGTGCAACATCGACGGCGGCCTTGAACTCGTCATAAGTGAACGTTTGATAACCCGTAAGGTCAAGCACCGCGCCCGTTGAGCCGAACATCTTGATGTGATCGACTCCGGCCCCGATGAGGCGCCGCACCGCTCGCATCACCTCGGCAGCGCCATCAACCGTGACTTCGGGCATCACAATCCCCAACGATGAACTCGTTCGTATGCCGGGACCGGACACAAACATCCGGGGTCCAATGATGGCGCCTTGATTGATGAGGTCCCGCATCGCGATGTCCATGAATTGCAGGGCGCCCATGTTGCGAATCGTGGTGACACCGCTTTCCAGCATCCTGCGCGCGGCGGGTTGACCAAGAAACATATCAATGGCCGGATGCCTCGCCGGCTGTTCGTTCGGAACTCTACTCGGTGCACCGCCCGGTCCTGCCAGGTGAGTATGGACGTCAATCAGCCCCGGAATACCGGTGAATGGGGACAAGTCAATGACTTCGGCGCCCG
This sequence comes from uncultured Solibacteraceae bacterium, assembly GCA_964541075.1. Classification (GTDB taxonomy): domain Bacteria; phylum Acidobacteriota; class Terriglobia; order 20CM-2-55-15; family 20CM-2-55-15; genus CAZIPZ01. The sequence goes on along the minus strand of CAZIPZ010000196.1, from coordinate 4,649 downwards.
CAGGAATGGAAGTTTCGGAGCCTCCTACAGTTTGTACGCGATCATCTTCCACGACGATGACGGCATTTGTGATCACCTTTCCGCTTCCATCGATCAGCCTGCCCAGTTTGATGACCTTGGAGGCGCCGGAAGCAGTCAGGGATATCGATCCGAACGCTAGAACCAGCAAAACGATCTTGGCGAATTTCTTCATAGCGCACTAATACCAGAAGGATCCCTCTATCGTCGATCTTTTATGTCAGCCAATTATTTCGGTGAGACTCCGTCGGAAGATTGCGCCTCACCTTGCAGGGGTTCGAATGATCAGTTTCGACTGCATCGCGGCCCAGTGGTACACGCGTTGAGTGGCCTTCTGAAAATCTGCATCGTTCGCCTGATAGATGTTCACGAATTTCTGTGGATTCCGATCCATGAGTGGGAACCACGTGCTTTGAATCTGAACCATGATCCTGTGGCCCTCAAGAAAGGCGTGGTTGATGTCTGGCATTTCGAAATTGATCTTGGTGGGCTCGTTCGGTTTCATAGGCGCCGGCTTTGAAAAGCTATTACGGTATTTCGCACGAAACGGTTCTCCGCGAACCAGCATCTGATAGCCGTTCGGGGCGACGTCGATCAGTTTGACGACAAAATCGGCATCCGTCCCGCTCGTTGAGGCGACGAGGTTCACACCTATCGGGCCGGCAATCGTCAGGTTCTGTGTAAGCGGCCCCGTCTGATAGAGCAGGACATCGTCGCGATTCGAGACAAACCTTTGATCTCCTGCCATGTATTCCCGGGCCATCCCGAAGGTTGGCTTATCGAAGTAAGGAACGGGATTCGCAGGATCGCTGACAAATTCGTCAAAGAGGCCGGCTTTACGGTTCACCGGCTCGCTAAAGCCCAACTTTCCGTCGGGCAAGAGGTACAGAGTCTGGGTTCGATCCGGTTCGGGCGGCCATCGGTTGTAGGCCTTCCATTGATTTGAGCCGGTTTCGAAGACGTAGGCCTCGGGCTGATTGAGTTCTCCCTTTCCCTTCAGGAAGTGATTGAAGAACGGCAATTCGATCGAATCCCGATAAAACTCGGAAGTATTCGATCCAAAGTCGACGGCGCCGAGGTTTCGGCCTCGACCCGTCGCCCACCCGCCATGAGACCACGGTCCCATCACAAAAACATTGAACGTTCTCGGATTTTGTTTCTCCAGGGCCCTGTAGATCCGAAGCGTGCCCTGAAGGTCCTCAGCATCGAACCATCCCCCGACGGTCATTACGGCCGTTTCAATTTTTCTGAGGTGCTGCGGTACATCCTGAGCTTGCCAGTAGGCGTCGTAATCACCGTGCGCCATCCATTCATTCCACAGCCGAATCCTGTCGTGAAAGAATCGTGTATTGACGTTAGCCAGTGGACCTAATGCCAAAAAAAACTGATAGCCATCGCGCTCCGTCAGCTTGACGCCGTTCGGGTAGCTGGTTGTTGGACCAGATCGCGGCTGTCCAAAGTCGTTGATGAACGTAAACACATGCGGAAGCCAGAACGCTCCGTTATGATGTATGTCGTCACCAAGATAGTTGTTCGCCATAGGCGCTTGAGGAGATGCCGCCTTCAAGGCAGGATGCGGATCGACAAGAGCGGCCGCCGTATAGAAGCCGGGAAAGGAAATCCCGTACAATCCGACTCGGCCATTGTTGTTGGGAACGTTCTTCAGGAGCCACTCAATCGTGTCGTAGGTATCGGTTGTTTCGTCAATGTCTCTCATCTGGCGCTTGGACCGAATGTAGGGCGTCATCCACTTGAACTCGCCTTCGGACATATAACGTCCTCGAACGTCCTGGTGGACGAAAATGTATCCTTCTTTCAAAAACGCAGGACTTGGCCCGAGTCTCGTTCGGTAGGCGTCCCTGCCATAAGGCCCGATGCCATAAGGCGTCCGCATAATCAGAACCGGATACTTTTGAGTCACGTCCTTCGGCGTGTAGACCGCTGTAAAGAGACGCACGCCGTCCCGCATGGCGATCTGATATTCGGCCTTGCTGTAGAGGGACTCGACTTCGGTGGAGTTTTGGCCGAGGAATGCCGCCGCAAGCACAGCGCAGAGCGCTACTGCACATGCGATCTTCAACCTCATGGCGCCGTTCCGTTTCATTGTTGAATTCTACCGGACACCAGCGCCCGGCATACGAGTGCGGCCCGTTTTTTTCAAAAGTGGCTGCCGAACGTGTTGGAGTATGCTTGTAGTCAAGGTTTTTTGGAGGAAGTCTATGGCGATTCGAAGTAGGTCGGTTGTAAATGTGCCACGGTCGATCACGGTGCTGAAGGCCGTGGAAATTATGGCCGCTGGGCAAGTAGGCACAGTGCTTGTCGTCGACGGCAATCGTCTAGAAGGCATTTTCAGCGAGCGCGATGTCATGCTACGTGTTGTGTTGGAGGGCCGGGATCCGAGAACAACGAAGGTCGAAGAGGTGATGACCTCGCCCGTACAAACGATATCGATGCACGCCAAGGGTGACGATGCATTGCGTCTCATGGTGCAAGAGCATATTCGACACCTTCCGGTTGTCGATGAGAAGGGACACGCCCAAGCCATCGTTTCCATGCGCAGCCTGCTCGAAGAGCAGGTGAAGGAACTCAATCAGCAACTCGACTCGCTTGAGTCCTACATTCGAGCCGACGGCATTGGGGGATAGAAATGCCGAGAGTGCAAAAAAGCTACTGACAGGATCCCAAGTTTTTGCAACCAACTCGAGGGACGGTTTCGCCGCTCAATACGAGACCCTCGGCCGAATACCCATAACAGAGTGGAATTTCTCGTTGGCCATCGCGGGAGTGGGGACTGCTCTTCTGGTGATGTCCGCCCGCTACAGCTCCGAAGAACAGAAAGAACTGACTGCAGCCGTCATTGCAACACTTAACGAATCAGATGAATCTGCAGTTCACAACTTGCAGAATTTCATACACTTCGTCACAACCGGAACGAAGGATTCCGCAGCCGTGCCCGAACTCATTGGCAATTGGGTGCTTCGACATCACCACCTGGCCGAAGCCGAACATTCGGCGCCACATGTTATTGGAATGATGCTTTTGAATACGTTTGGAACGTGGTGGGATCAGTAGAGGAAAGGGGGGCAAACCCCCTTTCGGATTTATTTGTTTCGAGTTGCGAGATCGTAAACCAGACCTGCGACACCTCCGGATAGCGCTCCGATTCCTGCGCCTTTCTTGCCGCCAGCAAGGGCGCCAATGGCCGCTCCTGCACCCGCGCTTCCACCGACGATCAGTATCTCCTTCTCCAAGGAACGTTTCTTTTTGTGGGGTGTAGCTGCGGCAACACGGCGCTCGACAACCCGTGGTTGAGATTGAATGAAGTCCTGCCGTCCTAGTTTGGGATCGGATAACTCGATAGGCATAATCGTGATCCCGTCCCGCACAAACACCTGATGGTCATCATCAACACGTTGATGAGGCACGATCAACTGGACATCTCGCCCATCCAGCGTTGTCGGCACGACTGTCGCTCGAATTTTTCCTTCTTCGGTCACGATGTCGTCAACAAAAGCTCCGCGAACGCCATACTTGGCTTCGATGGCCCGGGGATCGACTTCACCATCGGCTCTCGCTCCGGAACAACCCTGTAAAGCCAATACGAGGGACAACATAACCATGAACATCACCTTCATCTGCACCTCCTCAGACTAACCATTACTTCGTGCAATCAGCTTTCCTTCAGAGCGCAAGTAATGCGTCGCATTTTAGAGAAAATCGAAGGTAGTGCGATCACCGTGGTCTCGTGAGTCGGCAGTAACAGCCATTCCATCGCTACTGCGGTTCAAAAGCTCGATAAACTACTTTAATTGAATGAATTAGCGGTGTCTGTAACAGTTTCACCCCATTGAATGGGGCTCAAGGCCCAATCGGCATACGCCCACAGGCGCATGCTCAACGAGGGCTGAGGGTGGCGAAATCTCGCGATCTTCAAGAGCGGACACATTTTTCCCTTTTCAGATAAAGGCGCCATTGTGTAATCTCCAGCCTCCCGAAGTCCCTTTTTTTAGGGCAAGGAGCAGGAAAGGACAATAGGCAACATGAACGGTGTTAAGCGAAGAATCACCAAGGGCAATTCTCGTCGGCAGTGGGTTGTAGTCTTTGTGCTGCTGGCGCTGACGTTGATTGCCGCGCAATGGGTGCGCGCCCAAACGGCTACCCCCACGGCCCCCCCCACGGCCGCCGTTGCGGCGGAAGGACCCGCGAAGGAGTTTCAATTTTTTTCTTTCATGACGAGTAGTGACTACTCGCAGGGAGAGCAGCTCGCGCTCTGGGCTGTATTGTTTGTAGCGTTTGCGGGACTGGGATACGCACTCTTACTTGTAAAGCAGGTCACGGAGTCCGACCAGGGCACGGAAAAGATGCAGAAGGTGGCAGCTGCGGTCCGTGAAGGATCAAATGCTTACCTTAAGCAGCAGTTCAGTAAGATTGTGATCATGATCGGGCTGCTGACAGTTGTGCTGTTTTTAACGGCGTTGACTGGTGAGAAAACCGGCCTGGAGAAGTGGGCCGTCGCGGGAGGCCGCGCCGGTGCGTTCCTGATGGGATCTTTGTTTAGCTTCTGCGTCGGATATGTGGGAATGAGATTCGCGACGCTCGGCAACCTTCGTGTTGCTGCAGCCGCCCGGCAC
>CAZIPZ010000195.1:0-7482 GCA_964541075.1 uncultured Solibacteraceae bacterium | reverse complement strand
CAATGAGAATGCACATGCGCCGATTCACTCGGCTGACAAACGGATTCTCAAAGAAGTTTGCGAATCACGTCGCGATAGTCGCACTGTATACGGTGTTCTATAACTTCGTGAAGATCCACAAGACGCTGCGCGTGACTCCAGCGATGCAGGCGAGGCTTACCGATTCAGTGCTGAGCTTTGAGCAATTGGCGGAAATGATCGACGCGGCGACACCGAAGCCAGGGCCGCGCGGACCATATAAAAAGAGTGCAGCGTAGGGCACATGGAGGGCAAAGGACGACATGAAGAAAGTCGTGATTAATGTTGTCGTGGTGTTGTCTGTATTTATTGTCACGGCGTTTTTCGCAGACAACGTGCTACGTCTCAACAATCAAACGCCATTGTTTGCTATAGCTGCTACCGTGATCGTTGTGTTTCTATGGCGGCGGATTGCGTCAAAGGTGGGCCTTTAGATTTCAAACTGAGACACTACCGCGACATCTGTAGTTAGCACATCAATTGTCCGAATGAATGAACACGTGAAATGTCCGCTTTTGACCGCGGCGTCAGGCGGCTTTTTTCCACGGAGGTTGCGTGGAAGAAAAAGAAGTACTCGGCTGCAGAGATGGAGCGGATTTTGAAGATACAGGATGTCATTGCAAACGCGATGGCGGGCACGGATCGAAGAGGGTGGCTACAGTAGTCTCTACGATCGGCGGAAGCTTGCAAGTGTCTCTTCCTCTTCCCCCGTAGCGATGCGCATAACCTTCTACCGCGACATCGAGCTTGTCCATTTGCGTCTCCCCGGTTAGATTCCTGTTTCTTCTATTTCGGCGACTGAGGATTCGTTTGAAATACCTGACGGTAAACTCCAGCATTCAAGTGTCCATCCGGAACTTCACCAAACAAGAAGACGCCGATGGCGCGACATTCATCCTTCAGCGAACCGATGACCAAAAGAAGGTCCTGGACCAGGCTTCAACACAGGTCAAAAAGACCGCCACATTCAATCCGGTCACGTGGGAAATCCGCATCGACGACGAAGCCATCACGACCGCACTTACTGACGACGAGATGCAATGCAACCTTGTGGTTTCCGTTACGGCCGTGGGCAAGACCTGGATTCCGGATGGGCAGAGATACACGATCTATCGGAACAAGATCACGGTATCCGCAAAGGACGAAGAGGGCGCCGCCATCGTTGGCGCCCGTTGCACATGCGTCATCCGCAAGCCGCCCGACTACTATTCGGAAACTGCAGCTGCACTTGGAGGAAAGAAGCGGCCGAACACGGTGACCACCGCCGACGATGGTGCAGCCGAGGTGCAACTCGACAGCCCCGGCGAACTGAGTCTTGAATGGGCCGAACCCTACTATCCCCAAGACAACGCCGCATGGTCCGCACTCAAAGGCGTCAAGCGGGAGGCGGTTCTGCTCCGGCGGGAACGCAAAGCGCGATTCATCTGGCCCGCCCTCTCCAATGGCGAAGAACAAAAGCATTTTGTAAATCTCGCGCCAAAGGCAGGCTCGAACACGGGCGGCAAACTCCGCATCGAGATCGGCTGCGATGGCGGACTGGCGGGCGACAAACTCCACCTCACGGTCGAGCTGACTTCCCAAGACACAAAGGACGCCGCCGGTGAGGCCCTCAAATGCCTTTTGGAAAACCAGGAACTTGAAGTCGGCAAACCCAAAACCACGCTGACTCTCACGCTCGACAGCGACGGCTCTCGTGTCGTCGAGCTGGACTTCCGGGGTTGCGGCGGCATCACCGCCAAACTCACGGTGAGCACCGTCGAAGGCTCTACTGACGAAAGCGTCAGTATCACGAGCTGGCGGAAGGTGGATGTTCAGCCTTACCATCCGGCGCCCAGATTCTTCAAAGACGACGCCTTTCCCGAGGACATTGCGAAAAAGGTGAAGGAGGCCTTCGATGAGGTCTTCATCGAAGTGGAGTTCCTCGCTTCGAGGCTGCTCATCTATGGATTCCCAGGCGTCGAACAGAAACGAAAGTTCGAAATTGTAGTGATATCGGATGCGCGAGCCATGGCCGCCGGACTGGATCCTGGACCGCGCACCGGAAACACCGCGCTGGTTTACTTCAAGATGGGCGATAACGCGGCGTTGAGCCCGGCGCACTGGCTTGCGGAATTTCCCGGCGCCCACCAAAACCGTCCGCCCTCGGCGCTTCATGCCGTCTTTGCCCATTCCTACTACGAAACGCGTTCGGATCCGGTCAGCCTGATGTTGTCCAAGGACAAGCTGGCTTCGGAGCCGCAGACGCCGGAATCACCGATGGCGGCGCGGAACATGGATGCGACGGAAAACCCCGAGGACGATCTGGTTCTGCCTTGGAGCTCCAACAAGCCATCGCACTGGCGGGTCCAGGGACAGAAGACTCAGGGCCGGGTGACCATGGATTTTATTGAGGTCGACCCGGAAAAAACGAAACAAGGCCAGTACGAATTCAGGGTCAGGCTGCCGGATGACGCCAGCGGCGACCCGAAGAAACTTGCCGTTGCGGGAAAGAAAATCATGTTGAACATCCGGCTTCGCACTCATGAATTCGGCGTTTCCGCCGCGAACATTGCATCTGTTCTCTACATCGGACTCGTTCCTGACTATGCCAGCGCCCGGGCCGCCTACGCGGTCATTCACGAAATTGCACACGTGCTGGGTTTCGCTCCTGTAAAGGGCGAGTTCTTCTATAACGTGTCGGGCCGGCATTGCGCCAATGGGATCAAGAGCGACGCGGAAGCCTACGTACAAGAAAAAAGCGGCGTTGTCGGCGCGACCATCGCCGATACGCTCAGTAAAGGCTTAACCGGCAGGAACGTTCCTTCAGAACTCGCGGCTGCAGGTAAATTCGGGACCTGTGTCATGTGGGGCCACGCCGATCGCCAGAACACAACCGAGGAGGTGGCCGCCGGCGCCCTGAAGTTCTGCAGCGCCTGCGGTCCGTTGATGCGCGTGATATCCATCGGATCGGTTATCGGCGGCGGAACGTGAGCGCCATCCTGCGTGAACTTTCCGAGGACGTTCTGCGTTCTGACGACGCGCTGGACGACGCTCTTGCAGCCATCATCGAGGAAGGCAAGACCGGCATTGCGCTCCGCGCTCCGGCCAACGTCAGCACAGCCGCACTTGCAGACGGAAAGGGGAGCGGCCTGCCACTTGCAGTTTGTTGCGTCCAGACGCTGCGCGAGGCCATGAAGCGCCCTCCGTTCCGGCGCATGGCAATCCTTGCCGCTACGCAACTCGAAACCGGAGTCGTTCGCGCCGCGCCGGTAGCTGACGATCCCGGGGAAAGGCTTGCTCCTCCTCAACGTGATCCTGGCGACGGATTCACCGGCACGGCGTTCCGCGTCAATGTCGCCGAGCGGCTCGGCATTCCGCCTATTCCGGGTCCGCTTGCAGTGTGGCTCATTGCACGAGGCCAAGTGGCGGGCCCCGTGCGCATTCAAGTAGGCAGTCCCTCCAAACCGGGATATGAAGATCCGGAAGCAGAAAAGTTCCTGGCCCGGTGGCGAAAATACAATAACGTCACACCGAGTGGCGCTGATCCCGCTTCCGTATGGCCGGAAGAAACGATTTTCGGCAGCTACCCCACATACCGGCCGGGAGCTGAATCCCCGCCTATGCCGAAAAAAGGCATTGCACTTTTGGCAAGGTCGGCGGTTGCCCTGGAAAGAAATTCACCGTGGGTCGTTGCAGGAGCGTATCGGCTGGCGATTCCTGGACGGCATGTCGTGATGAATCCGGTTTCCGGCAACCCCACGACCGCTGTGGTTCCGATCACCTTGATCGTCACAAGCAACGAACTGGCCGGCCCCGTCGTGAAGCACCTTCGTGCACCAAGCTATTCGCCGGTCAAACAATCCGGGGACGCCTCCATCGTCGAAGGATACTTCACCCTCAACCTGCATTCATTCCGCCGTATGTGGAATTCTCCACAGACCTACTTTGTTTATGCGCTATGCGGCGACTCCATCTCGAACCCTGCAATGACGGCGTTGGGGACAAAAAGGGGAGAGTGAGCAATTTCTGAACGTAAGAAATTGCTCACTCTCTCTTTTTGTCCCTAAAACCTGCTCCTTTTCCCGAAGTTTTACGCATTGACCAGTGAGGCCGGATTCGCCGTTTGAGTCCGGGACTCCATTCAACCCTGGGAAAAAGGAGAACTATGAAAGTCATCAAAGCAGGCGCGGGGAAAACCTGGCGCCTTGGAGTTTGTTTCCGTCAAATCTTTGCTACAGCAACCGCTATGGGGGTGTTTATCGCCGGCACGCCGGTTGGCGCCCAAAACTTCAGCGGTGATGCGAGACACATCGCCATGGGAAGCATCGGAGATCAGAACATGGCGTCCGAGCTCGCCGGAGAAGCGCGATCTTACCGGTCGATCGTTATTCCTTTTGGGCTCTATCAGGTATTCAAAGTGAGAGACATCTTCAATCCAGCCAGCGATGCATTCGACCCTGTTCGGGCGTTGGAGTACGCCTCCAGTCCCCTGCACATTGGGTTGAAACGCCGTCCCATGCCAAACGGACAGGATGTTGTGAATACGCTGCTTGACGGATTGCGAACCGGAGGCGGCGGAGTCGGCGCCGTGAGAGATCTTGTCGGCCGCATTCAGGGTCCGGAAGGGGAGGCCCTTGCGAGAGACCTGGTTGCAGGAAACAGAGCCGTTGCAGATGGACTTGTCCAGGATCTCATTCGGCGCTATGGACCCAACGCTCGCGTATTGATCACTGACCTTGTGCAGCGATTCCAAGGGCCGTCCGGACAAGCATTGGTGACCAATCTCCTCAGTCACAGAAGCGAAGGGAAGGCAGCGTTCGTCAATGATCTCATCAATGGCCGCATCAGCCGCGATCTCAACGCGTATCGAGGGTTCGCACCGGCTTCCGATCTGTCTGCCCGTGGACTGTTGTCGCCGGTTATCGGCAAACGCTTTCGTGTTGCAGGCAGTGAAACCTCATTCCATGCGGCTTACATCGGGGCAGGACCGTATTTTTCGGTTGGATCCGATTTGAACATCGATAAACAGCTCATCCGATTGCTGGGCGCTTCCGTTAATGAATATCTTCCGGATTCCGGGTTTCAGATCACTAACGTGACCGACACCCAAGTCGCCGCCGCTGTCACGGTCGGATATCGCGCTCACGTGCCTGCACCGGGCTTCACGAGCCGATCCTCGCGCGATGGCATCTATGTGGCGGCAAACTACAACTATCTTCACGGTTTTCGGTACGACGCAGCGAATATTCGGATTCGCTTCGATACGGACCACTTGGGTCTGGTGACACTGCAGCCGGCCACAACTCCCGCACTCGTCGATTACGTCACCTCGTCTAAAGGCCGCGGGAGAGCGGTTGACCTGGCGGCAGCTGCGGTCCTGGATAACCTGGAGTTCACGTTTGAAGCGAAGGGACTTGGAAATCGTATGGACTGGAACGCGCTGGAAGCGCAAGAATTCAAGCTGACGAGTCTCTTCGACGGGATGGATTTCATTCAATCGCCGCTTCAGGCTCGTTCGGGTGTCAAACGCGTCGAGCTGCCCGTGCGGTATTCCGGCGGGGCGTCATACAATGCGGACCGCTGGTCCGTAGAGACCGAGTTTTCCAGAGGACTTCAGCGGAAAGAGATTCACGTAGGGGGCGAATTCCGCCTGGGTCTTATCGAACTTAGAGCCGGCGAACGATACTCACGAGAACGGTGGTTCCCATCCGCCGGAATCGGACTGAACCTCACCAAGGGCTTTGGCATTGATCTCGCCGCTTTTCGAAGCGCCACGAATATTGAACGGAAATCTGAAACATCGGTGGCTATGTCCCTGCGCTTCAATCGATGAGTTGAGGATGCGTCCATTGTGCATGTTAAACTGCGCCACTGAAAACGCGGATTCTGCTGCTCTTCCACCAGTGCTGCGCGAGCCGAAGGAGACTTGACGCCGCGCAGCTATGACCACCCCGGTGTGCGGACATAAATGGAGAAGGTGTTTATGTGCAGTTCAAATGCGGGATTGCCGGCCTGGTCGCAGCGCTTGATTTCCGAGTTGGAAAACATGGATTGGCAAGCGAAGGCCCTTGCGGATGCTCTCACCCTCGAGCAGTTGAACTGGAGTCCACGGCCCGACGCCTGGAGCGTTGGCCAGTGCCTTCAGCATCTGTACATCACAAACAAAGTCTATTTGCTGGCGATGTCACGTTCTTTGCAAAGTCAGAAACAGTCAGGAACTCGGGAGATTATTGTTGGGTGGTTCGGCCGCTGGTTCATTCGCAACTACATTGAGCCGTCTTCGAAGATGAAGCGGCTTCAGGCGCCCAAGAAAATCAAACCGCAACAACAGGTTGAATTGTCGATTCTGAAATCATTTCTTCAGAGCAATCTGGAAGCGCGACAGTTCGTCTTCACAGCTAGCGCATATGACGTCAACCGCATTCGATTCAAGAATCCCTTTGTTCCGATGATCCGGTTCACTGTTGGAACCGGCTTAGAGATCGTCTCAAAACATCAAAAACGCCATCTGCTTCAGGCTGAACGCGTAATCCAATCCGCGGGCTTCCCTGGAGAAAAGAAGGGGCAGTGAGGACTTTCCTGGCCATCCGACGCGGCCATGATTTGGAGCGTTTGTTAAAAGATGTCCCGAAGGATATCCACGATTGTTGCAGTACGCTCCTCCAGCAAAACGACGTTTCCGGCGATGATCATGCGTTTGCGCCCGTCCGGCAATCTCGGCAGCTGGAGATCGAGTTCTCGGGGAAGCGGTTGAACTTTCTTTTCCAAGCCAGGCGGCAACTTTCCGTTCTTGGCTAGCTGGCGTTGCAAGCCTGGTGGAAGTTGTTCGCGCTTTGCCAAGCCAGGTGGAAGCCCCTTCAGGTTTGCCGGTGATGAAAACCATCCGCGGATGATTCGTTCCTCTTCTTTATCAAAAGAACCGCCTGCAACAGTAGACGGTTGCGCTTTTTGCTTTTGCGGTCCTTTGCCTCGGCCTTGTGCGTATACCTGCGTTCCGCCTCCAAGAAGGCAAATCAACATGGCTGCAGCTATTCTTCGTTGCATAATGAAACCTTTTGATTCTCGATACTAGAATCGGCTGTCTCCGTTGGACTCGCGCGGAGCAAGAGTAACAACACCATTCGCCGGAATATTAATGTTGGTGAAAGTGCTTGCCGCCTGTCCATTCAGAGTCGCCGTAAGCGGCGTCCCATCCGATTTGAATAAATCGACCCGCACAGTCATGGCAGCCAAACTCGTATTAGCGATCACGATCTCAGTCGCCCATCCTCCGCCTGATGCGAACTGTGGCAAAAGAACGGCGTTGGCGCCGCCCACTCCGGGCGAGATTTGAGGAACCGCTGATCGTGCTGAAAGATTGGTGACCGGCAATGTGCTGAAGTTTTCACCCCTGAATCGGAGACCGACAATCGCAACGGGTGAAGTGGATATCACCCGGAGCGTTCCCGTAAGTTCGTTCGGAATCGAGGATTGATCCGCGAACAT
>CAZIPZ010000194.1:6844-7533 GCA_964541075.1 uncultured Solibacteraceae bacterium | reverse complement strand
TTGGCCTATTCAAGTTCAGTGGACGAAGGAAGGTCGAAAGGCTCTTCAGAAAGGAACGGCCGGGAAGGATCAGAACGACTTCCGTTAGGTTGCGGCGGTTTCTTCGATAGTTGCACTTACACGACCGCGTTGCGCGCCACTTGTGAAGTCGCTTGACGCGTCGATGCGACCTTTCAACTCCAACGCCAGCGTGCGTACGAAAGGTTCCAAAAGCATTGCGTGAGGATTCATGGAAAGCTCAACAATGTCGAGCCCACCTGATGCAAGGCCTTCCCAGCCCATCTTTGGATCCGGATAAAACTTGTAGTTCGTGTCGGGTTTAAAAATGGTGAGTCGGCCGGAGTATGGTTTCGGCACGTATTCATCCCCGGCACGGTCGTTAATAGCTTGAACCGACGTTTCGGTTGCGGGGGATGCGCTGCTGCCACGTCCTCTTTTTGAGGATCCAGGAATGGATGAAATCAGCCTGGTCAGTTCGCCGTCACGCAGCACCCGCACCTTTTCTCGAACGTACTTCGCCATTTCATTGGGACCCAAGCGAGCAAAGTTCTCAAGATGAAACCGAATCCTTTGCAGCATTAAACCGGAAAAACTCGGCTTCAACGCCAGGCTGAAGTTATAGGTATCGAACATGGCGACCAACGCCACGGCCTCGCCGACGATCTCTCGCATCACACGGCCCACTTCGA
>CAZIPZ010000194.1:0-6834 GCA_964541075.1 uncultured Solibacteraceae bacterium | reverse complement strand
TTTTCAGAAGCTGAGCGATTTCGTACGCGACCGTACCGCCCATGCAATATCCGCCCAAGTAATAAGGGCCTGACGGCTGCACAGCCCGAATATCTTTCAAATACTCCCGGGCCATTTCCTCGATCGTCGTCAGAGGAGTGTGCTTGCCATCGAGACCTCTGGACTGAAGCCCGTAGACAGGATAGTCGGGCGCAAGATGTTCAGCGAGACTCCGGTAGAGCAATACATTTCCGCCCGCTCCGTGAATGAGAAATAGCGGAGACCTTGAACCGAGAGGCTGAATTGGGACTAGAGAAGCCCAGCCTGCGAAAGCGTCTTCTCTTTGGTTTCTCATTACTGTCGCCAGTTCCTCGATCGTCGGATGCTGGAAGAGAGTTGAAAGCGGTAGCTTCCTGTTGAATTCGCGTTCAATTCTCGCGAACAAAGCTGCAGCAAGCAGCGACTGGCCGCCTAGCCGAAAGAAGTTGTCTCGAATGCCAATCCGTTCAATCTTCAGAAGATCACTCCAGATCCGCGCCAACTTTTCCTCTTCTCCATTCCGAGGAGCCACGTACTCAGCGGTCTCTTCAAAACATTCCTTCCCTGGAACGGGCAAAGCAAGCCGGTTTGTTTTCCCTTCGCGTGTGCGAGGCAGCGACTCCAGCACGACAAAAGCTGAAGGAGCCATGTACGAGGGAAGTTTCATGCGGATCATGCTGCGAAGTTCTGCGAGCGTTTCGGAATTCTTGGCCGCCACCGTCGTCCGTTTTTCGAGGACGACATAGGCTGCAAGATAGGGCTCACTAGACTCTTTACGCAGATGCACTACGGCCTCGCGAATGAGTGGATGACTTAACAACACAGCTTCAATTTCGCCAAGTTCAATACGGTTTCCACGCAGCTTCACCTGGAAATCTCTGCGTCCAAGAAATTCGATCCGATCATCAGGATGACGCCGCACCACGTCCTTCGTACGGTAAAGTTTGCCTCGCGGATCTTTGGCGAAAGGATTCGAAATGAAACTCTGTGCAGTCAGCTCCGGCAGATTCCGGTATCCACGAGCGACGCCGCTTCCACCGATCAACAGTTCTCCGTACACACCGACGGGAACAAGCTGCAAGCGTTCATCGACAATGTACAACTGAGTATTCGCGATGGGACGGCCGAGTGAAATGGGATCGCCGCCCTTGACTTGCCAGACGGCCGACCAGACCGTTGTTTCCGTAGGTCCATACATATTCCAGAGTTCGCAGCAGCATCCCAGCAAGCGCTCAGCGAGATCCGGAGCCAATGCTTCTCCGCCGCAAAGGAGTTTCAGCTTCCGGTCTCCAGTCCAGCCGGCGTTCAGCAGCATGCGATAGGTGGCCGGCGTGGCCTGCATCACGGTGACGCCGCGGCGGCTGATCACTTCGGCGAGGCGGTCGGGGTCGATCAATATCTGCCTGGTCACGATCACCGTTCGAGCGCCGACGACCAGTGGTAGAAGGAGTTCGAGTACGGAAATATCAAACGACAGCGTCGTTAGCGCCAACATCGCATCGCCGGATTTCAGGCCGGGCTCATTCTGCACAGATTGCAGAAAATTGACGACTGCACGATGAGGAATCTCGACACCTTTCGGTTTTCCGGTCGAGCCTGACGTGTAGATGACATATGCCAGGTTCTCCGGCTGCGTGGCGTCGGATGGCCCTGCGATGCTCTCTTGCGCAAGCAGGCTGGCGTCTTCGTCAAGACATATCAAGCGAATAGTTGTTTGGGGCAAATCCGACAACAATACGGAGTGCGTCACAAGGACCGAGAGACCTGTATCCTCCAGTATGGAGGCGACCCGGTCCTTCGGCGTGTCCGGATCGATGGGCACGTAGGCGCCTCCTGCCTTGTGAACGCCCAGCACGCCGACAATCATGTCAAGCGAGCGTTTCACACACACACCAACCAAAACATCGGGACCGACTCCCAACGCGCGCAAATGGTTGGCCAGTTGGTTGGCACGCTGTTCGAGTTCCAGATAAGTGAGCTGATCTCCATCGAACTCCGCAGCGATCGCGCCCGGAGTTCTGGCTGCCTGCTCTGCCACCAGTCTATGGACAGTCGTACTTCCAGATGGGATGGTCTTACCACGGTTCTGATCCAAAAGCTTTCTAGCCTCATCAACGCCCAGCAACGGAAGGTTGCCGAGTTCCTGCGACGGGTCATCAGCAATGCCTTCGAGAAGATTCTGGAAGTGTCCCAGCCATTCCTGAACACAGCTCCCATCGAAGAGATCGGAGTTGTAGTCGCACTCGAGCTGAAGCGATTGGTCGGTCTCGACGACGTTCAAACCGAGGTCGTATTGGAAATAAGGTTCGGGGCCAGTAATGATCTGATGTCTCAGCCGCGAGAATCGAACACGGCTTGCCGGCTGAACGTCGAAACGAAACGAAGCAAGGGGCGAGTGACTGGGATCGGAAGGCATGCCGAGCTTTCGCACCAGGCTGCCGGAGGTGTAGTTCCAATGTTCCTGTGCATCGATCAAAAGTTGCGAGTTTCTCTTCACAAGGCGAGCGAATGGCTCGTCTGCCTGAAGATGAACTCGAATTGGAAGAGTATTGGAGGCTTGGCCAACGAACGATCTATAGGCCGTTCCGAACGCACCGACGAAGGGAATTCCAACAACGACGTCCAAAGCTCCGCTCAATCGAAACAACCAAGTCTGAAACGCCGCTAATAACAGCGCGGATGTTGATGTTTTAAGCTTCTGCGTGGAAGTTTTCAGACGCTTTGATAGTTCCGCGTTCAATGTGAGCGCAGCGCGATCCGCAACGATCCTTCTAACCGGAAAGCGAGGACGCCCGGGCAACTCAAGAGCGGCGGGCGCGTCCTTGAAATGAGAAAGCCAAAACTCTTCTGTTAGTCGAGCTTCATCGTCTGAAGCAGCCTTTTCCTGCTGCCACAGCGCGTAATCACGCATCGGAACCGCCGGTTACAAGATGAGTTCACGCTCTTCAACAATCGCGGAGTATATGGTGCTGACTTCCTCAAGAATGATGATTTGCGACCACCTGTCGCAAATCATTATGTGGGCGGTAAAAACAAGGAGGTATTTTCGGCCGGATAGCTTCAGGATTCGGAATGCAACTAACGGACCCGAGTCTAGATCAAACGATCGCCCGCTTTCTTCCCTCATCGCGGCGTCCACGCGATCCTGGCTTTCGGCTGCTGAGAGAGCGCTAAAATCGACCACTGGAACATCGAGGCGAATCGTCGAATGGCATATCATTTCGGTTCCA
This sequence comes from uncultured Solibacteraceae bacterium, assembly GCA_964541075.1. GTDB lineage: Bacteria > Acidobacteriota > Terriglobia > 20CM-2-55-15 > 20CM-2-55-15 > CAZIPZ01. The sequence continues at coordinate 3,586 of CAZIPZ010000194.1, read as the reverse complement.
TCCGCCTTGACAGTGCATCGCAGTGCTTCGTGCCTGACCACAACCTGATTGACTGCAAGCTGCAGCGCATCAATATTGACGTCTCCTTCGAGGTCTACGGCAATGCACAGCTGATGTGCCGCCGAAGCCTCCGGGGTCCCGGTAGAGGCACTCCAGATTTCTCGCTGCCCGTGCGTTAGAGGAATCATTGTTGTGTGAAGGTTGAGCCTGCGGCAGAGGCGAGGTCAATGCCGGCCATAGCGCCGAGGATCGCCTTCAAGTCACCAAGAAGGCGCGATTTATTTGCTTGCATGGATTGTTTGGGACTTAGATTCGAGAGGAGCAGGCAGGATAAAAGGAGCTCGGGGCGAGAGGAAGTGGGATTGGGGGGACAGCGCAAGTTTCCCTGTCCCCCAAATCGCCTTACCGCCCTCAGAAGTTCACGTAAATGAATTGTGGAATGCCGTTTCCGCCCTGACCGCCTACACGATCAAGGATGAAGACCAGAATCCAGAAAAGCTCAAAGGTCAAAAGGATGGCTTTACCATGATTCGACTTTAGGTAGGTGAATGTTTTCATCATAGCTATCAGGCCCCCAACAGGCGGCGGATGACAATGCCAATTTGATTAGCATCGAGTGCGAACGCCATCAATCCTACTGCAAAAAAATTAAAAGTGAAAAACACACCGACGCCTTGACTGAATGACGATCTAAAGTACTTCAGGGCGTTTGGATCGCGAACTTTTCTCTTCCAGTTTTGATATACATTCACGACGGCGATACCGACTCCCTGGTAGACGCCCCACAAAATAAAATTCATTCCTTCCCCGTGCCAGAGGCCGCACACCAGAAACGTGACGATAATCGCAAGGTTCGAGATCAACAGCGGATGGGTTCTCAGCGCATTGCTCTTCCGCATCTTGCGAACGAGCGGCCAATAAATGTAATCCGTAAGCCAACTGCTCAGGGAAATATGCCAGTTCGCCCATAGCTGCTGAATATTTCTCTTCAGGAAAGGAAGATCGAAATTTTCGGGAAGAGTGAAGCCCATCAGGCGGGCGCTTCCGATGGCAAGATCCGTGTAACCCGAAAAATCAAGATACGAGTAGAAGGCGAAGGCGTAGAGTCCCAACACAATCTGCCCTTGAGTTAGTTCCTGTATTGCTCCCAACTGGGTCAGGGTGTAAGGGAACAAAATCGTGGTCAAGACGGTCTTCTTAAAAAGCCCATGAATGATGCGTTCCAGACCAGGCGCCAGATCCTCGCGAAGGCTTGCACTCTTCTTGAGCGCTGAATTTTCTTGAAAGTGATTAAAGCGATTGATGGGTCCGCTGATAAACGAAGGGAAAAAGAACATGAAGTTCAGAAAATCGAGAAAAGTTCCCCCCTTAATTCCCTTCTTGTAGCCATCGATGATGAAGTGAATCGCCTTGAATGACGAGTAGGAAATACCGATAAGAAAGATGAAGTCTGAACCTTGAACGCCGGTGTCCGGCCGCGGAGCAAGGATCGCCTCCTGAATAAACCGGTATTTGAAAAAGCCCAACAGGCAGACCACCGCGACCACACCTGTCCCGGCAAGCAACTTGCGTTGCATTACGCCCGCAGGTTTGTTGTCGTTCAGAACGGCGCCGAAGGCATAACTTGTCGCACACAAACCGGTGAAGACGACCAGGATCGGCCAAGTGAATCTGGGCAACATCAAGAGCATGCCAATGCTGAACACCAGCATGAGAACCTGTTTGAGAAGGCGTTTCTCAGGCGCCAGCCGGAATGCCAGCGCCACCAGCGTGAACGCCGCCCAAAATGGCAGACTCATGTAGAAGTCACTTGCCGAGAGGTTTTCCAGGATTTTAGAGAAGAAATTTTCCATTATGTTGTCTGAGGATTCCTTCAGGAGTCGGGAAGCGAACCGCTATTCGACGAGCAACGGAGGCGATAAGAGATACTGTGCAGCCTTTCGATGTGCATCAATCATTTTGTAGACGCGCTCGACCTGATCAGGATCCAGTTGAGCCGAAGGAGCAAGATCGGAAGGGCTGATGCCATTGTTTCTCCCGAAAAGGCACAGGTCCATCTTGTGCAGAGGCAGTGTGAAGTAGTACTCCTCCTGCGACTGATCCAATGAGTACGTGTCTGTCGTCGGAGGGCGAGTTTGAATTTCTTCCGGCACGCCAAGATACGCGGCTAGCTGGAATACTTGAGACTTGTAGAGATGCGCGATCGGCTTGAAATCAGCGGATCCGTCTCCATTCTTCACGAAGAAGCCCAGTTCGTACTCCAAAAGGTTCGGCGTGCCCGCGACAGCGTATTGCAACAGGTCCGCATAGTAATACTCGATCATTTTCCGGGACCGCTGCTTGAAGTTCGTTGAAGCAACAATGCCTAGATAAGCCTCAGGGCTCAGTCTGACCTTTTTGGTTTGCCCATCCGGAGACTGTACGACCACTGAAAAGATCGAATATCGCTCGGCTTCCAAAACGCCTGGAAGGACGATCTTAGACTTGTACCGTTCGTCATACTCCGGGACCACAAGACGAATGGCGCTGTCGCGGCGCTCATAGCAGCGCGCTCCGTTCAGGATCGGGCTGATGTTTTCCACAGCGCTTCGAGCGCCCAGAGCATCGGCGACGAGCCGGCCTAACCGGAGACTGTCCGGAGAAGACTCTGATTCCGGCGTGAACAATATTTGAATGCGCTCGCTTCCTAATGCTCGAGCGCACAGGAAAGCCACAACACTGCTGTCAATGCCGCCAGAGACACCGATGACGGCGCCTCTGCGTCGGAGCTTGTTGATAACCTGATCGCGAATGCTCGCAGCGATCCGATCGCACTCCGCTTTGGGATCGAGTTTTAGCAGGTCAGGTGTTGCTGCGGCGCTCTTGTTCATACGGTTGCCGGAGTAGCTGGCAGCTTTGCGCCAAGAAACTTGGAAATATTGTTGATCGAATCCAGGTTTTCAGGAACCAGTTCTTCGTCTTCAACGTGAATTCCAAAAGTTCGTTCCAGGAAAGCGACGAGTTCAAGAATGCCAGTTGAATCAATGATTCCGGAATCAAGGAAGGATTGCGCGTCATCCAAACCATCACTTTTACCGAAAAGAAAATTATCCACAATAAATGTTCGGACCGGTTTAACCCTATCCATATCTGACATAAAAACGAATCCTCCTACGTGTGTTGCGGTATTTGATGAACGGCAAGATTGGACTGGCCGCGCTGGTTCATGAATCGGTCAATGACCAATTGAGTCGACAGCACGCCCACCAGCGCCATATTATCGGCGACGCTTGTCTGCGCACCGCTCTTGAATTTCTGAACAAGCTGAGCGATCGCCCGCTGTTCGAATATCCCATCGTGCTTTATGCGATCCGAAGACAACAGGCCTTCGACATAATTCGCCTTCTTTCCAAAGAAGCTGCAGCCATCTGGCGCCCTGTACGGTTGCTTATATCGTTGACGGACGGACGGAGGTATCAAACCGTTCGCAGCTCGTTTCAGCAGATGTTTCTGGTCCAGGACCTTCATTTTCACTCTTGGCGGCAGTTTGGAGGCGAACTCGACAACTCGATAGTCGAGAAAAGGGTATCGGCCTTCAACCGCATGC
>CAZIPZ010000193.1:768-7540 GCA_964541075.1 uncultured Solibacteraceae bacterium | reverse complement strand
GTCTTGAACGTCTGCGAACGCCCTTGGCACGTCGTCCTTCAGAAACGCAGATGTCCTCGAATACTGTTCGAGCGCCGCTTCGATGTAGACTGGCGCCGGGCTCTCGAGGTTTTGTTGCATGGCTTCCAGAATCGCAGGCGTCTTATCAAGCCGGCTGATAACCGACTTCAATCGTGCTTCTGGGGCGCCGGGCCGAGTCTCCAGAAGCGACATTAAACCTTCTCTGATCCTCTCGTCGTACATCGTCGGATCGTGCGTCCAACGCCGGATTTCAGTTAGATTCAAGAGTTCGGCGCGAAGCCTGTTTTGAAACACTTCGTAGTCGAGCGACGCTTCCGGAGAAAGCCGCTCCGTATTGATTTCGGAGAGATCGTTGATGCTCTCCTTCACTTGATCGATGAACGAGAAAACGCTTTCACGCGTTATCGCCGGCATCGAGGCGTCATAGTCATGTACACCCGCCCTGGTGGCGGCGTGCGGATTTTCACTGAAGTAACGAGCCGTGTAGTCATTCACGATGGTTTCGAACTCGCCCAATTCCCTCTGGGCCAGGCGCTCCTCTTCGCTCGGTCCGGCGCAAGACACGAATGCCATCAGCATGGCCGTCAAGAAAGCAGTTCGCGGCATGGAATCCCCCTTTTGGTTTTTCCGGCAGCGCGAGAACAGTTGAGTTGGTGGTGGAATGTTTTGCGGACGATTAGATCAGATCCAAAGGAAGGTTGCAAATTCGTTGCAGGAGGCGAATGACCACATACGCGGATGGTCGGCTGCTGCCCTCTAAACCGAATACGGAATCAGTAATCCCGGATTACTCGAATTGCTTCCTGAATTGCTCGAATTGTCGTTTCAGGTCTTCGACTTCTTTCTCGAGTTTGCCGATGCGGTCCGGTTCTGGCTCAGGCTCCGTCAAGTTCACTTCACCTGAAAGAAGGTGGGCGTAGCGGACCTCTTTTTGCCCGCTTTGGCGCGGCAAGCGAACGACGAGAGGCGATTCTCTGGCTATCAGCGAGTTCAGTGTGGTTTCCACTTCCTCGAGACCTGAAAAATCATATAGACGGTTCGTTCTTGTCCGGATCTCGCCAACGGTCTGCGGACCTCGAAGCATAAGAACGCACATCACGGCGATCGCAGGTCTGCCAAGATCCAGCGCCTCATAGAGTACGTGCCGGTACCGAGTCACGCGCGATTCACTTCGATCCACCTGATGGACCAGTTTTTTTTCGCGCAAGTCGTCGGCCGCGCGCGCTACAGACTGTTCGTCGTATTGCACAACCGGGCTCCGGTTTGAAGACTGGCTGCACGCCGCAGTCAGGGCGTTCAAAGACAGAGGATAATAGTCGGGAGTGGTGATCTCCTTTTCAACGAGCGAGCCAAGCACCCGGACTTCGATGTCACTTAGCATACCCCCACAATGTACCAGAACATGCGAACGCTCACATTTGTCATACTGATAATCGGCAAGAGTCTCAGATAATCTAAAGATGACAAATACGGCATCTTTGCCGGCGTGGTATTACTGTTCATTGATCTGAAGGGCATCAATGACAATTTACAGGTTGAGAGGTTTTAGTGATCAGTGATTTGAAGCGGCTGCGAAACATCGGAATCAGCGCCCATATTGACTCCGGCAAAACGACGTTGACCGAAAGGATACTGTTCTATACCAAGCGTATCCGGATTATCCATGACGTGAAGGGGAAGGACGGAGTTGGCGCGAAGATGGATTCCATGGACCTGGAACGAGAGCGCGGCATTACGATCCAGTCCGCCGCAACCTACTGCGAGTGGAACAATCATTTCATTAATATTATCGACACTCCCGGCCACGTGGATTTCACGATTGAGGTCGAACGCTCACTGCGGGTGCTTGACGGTGCGGTCCTTGTTCTGTGCGCAGTGGCCGGCGTGCAATCTCAGTCGATGACTGTCGACCGGCAGATGCGGCGATATAAAGTCCCGCGGCTCGCTTTCATCAATAAATCGGACCGGACCGGCGCGAATCCCTTTCGCGTTGTGACTCAACTGCGGGAAAAGCTCAAACATAACGCCGTGATGATGCAGATTCCTATCGGCCTCGAAGGTCAGCACGAAGGAATCATCGATCTCATCGAGATGAAGGCGCACTACTTTGATGGAACTAATGGCGAAATCCGGCGCGTGGAAGAAATTCCTGCGGCTCTCCGCAAACAGGCGGAAGAGAAGCGCGAAGAGATGCTGGATGCCATCTCAATGTATTCCGACGATCTCATGGAGGCGTTGCTTGAGGACAGAGCCACTCCGGAGATGATTCATGACGCGATTCGAAGGGGCACGCTTTCCCTCGATTTGACCCCGGTCTTTCTAGGTTCGGCTTACAAAAACAAAGCCGTGCAGCCGCTGCTCGACGCGGTGACGCGTTACTTGCCGAATCCGACAGAAATCGTCAACGAAGCCCTCGACATTTCCAAAGGAGAGGAAAAAGTCACACTCAACTCGGATCTTTCCGCACCGCTTGTGGCTCTTGCTTTCAAGCTGGAGGAAGGACGCTTCGGCCAGCTTACCTATATTCGGATCTATCAGGGACAGTTGCGAAAGGGAGATACGATCGTCAACGGCCGCACGGGACGCAGCGTGCGAGTTGGCCGCCTCGTGCGCATGCACGCAGATGAAATGGAAGACATTCAGGATGCGGCATCGGGCGACATCGTAGGCCTTTTCGGCATCGATTGCGCCTCCGGCGACACGTTCACGGCCGAGACTATTCGATACTCAATGACGTCCATGCACGTTCCGGACCCGGTGATTCATTTGAGCATCAAGCCCAAGGACAAAAAAGCGCAGGCCAACCTCAGCAAAGCGCTGCAGCGATTCACAAAAGAGGACCCGACCTTCCGCGCACGCGTTGATGAAGAATCCGGAGAAACGGTGATCTCGGGCATGGGCGAACTTCACCTGGACGTCTACGTCGAACGCATGAAACGCGAATATGACGCCGAGGTGGAGACCAGCGCTCCCCAGGTCGCGTACCGCGAAGCGATAGCTCGCAAGGCGGAGTTCAACTACACCCACAAGAAGCAGACCGGCGGGTCCGGACAATTCGGACGAGTGGCAGGATACGTCGAACCCATGGAAGAGGGAGATTTTGAGTTCGTTGATGAGATTTATGGTGGTTCGATTCCCAAGGAATTTATTGGATCGGTCGAGAAGGGCTTCAGGTCGATGATGGCGAAGGGCCGCCTGATTGGATTCCCTGTCACGGGATTTCGTGTCGTCATCAATGACGGCGGCGCACACGCCGTCGACTCGTCGGACAATGCTTTTCAGGCGGCAGCCCGCGGGGCGTTCCGCGCGGTTTATTCGTCCGCGAAACCGCAGATTCTCGAACCGATCATGAAGGTTTCAGTCGAAGGGCCGATCGAATTTCAAGGCCAGTTCGTCCGCACCATCATGCAACGGCGTGGCATCATTGTCGGGACTACGGAAGAAGAAGGATTTGTCCGGGTAGACACCGAAGTGCCCCTCGCAGAAATGTTCGGCTATTCGACCGACCTTCGCTCAGCGTCCCAAGGGAAAGCCGAATACACAATGGAATTCTCACGCTATGCTCCGGTGCCGGCAGAGGTTCACACGGAACTGGTCAAGAAATACGGCACAGGCTTGATAGCCGACGACGAGGAGTAGACGATGTATCGCAAAGAACTCAACGAACGCAATCCGCTGCGATTGTTTGAACACTCGATACACGGTGGACTTGGCCCAGGCAACATTGGAGTCGTGGTCGCCAGACACGGAATCGGAAAGACCGCTTTTCTCGTTGGGATCGCTCTCGACGAGGCCATGCGTGGGCGAAAGACGCTGCACGTCTCACTCGATAAGACCGTCGATCACGTTCGTGAGTTTTACGACGAAATCTTCATGGATCTTGCGCGCGCCGCACAACTTGAAGACCTTGCCGCCGAGCGGCTCGAAATGGAGCGCAACCGGATCATCCACACGTATGCCGGGAAGTCGTTTACGATTCATAAGCTGCGACACTCGATCAACTTTCTGAAGGAATATGTCCACTTCGCTCCGGCATGCCTGATCATTCAGGGATTCGACTTCGAACGGGCGACTCTGGCGGACATGGAAGCCTTCCAGCAGCTTGCCGTCGAATTCAATGCCGAGATGTGGATGTCCGCTATGACTCACCGCCACGCACCCACAAATGAAAACGGCGTTCCCGAACATCTCGCGAAGCTGGCCCCCGCCATAGCGGTTATCGTCCAAATGGCAGACCACAGCGACGGGGTGCACCTTTCTCTCCTGAAAGATCACGAGAACCCGAATATCGCAAAGCTCTCGCTCGCCCTTGACCCGGCGACCATGTTGCTCGTTAAGAAGTAGCCGCCGGCCGATGCCAACCGGGACGAATTGGCGCGGCGAAGGATCCGCTCAAGATTGGATGGCTGATGGCGATTAACCGATGGTCACTGAGAACTGAGTTTGGTTGATGAGAATTGAGAGCCTTTCGCAGTGGGCTGCAATGAGTGATCTCTCATGGTTTCATTTGCCGATAATCATTATTCAATAGCCAAGTTTCATTTTTCATCCAAGGGGTCGAATTGTTCCTGCCTGTCGGGGACTGCTCCTGCACTGTCGGCTCCCCAAAGGGTATGGAGATCAAACCCGCCCTCCTTCGGAATTAGACCTCGGCCACCTGGCCTGACGACTTTCCATGATCTGGGTCGCGCGATCGATCAGCGCATCCTGAGTCTCAGTGATGACCCGAGTAAGGTGATCGAGGAGATCGCCTGATGATGAAAGGTCCGTAGAAACACCGAGAACACGACGCAGAAGGTTGCGATCACCCGTGCTGCCGGCAATTTCCACGAGGTGTCCTAAGACGTTACGGGCGAGAGTTACATCCTTCAAGAAGGAAACCATTTCGTCGTCCGATTTCGCGGCGCCTTGCGCAAGGTTCGTGAATGCCGTCACTATGTGGTTCTGCAACCGGCTCTGAAACGCAATAAGAACGGTCTCGATTCCGGAAATCCTCTTTCTCCAGTCTTTCTGCCCTGCACAATCCTTCAGCCACAGTTGTTGTTGAACAGCCGGATAGCCGCTCAGCGTTGCGGCCAGACTCATTCGACCGAGCAGGAATAACGGCGTCTGTCCGGGAGGCAGCGTGAACCAGGAGTGATCGAAACCGGCGATTCTGGCGAAGCCGGCGGCGGTTGTGACGACCTGAGTGGACTTCCCGCCTCCTGAAATTTCAATTGAGACACCGGCCATTGGCCAACCGTTGCTCGTAACTCGAAGAGTCAGATCGACTGGATCGTGCGACGAGCAAACGACCCATTCAGGCTCAGATGCATCAAGAAGATTCGTCCGCGTCAGCACAAGGCGCCCAGGTGTGAGGTCATGACACCTTGTCGCGCTGCGGCCAAGCGAGTCTGTAACTTTCAGGCATGCCCGAGCCGACGATGCCGAGTACGCGTGCCTTGCAACCGTTGAAAGCTGCATATCGGCGGTTGTCGCCGTTGCTCCATCGCCGAACGTCCATTCCAGACTGCTGATGGTCGAACCCGGCGCCCAACTCTGACCCGCGTGCAAAAGCAGCGTTGACGGATTCGATGGGTCTGCTATGGGCGTATATTCGGCAACTATTGGGCGAATCGGTTCCGATATTCCAAGAACCCCCTGAATCACAATGCAGTCGCTGTGTACAGCGATACTCGTCGCTGTAGCTGACGCGCCGATGTCGATCGCCGTTCCTAACGCCGTCACGCTCCTTAATACATCATCCGAAAACAGTCCGGCGCCTGAGGATGCAGTGAAGGCGTTGAGCCTGGAAGCAATAGCGGTGTCAACCGCGGTCACGAGCGCGCCAGCACTGAGGTCATTCACCAAAACGGCATACCACTCCGCAAGCTGCGCCTGAGGCTGACCGAATGTTATTGAGATTCCGCCGTTGGTATTCAGTGACAGGGTGGCATTGACGGAAAAATCAGCCGTCAGCGGCGGCACGAGGAATGAGTTCGTAACCTGGCGGATCCGTCCCGTGAACGTAACAACTCCGTTTCCATACGACCAATCAAGACGGTCGAGCGATAACTCCTGAGTCGCTGAAGCCAGACAGGACGGACCAAAGATGCCTGCGAATGGATTCGGCAATACGCAAATCACGTTGCTGGACAGAACCACACCGGATGCGGCGCCCCTTGGACCGGGAAGAGCCCCGAGGCTACTCAGCAGAGCATTCTCGAGGAGGCCATCCAAATACGGGGCTGAGAGGGCAATCGCCCAGTCGCTGGAAACGAAGGCCTGGCCGATTCCGGCGCTCGATCCCTTCGGTTGTGCGCCAACATTCATACCAACCGACAAGATGGGGCCGGATGAACTGCTTGCGAATCGTGCGGACAGGCTCTCAATGGATTCAGAACCGACGCGGAGAGCGGGCAATGGCACTTTGCCCGAACCCGCCTCTCCGATGGCATCGATCACTGCGGCCTGAACTTCATTAACCAGTGCGTGACCGTCAACGGTTCCGTGTGGAACCGTAACCGAGATGTTTGCGGCTGTTGTGCCTGTCCAATCAAAAAAGATTGAAGGGTTGCCCGACAGCGAAACCGGATCGCCCGTTCCCAACGACAGCACGGATTGAATCTCAACAATCGCAACAGCGGAACGCCCCGGATCGAAACGCAGCGCCGACGGACTTGCATGGTAGGTCACTCGGCTGGTCGCCGTAGCGTGGAGCTTTCCATCGGACGCAAGCGCGGTTGAAAAACCAAGAGTAGGAGCGCCGATG
>CAZIPZ010000193.1:0-758 GCA_964541075.1 uncultured Solibacteraceae bacterium | reverse complement strand
CAACAACATCCCCGGCACTGGTATGGCGGACGTAGGAATGCGGAAAGGTTCCGTGGGAGTGCATCGCTTCAAAGACACGTTGAAGCGTCCTGCCGCTTACCTGAAGCACAAAGTCGAAATTGTCTGTAATGCCAGGCATTCCTATGGCAAAAGCTCATAGTGGTCCGTCCACAATGAGCTCTGATGCCCCTCTGAAATGGCGCGGCTATTGGTCATACGTCCTTGCGGCGGGATAGCGACTGCCCGATACTCTGAGCCATCGCTCGGGTCGATTTGATAGACCCCGATGACATACGATTCCATCAACGGACCTTCGCCAAGAATAAACAAAAAAATTTCACCGGGATCGGTTTGCAGTTTGCGCAGGAACACCAGCCCGTTCATCCCCACGCGTTTGTAGAAACACACAATTTCGGGGATAAGATCGCCTGTGGAATTCGTGATTTCTATTGTGTATAAGGGTTTGGTTGGCTGGTGGTCCGTGTCAAGACCACCAAACGCAAACGCTGCCGTTTCAGACCTCATGATCAGCCGCACTTCCTCGGCAGACTGCTGTTCAAGTACACTGCGTATCTTTTCGAATTTTTCTCTGTCTTCACAGGCGAGAGGCAGAATCCCATCGTGTTCGAGCTGCTTCAGGTAGGCCTCACGTCTAGCGGGATCTCGGAAGAGCCACCGCAACACAACGGCAAGTTCGGCAGCCGCTTCCTCTGAGGACATCCCGGCGAAGCTAACCGGTGGTGGAACGATTTCTGTAA
>CAZIPZ010000192.1:0-7694 GCA_964541075.1 uncultured Solibacteraceae bacterium | reverse complement strand
GTCTCCATGACTTCCCCGCAGAACGGCGCCACCGTCAGCGGTTCTGTCGCCGTCTCCGCCAATGCTTCCGACAACGTCGGGGTGGCGGGAGTCCAATTCACACTCAACGGCTCCAACCTCGGCGCAGAAGATACTTCCGCCCCTTATTCGATCACCTGGAACACCAACACGGTTGGAGATGGTTCTCACACGCTGACTGCCATTGCTCGCGATGCTGCGGGAAATCGGACAACTGCGGCGGCAGTCACCGTGTCGGTGCGCAACACGTCGGACACCACTGCGCCTAATGTTTCAGTCACTTCACCTCAAAACGGCTCCACCGTCAGTGGAACATCCATAACTGTGTCGGCGAATGCATCAGACAACGTTGCGATTGCAGGCGTCCAGTTCCGGGTGGACGGTGCGAATCTGGGTGCAGAAGATATTTCCAGTCCTTATTCGATCATCTGGAACACGACCATGGTTCTCGATGGCCCGCACACGCTCACGGCCGTTGCGAGGGATGCAGCAGGGAACGTCAGGACCTCGATACCCGTCGCGGTCGTGGTAAACAATTCCGTGATTCCTTACTCTATTTCTGGACTCGGCGGATCATCTTGGGATTTGACTGAGACAGCCAGTCCCATTTACTCACAATTTGGGCGAGTGCAACCCGACGGGGCAAGCGCTCCGACGGGTGTAGCCATATTCGGACTACGAACGCAAGGCGTGCTTGTCAGTGAAATGGGGGTGCCGGCGACCAAGCCGGTTTCGTCTGGTCGGGTTTATGCGGAATCTGCAGGTTCTGTTAAGACTGGCATTGCTTTCGCAAATCCAAATGATCAGGACACGCTCATTCGTTTTTATTTCACTGACTTTCGCGGCATCAATGGCGGATCAGGTTCGGTCACTGTCCGCGCCAACCAACAGGTTGCGGCGTTTCTCGACGAGGCGCCTTTCCGTGGGCCGACCAACTTCAGGGGAACGTTTACCTTCAGTTCCTCGAACACGATCGGTGCTGTGGCGTTGCGAGGTTTCACGAATGAGCGTGGCGAATTCCTGATGACGTCGCTTCCAGTAGCGACCATCGGCGAAGCTGGAGGCAATTCGGTCTTGTTGCCACACTTTGTAGATGGGGGGGGATGGAATTCTCAGATAATCCTCATCAATCCTACAGACACACCCCTAAGCGGCGTCATCCGATTCCAAGGTCGGAATTCCAACAACGCGACTTCTCCGGTCAAGGTGCAGGTGAACGGCGTCTTGGCGTCCTCCTTCGAATACACGATTCCACCGCGTGGTGAATTCCACGTTGCGACACAGAGGTCGAACGACGGGCTGAAGGTGGGATCCGTACGTGTTGAACCGGCTCCGGGCAATCCGACTCCCAGCGGTCTAGCGCTTTTCTCGTACAGAAACTCGCAAGGAATCACTGTCTCGGAAACAAGTATTCTCACCGCTCCGGCAGGTTCGGCTTACCGCATGTACGCCGAATCTTCAGGGAGCTTAGGTCAGGTAGGCTCCGTTCGAACAGGCATAGCGCTTGCCAATCCATCCTCCTCGGCAGTGTCCGTCCGGATAGACCTTCACAATCTTGACGGAAGGCCTACAGGGTTGACGACCGCGTTGAACCTCCCTGCCGAAGGCCAAACGGCGCTCTTCGTGAGCGAGTTTTTACCGCAAATGCCCAGCGATTTCCGCGGCATCATAAGGCTCACGGCAACCGCTCCCATCTTTGTGGCAGCACTACGCGGGAGGTACAACGAGCGAGGCGACTTCCTGATGACCACCACCACGCCGTGGGACGAAGCGAACCAACCCAACGGCCCAGAGGTTGTGTTCCCCCATATTGTCAGAGGCGGAGGTTACGCAACGCAGCTCATCATTTTCTCGGGAAATCCCGGATCGTCCGGCTCGGGAAACATACGTCTGTTCGAAGCGACTGCACCGTAATAGACGCGGGAACAGTGAGCATTCTTTGAGACAGAGAATTGCTCACTGTCCGCGCCCCGGACGAATGTTGCGCGCAAAGCGATACCACTGTTTATCGCCGCGGAAAAATTGCACCACTCCCTTTGCATAGGCATACATAAGGATCGGCCTGTACCAAAACATATCCAGCAGTGCGAGGACGATAAGGCGTAGCAGCGTGCTAAGGCGGTAATAGCGAAACGTCCAATCGTTGAGCCAAAGACTCATGCTTGAAAGGATTCCCAGCATGAAGACCTGAATGCCGAACAACGCGAGGAACTGAGTCCAGTTCATGAGACCTAGGATGGCGCCTCCGGCGAGGGAAACAACTACCAGCACTTGCATGAACGGTCCAATGCACTCCGACATTACAAGGTAGGGCATGCCCAGAAAGCCAAACGTTCCATATCTCGGCTTGAACAGCACCCTTCGGTAGCGCCATGCGGTTTCCAGAATCACCCTCTGCCATCGCGCCCGCTGGCTCACCAACCCGGACACACGTTCAGGCCCTTCCGTCATACCGACGATGTTCGGTAACGAAAGAATCTTTGCGGGGCGGCCTTCTCTCCGATACTTCTCGAGGATTCTGCACGTCATCTCAATGTCTTCACATGAAAACTCGGATGAAAAGCCGCCGGATTCGTGAATCACATCGCGGCGCCAGATCGCAAATGCACCGCTTACGCAAAGCATGAATCCCATCCGGCTCCAAGCGAGCCGATTGTTCAGAAAGGCTCGAAGTATTTCCAGGTGTTGAAGGTTTGTCCAGGCATCCTGGTCGACATGTTTCAACCCGATATCGTCATCGGTGCTGGCATTCAGCCGCCGGCCGACGGCGACAAGGCTTGTCGCGCCCAGAACAGTTGCAGGATCCTTCACGATAAGCCGCATCCCAGCCAGCAGAGCGTCCGGCTCGTATGTTGAGTCCCCATCCACGCAACAGAGGTATCGATATCTGGCAAAATTAGCGCCGCAATTCAGTGCGTCGGCTTTGCCGCCATTTTCCTTGTCGAGAACAATGAGGCGCGCGTCCATCTTACTGCGGAACACCGTGCGCACGGGCTTGGTGACGAGGGATTTGCGATAAACCCTTGTGTAGGGCTCCAAGGCATATTCCGCCTTAAGGATGTCCATCATGCTGTCGGTGGAGCCGTCGTTGACGAGGATGATCTCATATTCTGGATAGTCAAAGTCCAATAAGCCTCGAACAACGCACGCAATATTTTGCTCTTCATTGTAGGCAGGCACGATGACGCTGACCGGAATGGTGAATCGGGAAAAAAGCAAAGCGTCGTAATCGTCAACCTGCGACTCTGCTTTGCGTGTTACGGCTTCATAAGCCGCAACAAGGGATAGAAACAAAATAAAGGCGTAAAGGATGCATAGATAACTCAAGGAAACAATGAATGACCAATCGAGAAAGATCTGGACCCACAAATCACCCATCACGAACTCGTCTCTAGGATCCCGGCGATTTCGAAGATGCGGCGTATAGCCGGCCCAAGCTCGGGGTCGGCTCTACCGATGCTCGCCTTCATCATTCCTTCGCCACCCGCGTTCACCATCCTTCGGATCAGTTCGAGCTTTTGGGTATCGCTGCCGTTTTCGATCATTTCCGAGATGAGGGTGTCGAACACACCCAAGTTCTCCAGGACCTCCGCAGCTCCGTTTCGAGCAAACCGGTCTTTTGACTCGAGGTATGGAATGATTTGCGGAGCGGCTTCGGGTCCCATCGCTTCAAGAGCATCCTTGGCGGCAGAACGCACCCACCACTCGCGATCTGCAAGCAGCGGCGTTACGGCTTGACTGAGTTCCACGCTTTGCAGGTCGCCGAGCGCCCGAGCCGCATGAGCTCTTACATACCAAACCGGATCGCTGAGCAGATTCACTGCAGTCTGCGTGGCGAATGGTCCTCCCGCTTTGCCGAGCGTCTCGACTACAGCCTTTCTCACGTTAGAATTTGAATCCGCGGCGAGGGAGGCGACTTCGCTGTTGATCTCATCGCCCCCTGCATACCGGGAGAGCAATGTGACCGCCCAGAAACGCACGACAGGCAGAGGGTCCCGGAGCAATGGGCGCAAAACGTGATCAATAGGATTTGTCACGCGATCGAGCTGTGTGGCGATGCGTGAAAAAGCATAGCGATTTTCTTTCAGGGCTTTGACAAGCAGTCGCACCGCAGCTTCGTTGTCCATCCGCCCGAGAATGGCCACCGCACCGCCTGCGAGTTCCGAGTCCCGTTCGCACAATGCCTTTTCAAGAAGCGGCAAAGCCTCCGGAGAGCCGCCTAACGTGAGAATACGAAGCGCTTCAACGCGAAGCCATTTTTCCTTTTCGCCCCTGTGCGAAGAGGCCGCTCTGATCACACGCTGCGCTCCCCATCGGTCGATCACATAGCTGGCGAACACTTCGGCCTGCCAGCGCGGCGTCATACTGTCGGCCGCAACCTCTTCAATAACTCTTCTTGGCAGGCTGGAGAGGAGGTCTTCGATTCGCTCTTTACTTGCGATCGATGAAGCCTGTTTGCGTATGAGTTCCAATTCCGCTGTAGCGGCTCGCAGGAATCGATGGCGAAAATCGTAGCGAATGCGGTCGAAAAGCAGCAGCGCCGAAATCTCCACCCACACCCAAAAGATCACTACAAAGGCAGGCAGAAAATATGGCGCCCACTCGCTCATTCGTTGAGACGACGCCGCAACCGAAAAGGGCGATTCATGAGGCGCCTCGAACGCCCATGGTCGATCCATGGCGACTCGGCGCATTCGCCGCCAGAACAGTGAAAATCAAAATTGCGGCCGTAAATTGTGTTTGATGTGGCTTCCGCATCGTTCCAAATCGACGCCCGGGAATGCTTCGAGGGCCTTACGCGGCGACCAACCCATCGAGCCTGCGCATCATGTCCAGAACCACTACACGGATGATCGTTTCAATAGACGTGGTAGGCCTGTACCCTGTCAGACGCTCCAATTTCTCCAGAGATGGCACACGGCGGAATACTTCCTCGAAGCCTGGGCCATATACAGCTTCATAGGGAACATGTATGGTTTCCGATCTGGAATTGGTGATCTCTTTCACCAGGCTCGCAAGACGCTGAATGGTGATTTCTTGATCGTTGCCTACATTAATGACTTCGCCGCTTGCCTGGGGAGACTGTGCGATCAGAATCAATGCTTCAACAACGTCTCCGACGTAGCCGAAGCATCTCCTTTGCTCGCCTGAACCAAACACCGTCAAAGGTTCGCCGCGCAAGGCCTGCTTAACGAAGGCAGGTACGACCATTCCGTATCGGTCACTCTGTCGCGGACCAACCGTATTGAAAAACCGAACGACCGTCACCGGCACATTGTGCTCAGCGC
Source organism: uncultured Solibacteraceae bacterium (assembly GCA_964541075.1). Classification (GTDB taxonomy): domain Bacteria; phylum Acidobacteriota; class Terriglobia; order 20CM-2-55-15; family 20CM-2-55-15; genus CAZIPZ01. Next base: position 2,388 of record CAZIPZ010000192.1, on the reverse strand, counting down.
TGTACCCAAGCGCCAGGAACTCATCCAAAAGCTTGGAACACGCGTACCCCCAACGTGGCTTTTCCCCAAGCACCAGGTCGGCGTCCTCCCGAAACGGCAGTGCGGGACTTTTCCCGTACACCTCGGACGAGGAAGCGATCAAAACACGTTTGCCCTTCTTCGCGGCCGCTCTGAGAACCGCTTCCGTTCCGTGGATATTCGTTTCCAGCGTCCGGATAGGATTCCTCATCACGAGACGAAGCCCGACTACCGCCGCAAGATGAATAACGATGTCCGCTTCGTCTACCAGCTCGGCAAGCAGCGGGATGTTCGAAATTGAATCGATGGCGTAGCGAAACGTGCCCCATGCTCGAAAGGAAGCGATGTTTTCGAATGATCCTGTTGAAAGGTCATCAATCACGGATACTCTCCACCCTTCCCTGAGACAGCGTTCGGTTAGGTGCGATCCAATGAAACCCGCTCCGCCTGTGATAAGAACATTCATCGGAGTATCCGCGGTTTAAGGTGCATTTCTGGTTCCGTCGTTCATTTCTGTGGAGTGTCAGTAAGATACCGAAGCACCCCCGCGCACCGACTGATCCACAAGGTGTAGTTATTGAATGTTTTATAGTTGTGGCATGCCTATGCGTGGTTTAGGGGAAGGAATAAAGAAACATCACCAACAACGCTCGAAAATAGAATGTACCCAGCGTAGAATACCGCCGAATTTGAGGGGCCGAACGGAACACGGCGCCAACTTATCGCGCAACAACGGGAGACTGGTTTCATGAGTGATGCGCCCGGAACGGGGCTGGACAGCCAACGCCTGCGAGTAATGCTCGATGCCGTAAGGCTGCTGAATTCGACATTGGAGCTGAAGGAGCTGACAGGAATTATTCTGGAAGTTGTTCGCGCAGAGGTTCCTGTCGAACGCGTTTCGGTGTTCGTTGTAGATCGTGGCCGCAATGTACTTCAGTCCCTCATCGCACAGGACGTCGTCGGCGACAAGATCTCACTTCCTATCGGGACAGGTATCGCGGGAACGGTTGCGGCCACGGGCGAAGTTCTCGACATTCCGGATGCGTACGCCGACGACCGCTTTGACCGCCGGTTCGATGGCAGGTTTGGCTTTTACACGAATGATCTATTTGCACTGCCGGTATGCAACCGGCGCGGAGAAATCGTGGGCGTGCTTGAGTTACTGAATCGCCTCCGACCGATCACCGCATCCGACCGCGAATTTCTCCTGGGAATCTCCGTTTACATCGGTTTGGCTCTCGAAAACGCATGGCTCTATTCTCACGTCCTAACGAAAGAAAGACTGGAACAGGAACTGACAGGTTCGCGTGAGCGCCTAGCCGAAACCGGCCGGCTCTCGGAGGCATTTCGCGAGGTCAATGATGAGATTCAAAACCCACTGACCTTCGCGATGGGATATCTTGAGTTGGCCAGAGACCAGCATGAGTTGCGTGGACCAGTACGTACGTATCTGGAACAAGTCACAAGGAGCATCAATCAGACAGCCGCTGCAGCGCGGCGATTTCAGGAGTTCGTAGAACAGCGCAAAGAGATTGTCCCAATGCATCTGGGAGATGCTCTCAAGGACCTCAGCGAGATGCGGTCGCAGGAATGGGATCGCAACAACATCAAAACCACGCTGATCCTCGAATCTGTGCCGCCGGTGCTGGTCCGAGAGGACGAAATGCGGCTGGTTCTGTTATACCTGATCAAGCACGCCGAAGATTCCGTTCTTCAATCGAAGTCTAATCGGGAGCTGCGCATTCATCTTGGGCGCGGTGATCAATGCGTCCAGGTTTTGATTCGCGATAGCGGTCCCGGAATCGTACCGGATCTGCAGCCGCGGCTGTTTGATCCCTTCTTCAACACTAAGCCTGGAACGACGGGCACGGGGTTGGGTTTAGCTATCGCCAATTCCATCGTTGAACAGCACAACGGCCAGATTCGATTCCAGTCCGAAAGGGGAAAAGGAACGACGTTCGTCATCGAGCTGCCGGCCGCAGAGTAAAAATCTGCGCCAAAATACGCCGGGAATTGCCAACGAAATCCTCGGGCGTCGGTCATAGTGATACAATGACTACCATGATTCACTTTCCTGAAAGAGTTCAGAAGCTGCGAATGGCATCAGCGTCGGCGCTACGATCGGCGCTGGAATTGGAGTCTGGAATTCAGGATTCCCTAATGCGTGAACAACTCAATCGCGTCAAGAATTGGCTGGGCGATATCGAAACATTCTTTCTATGGAATGTACTGAAGCACAATATGACTTCGGCCGTGGAAGCGCAGTGGTTGAGTGATGGGGAAATGTTGTTGAAGGTTGCGACAAGTCAACTTAGGCAGTTGGAAGACTTCGCAGCTCGTCGACGATCGAATTACGGATCCCTTGGCGGA
>CAZIPZ010000191.1:0-7749 GCA_964541075.1 uncultured Solibacteraceae bacterium | reverse complement strand
AAGCGAAAAGACGGATGGAGTGTATCCCTTCGATGATGGCGGTTCGCCGGCGGCAAGTCCAACCTCGCGTTGCGCCATGGCAAATCGGGTCACCGAGTCCATCATCAACATGACGTTGAGGCCCCGGTCGCGAAAATACTCGGCCGCGGCGGTGGCTGCAAAGGCGGCGCGAATACGGACAAGCGCCGGCTGATCGGATGTGGATACAATCACAACCGAGCGACGCAAACCTTCCTCGCCCAAATCATTCTCAATGAACTCCCGCACCTCACGACCGCGTTCTCCGATGAGCGCAATGACGTTGAGGTCCGCGTTTGTATAGCGTGCGATCATTCCCAGCAGCGTGCTTTTGCCCACACCGCTGCCTCCAAAAATGCCGACGCGCTGACCCAAACCGGTGGTCAGCAGTCCATCGATAGTGCGCACACCCGTTTGCAGCGGCTCGCGAATCGGATCCCGGTCCAGAGGATTGGATGGCTCGGCATACAAATCCTGCCGATCGAGGACTGCGGGCATTGAAGACCCGTCAATGGCGCGCCCGAGGCCGTCCAGGACTCTGCCCTGAAGCTGTTCACTCATTCCGATGCTAGCGGTTCGACCGGAAGCCTCCAGAATGTCGCCTTGGCGAACTCCGTCAATTTTACCCAAAGGCATCGCGATCACTTTGCCTTCAGTGAAGCCGACGACTTCCACGGGAACACGCCGGCCCTGGTTTGTGAGCCAGCAGACGCAACCCATCGTCACATTGGGGCCGTGAGCCTCAATCGTGTTGCCGACAACTTTTTCCACAACGCCAAATTCAGAGACTGGCTCCGCCGTCGCCAGACGGCTTCGATAGCGCGACAGGTCGAACGATGCTCTACTCATCGAAGAGCGCTCTGCCGATGATGTCGATCTGGCGGGAGATGCGTCCATCCAGATGAGTCTGGGCGGTGTCTACGACAAAGTCGCCGCGATCCAGAGATGCGTCGTCCTTAACGGTTACTGCCGGATTCACGTTTGCAATCGCGGGCCGCAAGCGTTCTACATCGCTGCGACTGACGCGCAGCGTAATGGATTCATGAGTCTGAACTCTCTTGAGTGCGACAGCCGCAAGCGCTGCAATGATGTCCGGATCAAGGGTCAGCTCACGCTGAACAATCTTTCGCGCGATTTCCATGGCAAGCCGCACCGTTTGTTCTTCCATTTCGGCGACAAGAGCTTTGTGTGACTGGGCAAGCTCGACGATAGCGTTTTCATATCTCTTGATCGCCGTTTCAGTCATCTTCTCGCCCATCTGCTTCCCGATGCGCTCGCCTTCGCGGTAGCCTTCTTCGAAAGCGCGTTTCTCCACATGCAGGGCATGATCGTTAGGAAAGGTCGCGTCAGCGACAGCCGTCCCGGGTGAGTGAACCTTCAGTTTCATTACGCGGTCATCCCCGCGAATAATTCTAGAAGACATACTCGTCGCCGCCGCCCCCGCCGATATTGATGATGCCTTCTTCTTCCAGCTTCCTGACGATTTCCACGATTCGCTGCTGCGCCGCGTGGACGTCCTTGATCTTCACGGGACCCATAATGTCGATCTCTTCTTTCATCATTTCCACCGCGCGCTGCGACATATTGCGGTAGAACTGATTCTGCTGCGGTTCGGTTCCGCCTTTCAGAGCCTGTGCGATCGTCTTCTTATCCACACGCTGCAGAATTTCACGAATCGCCTGATCATCGAGAGTGGCTATGTCGTCAAACACGAACATGAGCTGGCGAATGGAATTCGCGACTTCAGGCTTCTCGGAATCGATTCTTTCCAGCACAGATCTGCTGCGCCGGCGATCCATTCTGTTGAAGAGTTCGGCCACCGCGCGAATGCCTCCATAAGCCTGGCTATGGGCGAATGTTCCTACGGGCTTCAATTTTTCTTCGAGCACGGAAGAAATTCCGCTGATGACGTCGGGCGAGATCGTTTCGAGGCTCGCCATACGGACCGCAATATCCGCTTGAATATCTTCGGGCAGGGATTCCAGAAGCTCGGCAGAACTTCCCGGAGTAAGGTGAGCCAGAATCAGAGCAATTGTCTGCGGGTGCTCGTTTTGAATGAACTGCGAGAGCTGGACGGGATTGAGTCTGTCGATCGCCTCGAATGCATTCGAGCTGACATAGCTTGAGGAGAGCCTCTCCATGATTCTTTTTGCGGATCCGGCGCCGAGCGTGCGCAGAATCACCTTCTTGGCGTAGTCCACTCCGCCCTCGGATACGAACCGGTTTGCCACAAGGAGCTGATACAGCTCCTCGGCGGATTTCTCGGCCTCATCCACAGGAATGGGCCCCACGTTGGAAATCTCTCTGGATATGGACTCGATCTCCGTTTCGTTCAAATGCCGGAGCACTTCGGAAGCGGTCTCTTCGCCGATGAGCACGAAGAGAGTCGCGGCCATTCTGACGTCGCCGCTTTTCATTTGTTCCTCTCGTCGTTCAGCCAGACGCGAACCAGTCTGGCGACAGTTTCAGGGTCCTGTTGCGCGTGTTCAACTACACGCTTGCGGATAAGATCCATTTTGGACGGCGAGGGCAGCGGCAACAGTTCACGTTCCGGAGTGTTGGCGTGATCATCCTGAACTTGGCCGCCGCGCAGCTGTGCTTCGAGCTGTTTGACGGTCATCGGGGTTTGAGCGCCGTCCGCGGTTCCTCTCGGAAGCGCTCTGGGTCCTGGCCCGCCGACGGGCGCCAGATTCGCAAAAACGGTCTTCTGCACCGGCCGCAAAAAGAATAGGTAAAGAAGGATGAACACGATCGGGATGATCAGGTAACGAAGGCCGGTCATAAGCAGCGGTCCTTGCTTTTCCAAGAAAGTGGGATTTTCGACAAGTTCAGCTTCACCTTCAAACGAGATGTTCTCGAGTGTGAGTTGATCGCCGCGCTCTTCGTTCAAACCGATGGCAGCTGCGACGAGATCTCGATATTTCTTCAATTCCTCTGGAGTCCGCGGAGCGGTAGAGCTGACCGGCTGCCCGTCGGCGCCGGTTGAGACCTTTGTCTGATTGTCGATCAGGACAGCGATCGATATCCGTTCGATCTTGCCTTGAGGATTCACGATGTGACGAACGGCCTTGCTCACTTCGTAGTTGATAACTTCATTCTGCTTCAGCAGATTATCCGGGCTTGGAGGAGCCGGCGTTGCATCGGCAGGGGCCGGGGGCGGCGGGGGCTGGGTCGTTCTTGCGCCCGGTATGCCGCCGACGCGGGTGTTTGTCGGCTGCCGCTCTTCTTGACTCTGACGGCTTCGAATAACGCTGCCAGCCGGGTCGTACTGCTCGACAGTCTCTTCGACCTGCTGGAAGTTCATCATCACAGAAACCTGCGGCCGGACCTTTCCGGCGCCGATTGCGGGTTCAAGAATTCGAGTGATTTTTCCAGACAACTCGGTTTCAAGTTTTTGTCGCACGTCCAGCTGCTGCGTCGTCAGGCCTCCTTCACCGTCGTTGCGCGAAAGAATTCTTCCTCGGTAGTCGATCAACGTCACTTTTTCAGAAGAGAGTCCCTTGACGGAGGCCGCAATCATATTGACGATGCCTTGCGCCGCCGGCTCAGAAAGGTTGCGGCCGTTCTTGAGCTTCAGAATCACAGATGCTTTCGTCTGATCTTCCGCCGCTTGATATAGGGAGTCCTTCGCCAGGACGAGGTGTACGCGGGCGGCGTCCACTTCAGCCAGGGTCATGATGCTGCGTGCGAGTTCGCCCTCAAGGGCCCGCTGGTAGTTGACCTGTTCCTGAAAATTCGTCAAACCGAAATTGGTTCGATCAAAGATTTCAAAACCAATGCGACCACTCTCCGGCAAGCCCTCGCTCGCGAGTTGAATGCGGACTTCCGAAAGCCTTTCCGATGAAACCCGTACAGTGCGGCCATCTTCCGACAATTCATAAGGAACCCTGAGGCTCTGAAGCTTCTGGACTATGCCCTGGGCTTCTTGAGCATCGAGGTCCGAATAGAGCGTCTGGTATTCAACTCGGTTCATGAAGAAGACCAGGACCCACAACATCAAGAGGACCAGGGCGCCCGAGCCTGCCAATGCAAGCTTCTGCTGGAGGGTGTAACGAGTGAAGAAGGCTTTGACTTGTTGGAGAAGGTTCATTTGGACATCTCGTCTCGTGAGTTTCGATTGATTTCGAAACTATTCATCTTCGAAACTCTCACCGCCTACACCTGTGTTTTCATGATTTCCTGGTACGCCTGCACAATCTTGTTGCGCACCTGCATCATTACCTGGAATGAAAGATCCGCTTTCTCCAGGGAGATCATCACGGAGTGGAGGTCGGATTCGTTATTAAGAAACTTTTGAAGCTCGCCTTGGGAGGTCTTCTCAACATCACTGACCTGTTTGATCGCGTCTTGAAGGAAATTTCCAAACGCGCCGTTTGAAGCGCTGGACGGCTGGTTCGGCGATGGCATTATTCGGGGAACGTTGTTGTAAACCTTAAAGTCGCTCATATCTACCTGCCGATTTCCAGAGTGCGGTTGATCATTGTTTTCACGATATTGATCGCCGCAATGTTGGCTTCGTAACTGCGCGACGCCGAAACCAGGTTTGCCATCTCTGCCAGCGCGTTCACGTTGGGATAAGACACATACCCTTCACCATCTGCATCCGGATGCCCCGGTTCGTAGCGCCGGTCGAATGGCGACGGGTCCTCAACAACATCGGAAACCTCAACCCCTTCAGGACTGGTTCCCATTGCAGTCCCGAGAGAGTTCTGAAACGACTCGGTCTGGAACACTACATCTTTCCGCCGGTATGGACCACCGGCCTCAGTGCGCGTAGTCTGAGAATTGGCCAGGTTGGATGATGAAACCTCGACCCGCTTGCGCTGCGCTGCAAGGCCGCTTGCATTAACGTCCAGAGCAGTTATCAGGCTCATGCTTGTCTCCTAAGAGGAACGCTCATGATTAGGTTCTGCCTCCTTCATTGATGCTCGATCGAAGCGTCCGTATCTTCTGGTTGAGGTACTGCACCAATGTGATGTACTGAAGTGCGTTTTTCGTGATCTCCGTAAGTTCGCGCTCCAGGTCGACGCTGTTGCCGTTTTCCTTTACTGTTGAATTCACCTCGAACATCCGTGCATGAGCGTTGTCATCGGCAGGCGCAATGTGTTCGCCCGAGGTGGTGGACACCTGCAAGTTCGTCAATGCTTCCTCGAAACTGAAATCTTTCGCGCGGTATCCCGGCGTGTCCATGTTGGCGACGTTGGCGCCCAGGGCTTGCTGCCGCTTGGAAGTCCATGTAAGAAGACTTTCAATTCCCGGAAACATGCGGTCGCCGATCATACGGTGGCCGCCTCCTCGACTCGGTATTCACGCAGCTTGTTGCGCAGCGTGCGCAGTGAGATTCCCAAAAGGCGAGCTGCATGCGTCCGGTTTCCGTTCGTCTGCTCCAGCGTGGTCATGATGAGCTTGCGTTCCATCTCGCCAACCGAGTGGCCCGCTTGAATCGTCGTGGACTCCGGGCTCTCGACGCTGTGATCAAAAAGGTCGCTGGGCACGATCTTGAGCCTCCCTCGAAGCGCGAATGCGCGATGAACGATGTTCTCCAGTTCACGAACATTGCCTGGCCAGTTATAGCGCTCGAGAAGAGCCAAGGTTTCCGAATCGATTTCACCGCCGGGGGCGCCGCCGTACTTTCGGATGAAGTGTGCCGCCAATACTCGAATGTCGTCCTTGCGATCGCGAAGGGGCGGGATACGCATCGGCACGACGTTCAGCCGAAAGAAAAGATCCTCACGAAATTGTCCTCGCGCGATAAGCTTTCTCAAATCTTTGTTGGTTGTGGCGATCACGCGCACCTGGATCGGCACCGGGCGACGACCGCCAACGCGGTCGACTTCGTGTTCCTGAAGAACGCGGAGCAATTTCGCCTGAAGGAGCGGGGCCATTTCGCCGATTTCGTCGAGCAGGATCGTTCCGTTCTGCGCCAATTCGAATTTGCCCGGCTTGAACCCGTTGGCGCCGGTGAAAGCGCCTTTCTCATAACCAAACAGTTCCGACTCGAGAAGGTTCTCGGGCAATGCCGCGCAATTCACCGCGACAAATGGTCCTTTGTGATTCGAGCTGTTCTTGTGAACCCATCGGGCGAGAAGCTCTTTGCCCGTGCCGCTTTCGGCTTGCACTAAAATTGTGGCCTGCGTTTTTGCGGCTTGTGCCGCCTGGTCGAGCAGGGAAAGCATCAGCGGGTTTTGCGTCACGATGTCGGCAGTATCGATTTCCTCGGCTGTTTCGTGTGAAGCCCTTGGCGCGCTGATGCGGCTGAGAACCTCGTCTAAGGCTTCGTGCGAAAATGGCTTGAGGAGGAAATCGCAAGCGCCGGCTTTGATGGCCTCAACGGCGGTCGGCACCGAACCATGGGCCGATAAAACGATAACCGGCATGGAGGGCTTGGTCTTTCGCACATGGTGCAATAGCTCCAAACCGTCCATGCCAGGCATGCGTAAATCGGTGATTACGGCGTGAACCGACGCGTTTTCCAGTTTCGTCGCGGCGTCGATTCCATTCGACGCGGTTTCAACGGCGTGTCCTTTGCGTCGAAGCGCCGCTTCTAACGCGGACAACATTTGAATATCGTCGTCAACTACAAGCAACCGGCTCACTCACAACCTCCGTGTTGTGTATCAATTCAGTTCGTTCTGTTGGGCCGGCATTGACCGGATGGCCGCCTTCCATAGCAAAACGAATGACGAACCTCGTTCCCTTTGCGGACGAGTCCACGTCGATGGCCCCACCATGGCTCTGCACAATCCTTTTCACGATGGGAAGCCCCAGTCCGCATCCGTCGCGGCTGGTGGAAAATAAGGGGTCGAAGAGACGGCCGAGCTTTTCATCCTGAATGCCCGGGCCGTCGTCTTCGACCTCCAAAATAATGTCGCGTCCTGCGACTCGGCCGTTAAGCCGCACCGTCCCGTCCCTGGAGGTCTCACGCAAAGCATTTAGAACAAGATTCAGCAACATCCTGTGCAGCAGCTCGTAGTCGGCGCTTAAATTCAAGTTCGGGTCGCATACTGCGTCCAGACGAACTTGTTTTTGTGCGGCGACTGGCTGAAGAAAAGCTCGAATCCCTTCGAGCAGCCGGTTCACTGACATCCGTTCAATGACCGGCGCGATCGGTCTGCCGAAATGCAGAACATTAGTTACGGAGTGGTTCAGCAGACGAACACTCCTGACGATCTGTTCGGCATACTCCCCGTCCATCATGGAGGCGTAGAGTTCGATACTGCCTAGCGGGTTTCTGATCTCGTGCGCTAATTCCATCGCCATCTCGCCCATCGCAGCGAGCCGCTCCAGTCGAATCCGTTCTTCCCGCTCCCTTTCGAGTTCCGCTGTAAGAGATTGAACCCGTCCTTGGAGTTCACGGTAGGAACGCTCCAGTGAATCTGACGCCGTCTGGAACTTCGTGACTAGATCTTCGAGCATTAGCGCGTGACCACTCATGGCCGCAGATGTTTGCAGCTTGGATGCCAGCGCATTCCTTTCCAGGCAATCCATGCACTTACGGCAGTTTTTGCCTAGTGAGCCCGGAGAAAAATGTCAAACGCGTGACATAATTTGGGAGAAAACTAGCCAAGACGTTGACGAAGGCTAAAAATGGGCGATGTCAATAATTCAGTGGTGTCAATGTTTTGGAGCGATCCGTCAAATTGGCAGCAATCCTGCTTAAGAGGGACTCGATCCTTTCGAGGCGTGAATCGATAGCGGCGGATTTTTCTGAAAGTGTCGCCAATTTGGACG
>CAZIPZ010000190.1:0-7782 GCA_964541075.1 uncultured Solibacteraceae bacterium | reverse complement strand
CTCGAACCAGTACGAGAAAACAACTCTGGTGGTAATCCTTGCGTTGATAGACGGTTCGTAAATCGTAGGGAGCTATTCGTCGGCAGCACTTAACGCAGAAGACTGGTTGTTGAGAACTCATCGCATCTCCTATGCTTGGTTCTTTTCAACTCATCTTCTACTTAGAAAAATTTCTGTCAAGCATCGATTCAGCATATTTGAGAGGCCATGTTTCAGCGAAAATCGAAGCGCCGGACAACGACCTCGGGGGAACCGCCTTTTGCCTCCATTACGACTGCAGCGGAATAGCCGGGGACGAGGTTCAATTCGCAGCCTTTCCACCTGCCAATGTCTGCTTGCGCCTTCGAATCGAACGCGATCCGATGTTCCGATTCGAGACGCACTCCGACTTCTCTAAGGGGCGCCAACAAACCCGTCCCGAGGGCTTTCAGCAATGCTTCCTTCGCCGACCACACGCGAAAAAAACCTTCCGCGCGAGAACCCGAGGGAAGGGCGTCCAGCCACTCACGCTCTGCCAGAGTGAAAAAGCGTTCGCTCAAATCTACGTACTCGATCGAGTAGCGATGTCGCTCGATGTCGACGCCGACCTCAACACCTCGGGTCACTGCAATCAGTGCATAATCCGCCGAGTGTGAAAGATTGAAAGCGGTAAGGGCGCGATGGTCGCCATTAAGGTGCGGTTTTCCCTTTGGCGTCGTTTGAAAAGAGATCTCTCCAGGCTTCAGGCCGGTGTATTCGCCCAGCACCTTCTGCAGGGCGACATGCGATGCAATGTATCGAACACGATCATGGTCAAAATGAAATCTTGTGGCTCGTTCCTTTTGGTCCGCAGGAAGCGGAAAAGCGATAACGTCGGGATTGGCGGATAGGCGGCCGGTATCCACAAGCCAGATGTCAGCCTGATTGGGTTTAGCGATGGGCAACACAAAGAGAGTTTAGCTGCAATCGAACCGGGGATTGGAAACCTCATTGAGGCAGAAGGGGTGGCCTTTCGGCGTCGACAGGCCATATATTACTGACAAATATGACATTTAAAAATGTTCCTAACGTTCAACGGGAAAAGCTCCGATAGCAAGTTCAGCGCTGGTTGAGGTGGCGAAAGACTGTTGGCGCTGACTTTGGAGACGGATTCGTCAGCATGCAAAGGGATAACGATTATCAGGGCTTAATCTGGACTATTGACCGACTCCTTGTCTTGCTCTCGGAAATAGCCGTTTCCGGTAAGGACCCAGGCCGAACTTCGCGGTTTCGAACGGACCTGTCCGGATTTCGCCGGCGTTTCACGGAGCACTCGGCGGGAGAAAGCCTGGATCCGGTCGCACGAAAATGCGTCGCGCTCTGTCAGGATTATTTTCAGTACTTTGCTGCAGCTCATTCCAGAAACGAAAAAGAATATGGTTTGATCATCGACCTCTTGAGGCAGGCCATCGCTACATTGACTTCCGGTGCTTCGCTGCATTCTGCGGTGTTAGGTTCCACACAGCGATTCAAGGAATTGGCCAAATTGGACGATCTCCAGGAGCTTCGAAAAAGAATAGCCGACGAGGTGATCGATCTGGAGCGCGAGGTTCGCTCCAAGCAGCTCGAAAGCGAGCGCTTCACAGCGTCACTGGTTGAACGGCTTGAGTTTATCGAGTGCAAACTCTCCGACACCGAGAACAAATTGAAAAAAAGCGAGACGGAAACGTCGATCGATCCCCTCACCGGCATCTCGAACCGGCGACATTTTGACCGTCAACTCGATCGTTGGACCAATGCTCAACATCGGGTCGGACCATTCGTTCTGGCCATGGTCGATGTGGACAACTTTAAGAAGGTTAATGATCACTACGGGCACAGGGCAGGGGACATTGTTCTGGCTGGAGTCGCGAACACTATGCGCAAAGCGATCCGCAGCAACGATGTTTTGGCCCGATATGGCGGCGAGGAGTTTGCGATCCTCTTTTGGAACATGACGCTGGAGATGGCCGAAGAACGGTGTCAAAGGATATTGGCGATTGTCCGTGCGGCGGAATTTGAAATCGGCAGTCCGGATGACCGGCTCAGCATCACCCTGAGCTGCGGCCTGGCGGCCCATGAACGCGGTGACAATTCTGAAACGCTGATGCAGCGCGCCGACGATGCCCTCTATTCCGCGAAGCAACATGGAAGAAATCGAATCGAGTTGCGCCGAAAACAGAGCCTGTCTTTGTTTAAAACCACATCTCCGGAAGCACAGGAACGCGGATAGACTGCGGAATCCGCGCGAACCTGCCATCGTCTCTCTCTTAGTCCAACTTCAAGTCTGAAACATGGGGCGTGAATTTCCATGGCAAGCGAAGCGCAGGTATGAAATCGCCAAACGAGGGAGTTCCAGTGGGCCACTTCGATAGTAAATACATTGGTACGTCCTTCTTCAGGAATACTTCAGCAAGCCAAACCAATGCCGTGTCGACAGTGATCAGGCGACTGCACCGCTCGAGTACGGAAATCCAATCAAAGAGCGAGTAACCCTCAACCTTGCGCATATAGATGGCGTCGCCGGGATCTCTGATCTCGATCCGTCCGTTACTTGAAAATTCGTTGATCAAGGTGTATTTGGAGTTGCGTTTCAAGCCTAGGTGATCCCACAGCGCACTCTCTGCCGCATAGTTGCGTTTCGTCTTCACAAAATCTCGCCAGCCGGAAAAATCCATGCCCACGAGCCGGTATTTCGAGAGCATCAGTCCATCCTGAGGCAACCTTTTGTAAGCTGGACCTAATGCCAGAAATACGAAGTCGCCCCCGTCCAACGGCTTAGTGAATAAGGAGTCCCCGAAGTGCGACTCGCACTGGCTCACCAGGTATACGTGTTCTCGTGCGAACTCAAAGTCTTCCATCAGTGTGCTTTGTTCAGATATCAGGGGATACCGAACCCGATCCGTTGTGAAGTGGTCGCGAATCACACGGTGTTGAAGAAGAATGGGGCAAACCACGTTGTAATCGTAGTTCGCATACGTTTGGATGATCTTCTGTATGAAGATGAGATCTCCTAGCCCCTGTTGTTGGTGGATGAGACAAGTCTTTCTCATGCGCGTTTCTACCTATCGATAAACCATTCGGAAGACAGGCCAAGTCATTGTCAAACGAATTGGCGGCAAGCCTTAGCCACGGAATTATCACACACGCGCTACGCGATCGCCTTCCACCGCGGCAAGGCCGGATATAAGAAGGAAGAGCGGCCAGATCTGCAGATAGAGTCGCTGGAGAGAAGTGGTCAAGTGCCATTGGAGATCTGCCGGAGTCAGGAGATACACCGTAAAGTAACCTCCTAGAACAGCGACCACGATTCCTACCCCTGATAGCCACTCCAAGCTGCTCACGGACCGACGATCAATGCCCCTCAAACCAATATAAATAAGGAGAGGCGCCACAGGGTGCAGAAACCAGTCGCCGAAGGTCCAAAAAGTGGATGAATACGATTGGACGATCATCCAATAGCGGCTCGGGTCAAACAGCTTCGCCAGAAGCTCCGCCGTATGTCTGTTCGCCAATAGATCATTGGTCGGAGCGATGCTGAGCTTGAAGAAGGTGATAACGGCCACGGGCGCGGCAAGCCCGGCGAGAAAAGCCATAAAGCGGCGCATCGTTTTCCGCAATGCTCCCACTGACGGAAGCAACAATATGAGGGATACAATGACGATGAAGAGCAATCCCTCATTCTTTGTCCATCCTGCAAGACCGGCAGCCAGTCCCGCAAGCGACAGCAAACCCAAATGGTCTGGTGCGCGGCGGAAATGCAGAATGATGAGGGCGACTGTGCCGAGCATATACAGGGACAAAGGAACATCGGCAGAACGGGAAACGCCATATTCCAAATAGAAGGGGGTTCCTAGCAGCGTCAAACCCAGCAACGTTGCAACGGTTGCACCTCGGAGTTCCCACAACACTCCAACGAGCACCGCAAGGCCGGAAAGCGCGAACGTCATGCTGGTTAGTCCCCCGGCGTCAGGCGCTTCGACGCCGGCATATCGCCACACGCGTGCGGTGGATGCTGGAACGAGCAGGGGGTAATCCGGATGAAAGGAATTCTGAATGTGCTCGGTCCAAAGCGGCCCGTCGCGGTAGAGATATCGCGCGTGGTTGCTCCAAATCGCCCATGAATCCCAATCGCCGTGAGGTGTGTGTTCGATCCGAAACAGCATCGCCGAAACGGAGAACCCCAGAGCGCATAAGAGGGCGAGCGGCAAGATGCCGCCTGGCCATCCGGGCGCTTTGATCGGAGGCTTATTGAACCAGATCCAACCAAGAGCCAGTACCAGCAATGCGATTTCAATCGTGAATAGCGGACGTCGAAACAGAAAGAAGATCAACGACGATACACCGAGACCTATGCCCGGAGCGAACGCCCATATCAGGTGTTTGGGAAGTCCCGACGGCCAGAGGAGAGAGGTCACACAGTAGCCTAAGATAAATGAGACGAACATGGACAAGAGCCACACCGCGGGAAGCAACGGATTCACTGGGCCGTCCTCACCAGCAGTGTCAGTCCATCAGGCGACTCGTAGACTTTTGTAAATCCGGCGGGAACCTGGAAACGTCCTTCTGATTTCCAGATGTCCACAATCACATACCGCGCATCCATGGTCGCCAAAACAAGATTCCAGGGGACCAGCACGTAACGAGATTGGGCCCAACGCTTGCCATCATCCTCACTGGCCTGGCCTGAGCTAGAGATGTCGGCAGTGATATATCCGATTGGCGCGCCATTTGGGTATCGGGCCTCCATGAGTGCATATCGAATGGGCCTGAGACGTTCTTCAAGGAATTCGACTTCATCCTGCTGCCGTGACGGCAGAATCGATGCGCTCCGATTCGAATAAGCCAGGTTCAGAAACGCAATCACGACTAACGCCATACAAGATAGCGATTGAAGCTTTGTCATCTCGAAGCGGAATGTACATCGAATCGCTGTCTGAAAAAAGCTTCCGGCGTGGATATTTCAACTTCTTCCTCATATTTCCGTGGATCCGGGCAGTCTTAGGCCGCTTTTCTCTCGGGTGCTGCTGCGGCGTAAGTCGGACGAACAGCCGAAAGCGAGAACAATATCGGCGCGGCTGCCTCGAAAGTTTCTTCGACCATCCACATCACAAATTGCAGTTCACTCGTGGATGTCGCGTAATGACGCCTCATAAATCCACCGGCCTCGTCGAGCGTTGTGGGGATGACAAGTAAAGCAAAGGCGCTTGCCATGGTCACTGCCCAATCGAATCGCCGCAGCAACATCCTTATAAAGCGTCCTCCGTTAAACATGATCAGGAGGCCCGCGCATATTGCAAGCGTAAGTAGCACGAAAGCAACAATGGACTTTTCCAAGAACGAAGCCTGGGAGTGCAGGAAAAATCCTGCGCTGAATGCATAACTTGACGTGAAGCGAACCTGGAAGTCGAGTTCTCTCAGGCAGGCCGCTATAAGCAAGACGGTTGCAGGTATTTCGGTAAACCAACGGCGAGGTTTGTGCAGAATCCACACGAAGCTGGCGGCAACGAGGTAGCCGACCGCGGAAGGGATTTCGATCGGCCCATTTTCAGCGAGCACCTGGTCGGCCCACGGTCGCGGCATCATCAGCAAAGTGAACCAAACTAGAACAAACAGGCTCACGAATTTCACACTCACCCAAAGGCACGCAAGCTTCCGCTTGGTGTCTCACCTAAGTAACGGAATGACAGGAAGTTTCAGAAGGAAAAAGTGACCTGCAGTCGCCCCCTTCTGGCATCCGTGTGCCTCGGCAGGGCTACCCAACCCGTATTGATAGGAATCGAGCCAAGACACCTTTGGGAAGCAACTGATTCAGAGCGCCTATCCGCCTATGGCACAAATGCTGGTCTTAGGAGGTAGAGATCCGCTGATTTCTGCTTGAGCGAATTGTTGGCATGGCTTTGTGGGGAACCGATAGAATCATAGAATCTGAAAAGATGCGATTTTCAAATAACGGGTTGGAGAGAGCTTCATCCTAATCAGAAGGAGCACCAAAATGAAATCACGCGAACGCTTCTGCCTTTGGTTTGCCCTCGCCGCTCTTTTGATACCCATTCATTTCACCTTGGCTCACCACGGTTGGGCCGGGTACCTTGAAGAGGATTTTAGTCTCTCCGGCACGCTCGAAAAAGACGTCAGCCTTGCGGGTGCTCACGCCACGATGAAGATAAGAGTGGACGACAAGGTTTGGGACATTACGCTTGCACCGCCCGCTCGCACGAAAGCGGCTGGGCTAGTGGCAGGTGTTATTCCTTTGGGAGCGAAGGTCGCCGTCCATGGTCACCGACACCAGGATCCAAAGCGCCTGGAAGTGAAGACAGAACGTGTCACCTGGAACGGTCGCATGTTCAACGTTTATCCGGATCGCAAGTAGCACGCGAAGGCAAGTGGCTTATGTATGAATTCCTGGCGTGGCTGCAAGGTTCTGCGCTGGGCCACGTCATGCGAATGGGCGTCTGGACGTACGCCGTTGTGAATTTCATTCATATTCTGGGCATAGCCTCTTTTTTCGGCGCCGTTCTCGTGCTTGATTTGCGTTTGTTAGGCCTTTGGAAAAATATCCACCTTGATGCCATCAGCCAGCCGCTCATTCCAGTAACGGTTGTGGGATTCGCCGTCGCGGTCACTAGCGGTGTTTGCTTGATCTCGGCGAATGCAACCGAGTATTCCGGCAATCCTTTCCTTTATGTAAAGTTCCCAGCAATTGGACTGGGGCTGCTGAACGCGGCCATCTTGAATTCCTCGTCCGCCTGGAAGACAAGAAAATCGCTGGAGCTTTCGTCGGAAGTGCAACGGCGGCTTGCCTATTTTGGAGCGGTATCCCTTGTCTGTTGGCTAACGGCGATCGGCGCTGGGCGCATGATTGGGTACTGGTGAACCGACGGTTCGCGACTTAAAAGCCGTAGTGATTCGGCGAATCCTCGTTAGTATTTGGAGGGCATCCAGCAAGGATAAATGTCGGAGTTGCTTCATTCCGTGCATTTGCCTCGATCCCCTCACTTGTAGGTGGTAATCGGACGCCACTTTAAGTGGAAGTCCTATTCCACTGCTAAGTAATAACTGCTTACACTCCCACTCGACTTGTCAAGTTTAGTCCATCCATTGCCGACCTGGCCTGCGGGTGCGCGCCATTCGACATAGGGACAACCATGAGCACGGGTGGCGCTTTTCTACCCTCCTTCCGGATTATGTAGCGCTAGACATTATGAGGGTCATATGCTGGATCGCACATCGAACACCGGAACGAACTGGATAGCATGCGAAGAAAAAAGGCGCTTGCTCAGTGAATATTCACGAACTGCCGTAGTTTACGCAGAGGCCGTTTCCAAGCTTGCGCATGCCGTTAGCGGCGGCAGTCAAGCCTACATGGCATTGCAGAACATCGCCGAGCATACCCGCCGTGCATCCGCTGATGCGCGGAAGCAGCTAAATCGGCATATCTCGGAGCACCATTGCTGAGCCAGGAGCCCTTTGCATGACCGACCAGCACGATGAATCCGAGCACGTCCGGATCGCCGAAGGATTGGCATTCCTTTACAGCGTCAAACAAATTTCCCTTAAGCAGTACGAACATTTGATTGAGTGCGCCGATTGCAGGAAGGCAATCATATCCGCCACCATGCAACAACGTAGGAAGCATAGCAATCCTGCGGAGTGACATGTCTAGCGCAGGTGCTGTCGCCGTGCGCGAAGCTCTTGCAGCATGTCTTCCCGCCCTTCGGGCGGCAGGAATTTCTAATCGCCGGAAGGATGGTTTGTTCTTCCTTGTCGAGGTGTATGAGGAAT
>CAZIPZ010000189.1:0-7865 GCA_964541075.1 uncultured Solibacteraceae bacterium | reverse complement strand
CAGACGGTAGATGCTGTCGCCGTCGTTCTGATAATTCTTCGCTGCGTTGATTCCACCCTGTGCTGCAATGCTGTGCGCTCGCCGAGGACTATCCTGAAAACAGAAACATTTGACGTTGTAACCAAGTTCAGCCAGTGACGCGGAGGCCGATGCGCCGGCTAATCCGGAACCGACGACGATGATGCTGTATTTTCGTTTGTTGGCTGGATTGACCAGCTTCATTTCAAAACGGCGCCGATCCCACCGCTCTTGAATGGGCCCTGAAGGGATCTTGGATATGAGTTCCATTAGCGCACGACCCTCATCGAACAAGACCTGTCAGCACCGCGACGGGCACCGAAAGGAACCCCGAGATAAGCAGCCACGAAAAAACAGACGCGAATGTCTTGATCATGGGTGTATAGCGGGGATGGCTGAAGCCAAGCGACTGAAACATACTCCAGATTCCGTGGCTCAGATGCAGTCCGACAAGAACCATCGCAACTGCATACGCTATGGTTACTGGAATCACTCTGAAACCGCTGACGACATTCTCGTAAGCACGAAGCTCCACGAAACTGGGATGAACGACGCCAAGGGTGAAGTGCAAAAGATGATAAATAACAAATGCCGCAATAATCGGGCCGCTCCACATCATCGTTCGTGATGCATAGCTGGCCTGAACGTTGCCGCGTTTGATGTAGCCGACCGGCCGCGCATGGGTCTTGATGGCCGTCAATTGGATTGACGCCCAGATATGCAGGAGCACGCTGATCAGCAGAATGGAGCGAGCGGCCCACAGAAGCGGTTGGTTGGCGTGAAGCGTTTCCGCGTAGTGATTCATGACCTCAGGGCCCAAAAACACTTGAAGATTTCCAAGCATGTGCACGATCAGGAAGGCGAACAGGACCAGTCCCGTCACGGCCATTACCGCTTTCTTGCCGATTGTCGAGTCGTAAAATCGGATGGCTTTCGCCAGAGTTGTGTGGGTTAGCACCGTGCTCATAGCTACACAGAATCCAAACAGATCATTGTAACTAAACGATGGCCTAAGAGTTTTGAAAAATTCCCCTTGCATCCCAGCCATAACGATTCTAGTCGTATGGCTAATAATATCTCTGAAAGGCGGTCAATCCTTAGGCTGGGGAATGATTTCGCCACGACCGGTATAATGGCCCAGTGAAGCGCTTTGTTCTGATAGCGACTGCCGCCGCCGTTATATTGCCGATCACGACGCTGCTCTTCATTTCCGGCAGCCGTCCCTCAGCGATCGACTACAGACTGGCGCGAGGACGCTCTCTCCTTGAGACAGAAAACTACTTGGAAGCTTTGCAGGCGTTACGTGAGATCCCCGCAACACAGAAACGAAGAGCAGAGACTCATTCCGCAATCGGAGCCGCCTATTTCCGCCTTCATCTTTATGGTGCTGCAATCACCGAATTCGAAGCAGCCGCCAAGATTGGAAGACGCGACGCAGATCCTCGAATATGGCTTGCTTCAACGTACATAAAGCTGGGAAATCCTTCGAAGGCCCTTGAGGAAGCGCAACAAGCCACAGGAATTGAGCAGGAATCGCCTGACGCTCTGATCGTTCTCGGCCGAGCATATTGGCTTCAACGCGAATTTTCAAAAGCCGAAGAAGCGGCGATGAAAGCGCGAGTCCTGGATCCGAAAAGCCCAGCGCCTGGCGACCTGCTGATTCATGTTTACTTTGAGCAGAACGACTTCGACAAATTTCAAGCCGAACTTGATCGAATCAAGAAGCCGGATAAGGCAACGCAAGAACTGGCGATCCGTTTTCATCTTCGTCGGGGCCAGTTCGCACGCGCCTACGACCTCAAGAATAGGTATGAGCGCGAACAGATTGGCACGTCAGCTCTTGAAAGCGAACTCGCACTAAAGCGGGAGCCGTCCCGGACCGACCTTATTCCAGGCCTGATCAAGAACCTGGTTAGGATCGGCCGCTTCAATGACGCGATCGCGCTTGGCGAGCGCCATCGCAGCGCTGTTCCGATAGATCTGGAACTGGGTAAGGCATATTGGATGGCTGGTCGGAAGGATCCTGCGATCGCCGCATACAGCCGGGCATCGGCTGGACTCGTACATCAACTTTCGGCGGAAGTGGCGCTGGCTGCGATTACCGGTCAAACGGAGCACTGGCAGAAAGCCTTCAGGGCAGAGCGGCCGGAAATGGACTACTTTGTTCTCGCTCAGCTCGATGCGAGTTACGCTAACTCCAGCCCGCTCGTGCGTGCGTTCATTCTTCGTTACGCAGGGATTTTCGAGCCAAGCCTTTATGGACGTGCAGCCGAGGAAGCGTTGCGCGTATTGGATGACGATCCAATCAACTTTGATGCTCTGATCACCATAGGAACCGCTTATCAACGGCTTGGACGGCTCGAAGATGCGGAACGCTATGTCAGGCGAGCACAAGAGGCATATCCCACTCGGGCGGAGGCCGTGTCACGCCTCGCATCTCTCGCACTGGGCAAGGGCGAAAAGGATACTGCAAAAGTGATTGCCTTGATGGAGCGCGCCATCCTCCTCGATCCGGAAAATGCCGGCGCCGTTTATAACCTTGGATGGATTTACGATCAAATCGGCGAAACGGCGAAAGCGATTGCTCTTTATGAAAAGGCAATCCAGGCAAGTCCTCTAAGTTTCGAGGCAATGAACAATCTTGCTCTTATTTATGGACAGCGAGGCCAGCCGGATCGGGCGCTTGAACTTCTTCAACGGGCTGTTCGGACCGACCCTCAGAGCGACGTCGGTTATTTCAATCTCGCCAGCTATTATTCTCGGCAGCGCGATTGGCGGAATGCCATCGAGAGTTATCGCCGGGTGCTGGAGCTCAATCCGGAAAACTCTGTTGCAGCTATCGAAAAAGGCCGGCTTCATTTGGATGATGGGCGTTCTGTAGAAGCTGTTGATGCTTTGAATCTTGCGCTCGATCTCGATGCACAGTCGTTTGACGCTTACATGGTTTTGTCTTCGGCTTATGAGAAGATGGGGCGCACGCGGGAAGCTATCGCCGCGCTGGAAGAGGCCCAGCGTATAAAAAGCGATTCGCCGGAGGCGGCTGCGGCTCTGGCTCGGTTGAACTCTCGAAAGGACTCGCCCCAATGATCAGACGCACGAAAATTGTTTGCACCGTCGGGCCGGCTTGCGATTCGGAAGAAATGCTGGCGAGACTGATAGCAGCGGGAATGAACGTTGCCCGGGTGAATTTTTCTCACGGGACAAGTGAGTATCACCGGACTGTAATCCGGCGGTTGAAACAGGTGAGAAAGGCGTTAAACAAGCCACTTGCGATTCTTCAGGACCTTCAGGGACCAAAAATTCGAATCGGCAATATTCGCGCTGGTATTGTTCAGTTGCTACCCGACAAAGAGTTCATCCTGACTTCGGAGCACGTTCCTGGCGATGAACATCGCGCCTCCGTCTCATTAAAGAGCCTGCCCGACGAAGTGTCCACGGGCCATCCGATTCTATTGGCTGATGGCAACATCGAACTTCGCGTCGAACGTGTATCCCCGCCGGATATCTACTGCAGGGTGATCGTGGGAGGGCAATTGAGCTCTCATAAAGGGATCAATCTCCCAGCATCCGAAGTCCATGTGGATTCGCTAACAAAGAAGGATCGTAAGGACATCGCCGTCGGCCTCGAGGAAGGCGTTGATGCAATAGCCTTGAGTTTCGTGAGAACTGCTCAAGACGTGCTGGATACCCGCAGAATTGTTCAGGAGCACGGCGGCAAGGCGCCGATTGTAGCTAAAATCGAAAAGCATGAAGCGGTGGACAACATTGACAGCATCGTCGCCGCTGCGGACGGAATCATGGTCGCTCGCGGCGACCTCGGCGTCGAGATTGATTTAGAGCGGGTTCCCTTGGTGCAGAAAACAATCATTCACAAATGCAACACCCTTGGGACACCGGTGATAACCGCCACGCAGATGCTTCAGCGAATGGTAGACAATCCGCGGCCGACACGCGCCGAAGCCAACGATGTAGCCAACGCAATATTGGACGGGACGGATGCCGTGATGCTTTCAGAAGAAACCGCGGCTGGAAAGTATCCCGCCGAAGCGGTGACGATGATGGATCGCATCGCACGCTCGGCGGAGGCATTCCTTGATCCATTGAAGTTCGAAAACATTCCAATCGGGCGTTCCACAAGCGATGCCATCAGCCGAGCCAGCTATTTTGTGGCGAAAGAAATTGGAGCGGACGCGATCATTACACCGACATGGTCGGGGTCAACGGCAAGTCTGGTCGCCCGTTTCCGTCCTAAACAGTTGATTATTGCGACAACTCCGAATGACGCGGCGCTCGATTTTCTATCGTTATGCTGGGGAGTTATACCGATGCAGATTCCAAGCTCCGATTCGCTCGAGAACGTGGTGCGGCTTTCAATTGATGCGGCGCGGCGGCGCGGGCATGTCAGGAGCGGCCAGCAGGTGATCATCACAGCCGGAGCGCTTCACGTTCCAGGAAAGACGAGCTTCATCAAAGTCGAGACCGTTGATTGACACGTTCCTCACGCAACCTATAAATTAGCCGGTTTGCACACGTTCGGCTCTGCGCAATGAAAATACACGAATACCAGGCGAAGCAAATTCTCGCGAGTTACGGAGTTCGTGTACCCCGGGGACGCGTGGCCTCAAGCGTTGAAGAAGCCCAGAAGTTTGCGCAGGACCTCGGAGGCCGAGTGGTCGTCAAAGCCCAGATCCATGCCGGGGGCAGGGGGAAAGGCGGCGGCATAAAGCTGGCAGGCACATCCGAGGAAGCGGGACAGATTGCAAGACAGATGCTCGGTATGAACCTTGTCACCCCGCAGACGGGACCTGACGGACGGATCGTTAAAAGAATTCTGGTCGAGGAGACGTTGGATATTCGTCGTGAACTTTACTTGGGGCTCATTATTGACCGACAGTCCGGAAGCCCTGTTTTCATGGCTTCGGCTTCGGGCGGCATGGACATTGAGCAGGTAGCGTCGAAAAATCCGGAACTCATTCTGCGGGAGCATATTCAGGCGGGTCTCGGGATGATGCCATTTCAAGCGAGAAAACTCGCATTCGGCATGGGCCTTGCTTCGCCGCTGGCCGCGGAAGCCGCGCAGTTCATGATCGCCTTGTACCGTGCGTTTGAGGAGACCGACGCATCGCTCGCGGAAATCAATCCATTCATTGTTACCGGCGACGACAGGGTGTACGCGCTCGATGCGAAAATGAATTTTGATGACAACGCTTTGTATCGCCGCCAAGACATCAGAGAAATGCGCGATCTTAATGAGGAGGAGCCCCTGGAGATTGAAGCCAGCAAGTTCGGCTTGAACTACATCAAGCTGGAAGGAGAAGTCGGATGCATGGTGAACGGGGCCGGGTTGGCAATGGCGACGATGGACATCATTAAGCTGGCCGGCGGCAGCCCCGCCAACTTTCTTGACGTGGGCGGCGGCGCCAATACCGAACAGGTGAAGAACGCCTTTCGGATCCTCCTGTCCGACACGAGCGTTAAGGCGGTCCTGATCAATATATTCGGCGGGATCATGCGCTGTGACATTGTGGCATCGGGCGTCGTTGAGGCCGCTAAAGCAATGGGCGCCAAGACCCCGGTGGTGGTTCGACTCGAAGGAACGAATGTCGAGTTGGGCCGAGAAATTCTGCGAAATTCCGGACTTAATTTTATTGTCGCTGATGGAATGAAGGATGCCGCTCAAAAGGCGGTTGCTGCTAGCGAAGCGTCAGCCCGATGATTGCTTTCCAGTTTTTCTGAGGTTGCAATGAGCGTTTTGATTGACCGGGACACACGGCTGATCGTTCAGGGAATCACCGGAAGGGAAGGGACTTTTCATGCACTTCAAGCCCGGAGCTACGGGACTAAGGTGGTTGGCGGCGTAACGCCGGGCAAGGGCGGGATCAAACACGAGGGATTTGACGTCTTTAACAGCGTGGAGGAAGCGAAGCGCAAAACCGGCGCGAATGCATCCATGATATTCGTTCCACCTCCGTTCGCCGCAGACGCGATCATGGAAGCCGCAGATGCCGGCATTGAGCTGATAGTCTGTATCACTGAGGGTATTCCCACGTTCGATATGATCAATGTCGCAGCGTTCCTGAAGAAAGCTCCACGAACGCGCCTTATCGGTCCGAATTGTCCGGGCGTCATTTCGCCAGGGAAATGTAAGATTGGGATCATGCCCGGACACATTCATCTTGAGGGGACTGTCGGAGTTGTATCGCGGAGCGGAACGCTGACTTATGAAGCGGTCGCACAACTCACAGTCAGGAATGTCGGGCAATCGACCTGCATCGGAATTGGAGGCGACCCGATCATCGGCACGACCTTTGTTGATGCGATCCGGCTATTCAATCAGGATCCGGATACACACGGCATAGTAATGATCGGAGAGATCGGCGGCAGTTCAGAAGAAGAGGCAGCCGCCTTCATTAAGGCGAATGTAAGGAAGCCGGTTGTCGGCTTCATTTGTGGTCAAACTGCGCCGGCCGGCCGACGGATGGGCCATGCAGGTGCAATCGTAGCTAGTGGCAAAGGAACCGCCGCCGAAAAAATGGCCGCGATGGATGCCGCCGGAATCCGGGTTGTAACAAGCCCGGCGGATATTGGCGAGGCCATGCAGGCGAGCTTGAATTAGGACCAATCATGCAAAGAACGTTCACAATTCTCAAACCCGATACAATCAAGGCCGGCAACGCCGGCGCCATTATCAATCGAATTGAAAAAGAAGGATTCAAAATCCGCGCCGCAAAAATGCTGCACCTTACGCAAGGTCAGGCCGAAGGCTTCTATCATGTGCATAAAGCCCGCCCATTCTTTTCCGATCTTGTTAAGTTTATGACCGAGGGGCCAATCATCATGATGGTGCTCGAAGCGGACAACGCCATCGAAAAATTGCGAAAGGTGATGGGCGCCACCGATCCGGCAAAAGCTGATGCGGACACCATTCGAAAGCAGTTCGCAACGAACATTGAGCGAAATGCGATTCACGGATCCGACGGGCCGGAGACCGCAGCATTCGAAATTTCTTATTTCTTCAGTCAACTCGAAATTGTTTAGAAGATCTGGCTAGAATACTGATATGGATCAATTTGGTCGGGTCCTTGTAATTATGGGCGGCGTCATCGCGCTCTTGGGTGGATTGCTGATGCTGGGGCCTCGATTGCCGTTCCGGCTTGGCCGTCTTCCCCTCGATTTCACATATGAGCGCGACAATTTCACGTTCTATTTTCCTCTAGGGACCTCTGTTCTCATCAGCGTGGTGCTGACACTGATCTTTGCCCTGCTGGGTAGAAGATAAATATTCCAAGGAGGCGTTCGATGATCGGGATTCAGGAAATACTCGGGAGCGACGCCGACCGTTTGCTCTCCCACCAGTGCAAGACGATACCAAAAGAGGCCTTGCACCTGCCTGGACCAGACTTTATCGACCGGGTCTTCGTGGAAACGGATCGGCCGACGCGCGTATTGTTGAATTTGAAACAGCTCTTTCAGTCGGGTCGTCTGTCCGGCTCTGGGTATGTATCCATTCTTCCAGTTGATCAGGGTATCGAACATTCGGCGGGGGCCTCTTTCGCGCCCAATCCAGCCTATTTTGATCCTGAGAACATCGTCAAGCTGGCCATCGAAGGCGGATGCAATGCCGTGGCCAGTACTTTAGGCGTCCTGGGGGCGGTAGCCAGGAAGTATGCTCACAAAATCCCGTTTTTGCTGAAGTTCAACCATAACGAATTCATTTCGTATCCGAACTCGTACGATCAAATCCGTTTCGCAAATATCAAACAGGCTTTTGAGATGGGCGCCACCGGCGTGGGTGCAACAATTTATTTCGGGTCCGAAGAGTCCAAACGACAGCTTCAGGAAGTTTC
>CAZIPZ010000188.1:7275-8004 GCA_964541075.1 uncultured Solibacteraceae bacterium | reverse complement strand
CGGTGCGAACGATCCCTACAGCGCCCTGAAAACCACACTGAAGGCCGAAATCGACGAGGAAGCCTGGGCCACCCTTCACAGCGACACGTCTCGTCCATTCCCGAAACCGCAATCCGGCCGCATCGCCGTCAAAGTGATCAACCACCTGGGCGACGAGGTCATGAAGGTGTTTAGAGTCTCCGAGGGCGGATAAACCAATGCCACTTCTCCGCTGGTACAATGGGTTGAGCTTTCGATGAGCACTCCTCACGTGGTTGTCATTGACCAGAATGAGCAGTTCCCCCACCTCAATAGCGCGCCAATCGTGGAAGCCGTGGTGGATTTGCGGGCTCGTGCAGAATCTGATTGGAACGAATCCGTCGTGACGGATTTCATCAAGACCCGACTGCCGGACTATCCGAAAAGGCTTTCTATGTCTGGGTTTCAGCAGGAGTTTGTCCTTGGGCCCGACGCCGCTCCTCAAGCGACACGGACTGACACCGGCTGGACCGGACTGCATTGCCAGACGGAAAACAAGCTTCACGTGGCGCGATTTGAGCGAAACGGATTCCTATTCAGCCGGTTGTGGCCTTACGATCGCTGGGAACAACTGGTCGCCGAGGCCATGCGCCTTTGGGAAATCTTCGCAGAGGTGGCACGCCCGAGCCAGATTCCACGAATCGGGCTGCGTTTCGTGAATCGCATCGATCTTCCTCCGACTGCAGTGCGAATCGACGACTACCTGGACCC
>CAZIPZ010000188.1:0-7265 GCA_964541075.1 uncultured Solibacteraceae bacterium | reverse complement strand
GCCGGCCACCCGTATGCCGTGCGGCTGGTTCGAACGACGCAACCGGCGCCTGGACCTGATCCGCAGTCGTTCGGCATCATCATCGACATCGATGTATTTACAACCCGGCCTTCTGAACCTAGTCGGGAATCGATTGAAAGCCGGCTGAACGAAATGCGATGGCTGAAGAATAAGATGTTTTTTGGAAGCATCACGTCTAAAGCGCTGGAGACATTCAGATGATATTGGAGGCAGCACTGCTTTACGGCGGCATTGCGAGCAAGGGCGAGAGCGATGTGGCAATATTCATCGCCGAAAAGGCGAGAGAGGCCCGGCAGGCGTTATACAGGACCTACACTTTTGGACACGCATTCAACGAGGCCCACGACGCCTTGATGTCGGTCAAGGACCGTACGAGCCAACCGAATTGGGACGGCTACGGCGCCGAACCGATTCACGGCGACACCATTGCTGTTGCCTGCCGTTTTCTTGAAGCTTTGCCGCCGAACCTGCAGAGCCCTGAAGTCGGTGCCGAACCCGACGGAGACATCACATTTGAATGGTACAAAAGCCCCCGCCGAACGCTATCGGTGAGCGTAACCGCGACCGGCGATTTGCATTACGCGGCATTGCTGGGCCCCAATAAGCAGTACGGAACGGAAGCTTTCTTTGGGGACGTGCCTGCACCGGTCCTTGATCTCGTCCGACGAATTCAGGCTTGATGTCAAATCTCCCAGCGGTTATTGAGGACGACGAATTACTGGCTCGGTTCGTCATGGTGCGGGAGTGGATCCGCGCCGACGGAACCGTACGTCCGGATGCTTTTATTCCCCCGAAAGATCTCAACCTGTCCACGACACGTCATGGGACACTTCAACCCTCCAGTCTCTGGGAAATTGGTCAATCCGTGGCTCGGCAGTTCGTAAGGGATCTCATCGGCCGCGCCGACGTGATTGCCAGAAACGTGAAGATCGTAGGCCTGCACCCGGAGCCAGCCCCTCTTCCTGAAAATCCAAACCACGCGCACGTTGCAGGCTGGCCGACGGACAAGCCCAGCCAGAAGATCTTGGCGCAACAGCTTGCGGCGTCATCCGCTTACGTTATAAGAACATAGGCCCCGACTGAAGGTCACAGCCCATCCCTTTAATGTTTGAGCCGCCTCCGCCGCGAGAAGTCTTCTACGAAAACGATCTGGACCCAAAGCGACCAGTCGAGATTTCAAAATCATAGCCACATCCCAAGGCCAGAAGAATGAGCAGGATGTCCGTATGCAACACGGTAAGGATTCACGAAGTGTGGTCGCAATGAAGTACATAGGCTTTTCTACCGGCGCGCTGGCTTTGGGTGACTTCAGGTCGGCATTGTCGATGCTCCAGGGCAAGAGAACGAGGGCCGTGGAACTGTCCGCTTTGCGAGACCACGAAGTAGAGCCATTGATGGCGGCGCTGCCGACACTCAATCTGACCGGTTTCGCATACGTGTCCGTCCATCTTCCGAGCAAATTCCGGCAACTCACAGAACGCCAGGTCGTCGGTCTGCTCCGTCCTTGCATCGAACGGAAAATTCCCGTCGTCCTCCACCCCGACGTCATTGAAAACGTGCAAAGCTGGAGGCTATTCGGCTCACTCTTGTGCATTGAGAACATGGACAAGAGAAAATCCACGGGTAGAACCGTTCAAGAGTTGGAGCACTTCTTCTCAGAATTTCCGGACGCGACTTTCTGCCTCGATGTAGCTCACGCCCGGCAAGTCGATTCAACCATGGGTGAAGCCTGGTTCATGCTGAATCGCTTTGCAAAACGGCTACGCCAGATCCACATCAGCGAGATCGACGGAACAGGCCGTCATCACGGATTGAGCCAGACCGCAATCTCTGCGACAGCTGGGATCGCGCGACTCATTAGACCCGAGATCCCAGTGATCATCGAAGCTCAAGTCGATCAGGGCGACATCGATAAGGAGATTGAGTCTGTCAAGCGAGCTTTTCACGCGGCGCCTGTCTCCGCAGGTGCTACTGCGGATTGGGGAGCGCTTGCCTAGAGTAATGATTTGAGAGTCGCGTTTTATAGAAGGGCGTTTAGAGTCTTGAAAGCTTCCTCAAAGCGATCGAGAGTCTCCTTACTCAATTTGGGCCCCCAGACATCTATGTTCTGGGCGAAATGCGCCGCAGGGCGGAAGTGATTCAGGACGGCCCCGTTCTTCATTGGGTTTGCCTTCAGATACCCCTCGATCCGGACGATAATCCGAGTGTGCGGCGGAAGATTCGCCAGCACCAGCGGGGCCTGCAGATCGTCTTTGTAGGCCTCGTTGACCAGATCAACGTAAAACGGCGGGTCGAACATATCCTCCACGTCCGCCTCGCCCGTCTTTGTGAAATCGGCATACGTCAGAACGTGACTCTGCCGCATCAGTTGCTGTTTGTACAGATTCTCAATCTTCTGCTGATCCTTCTTCTGGAGGTCGAGCAAGGTAGCGATGTTCAGACCTTCTTGTGCCCGAAAGAGCGCAATGAACGTCGGGGCTTTGTCGACACCACCGACCGGACTCAATGTCCAGCGAGAGTCGATCGGCGTGCGCTTCTCGCGTTGCAAAACATCACTGAGGGTCGGAATGTAGACCATGTCAGAAACGCCCTCGATGATCAGCGAGTTCGGTCCCACGAAAAGCGTCTGAGTAATGTCGTAGGCCAGCGCGCCTTGCAATGGGAAAAGCGTTCCGGGGTCGGCTTTCAAGATGTCGGTGAAGACCTTGGTGCCTTCATCTTCCCTTGGTAACGCCTTGTCTTCCTCCATACTCCGATCACGAACAATTCGGATTCGGTCGAAGTAACGGACATTCACCATGAATGGCGAATGTGTTGTGTACACGACCTGATGATCCTTCAACTCAGCATCAATGTATTCAACTAGATCTCTCTGGGCCTTTGCATGAAGGAAGAGACCGGGCTCGTCCAATAGCAAAATTAGGCTGCTTCCGGAGTTCTTCTGCTGCGAGAACCACGCGAGAAACGAGAAGAACCAGATGAACCCGCGCGATCGAGTACCCACCCGGACCGTAACCAAATGAGCGGAGTCGTAGACCTCAGCCCACAGGTTGGTTCCATTCTGCATGCCTGAAGGGTCTCCAGGTCTCCCCGGACGGACATCGAACCGGAGGGAAATGTGTTTGTTCTGTGACCAGTACTTCAAGATCTGCCTGGACAAATAGTTGCCTGCTCCCTCGAGCTGATTCTTCAGGTCTTGAGTGTTTTGTGCGTTGATTATCTGATCCACGTCCAAGTCCGCCAAAGCGATCAGACCAAGCATGGGATGGTCCGATGGACTCAACTTGCCTTCCTTCTGTCGGACCTTCAACTCATCGACGTTTACCTGGCCCTCCATTTGGTAGTACTCGTCAAAATACAAAAACTTCGGCAGGCGTTTGGATAGGTGGTGAGTCCAGATATGCGTTGCAAGACCTTCCTTGATCAGCGGGGCAATTTGCTCGCGAAGTTGCCGAAGCGCCTGCGGTTCCCCAAGTTTCTTCGCGGCCTCAAGCCCTGCCGCCTTCTGCTCAGGATCCGTAAGTTCATTTGCCTGCGCTTGTGCGGAAGCTACGGCTCCCGCCATTTCGTTGGCCTTGGCATCGAGCAGCTTTCCGAGTTCCGGGAGCGTCGTCGCTGCTAGCGCCTCCTCGTTTATGTCCTGCGCGAGCTTCGCGTTCGTAACGAGATGAACCACAGTGGCTTGTTCGTTGACGTGAACATTGAATCCCAATTTGTTGTCATATCCACGCCAGACATTGATCTCGGGAGCGGCCAATACGACGCCCTTACCAAACTGCGTCTCAAGATCAGTGTGCTCAGATGGCTCCAGCGAAAACCAAGCGTCAACGACCGTTGCAGGCTGTTGGCCGTCCTTCAGTGCTCTCGTATAGTCCATCACGTAGGCGCGTGGGTAGTCCTCGGTCGCATTGAACAGCGCGTCCGTATTTACCAAAGGATTCAGTCGATATAGCGCTTTCAGCACGGCTGTCTTCCCAGCCTCGTTCTTCCCTACCAAACACGTGACATCCCCGACTTCAAACTCGTTGGAATCCCACACGGACCGGAACTCGCCTACCTTCACCTTCGACAGTTTCATGAACGCTCCTCTGGCTGATCGCTAATTGTCGAGCTTTCGCTGAACTCCGTCAATTCTGCGGCAATAGTTGAGGAATTTAGGAAAGAGGCTCGCGTAACGGTCGTCGATTGGGTCGAGTGCAATTGCACACCAGAACAGAAGCCCCCAACACGTGCCGGGGTATGGCAAAATAGTCGCTACCGTTCGGTCGCGGAGGCGCCTCCACTGAATCTCAGAGAACGCACTTTAGAGCTTCAAGGCCCTGAGGGACTTGGGGCCAAGCCTCGTCCGGAGTTGATCGGTCCCGTGTTGACTCAGGTACATGACACGTTGTTGGACTCTGTCCGGATGGGATTTTTGCATGCGAGCCGGACACGTGGCCGCGTCCCTTCCATGTTGCAAAGGGCCGCTGAGATTCATTATGCCGGGCATTCCTCTGGTCCGAACCACTCGACCCTTCTGCATTTCGAAGTGCCAGAATTCGGCGATGTTGCATCTGATCTCTTCCGGCAAGGTCAGCTCTGGGATTCCGGACCGAAGCCGGAGCAGACTGCGTTTGACCTACTTGCAGAGTCTCTGCGCGATGTTCGGCATCTTGAAAAAGACAGCGTGCGTTTCGATCACGCCCTTTTGAATCGGTTCGCACGGTACCGGCACGTCTTAAGGCGGGGTCTGACGGCAATTTCCCTCCCGGACGCAAAGATTTCGGAAGTTCAGAGCATCGACGCAGCGTTAAGCGACGCCGCGCAGGCTCTGTATCGTGAAACACCGCCCAGCCGGCGCGTTCGTATTTCCGGGCGTCTCGATCTGCTTGGCGTCAGTAAGAGGGTTCTGGGGATTGTGCTGGACAATAACGTTCCCGTCACTTGTGTCTGGACCACCGACGGGTTCGTTGATCTGGCACCGTTTCTCGATAAGGTCGTTGCCCTTGAGGGCATGGCGCAATTCCGTCCCTCGGGATCGCTGCTACGCGTCGACGCGGATGCGATACGCGAAGCCAGTGTCTCGGACGCCGCTTTCTCAGTCGTGCCCATGGCGGAAAGGAAACGGAACTATCAAACTGAGAGCGCTTCGGTAAAGCCAGGCCAGAAACCGTATGACACGATATTCGGCATGATCCCAGGGGATGAATCGGATGAGGAATTCATTGCCTCAGTCGAAGCCCTCAACTGATGCCAACCGCTGCGACCTACCTGCTGGATACCAACATCCTCCTGCACTGGATTCGCGGCAGCAAGATCGCCGAAAACATCGACGGGCAATTCGAGCTGCGCACTTCGGGGTTTCGACCGCTCATTTGCGAAGTGACCCTCGGCGAAATGGAAGCCTTCGCCCGGGATAACAAATGGAAAGAGACTCGGCGCGCAAAACTGAGAGAACTCAAGAAGGAACTCATTGCCGTGGATATCTCAGACTACCGTGTAATCGAAGCATACGCGGATTTGAGCACCCTTGCGCGATCCAATGGCTGGCCCATTTTTCACGATAAGAACGACCTTTGGATCGCTGCGGCCACTCGGGTCACGGGGTCAACGCTCCTGACCATGGATCGGAGCGCATTTGGTCCGTTGCGCGGCGCCAGCGGGTTGGATGTCATTATCCTCGATCCCAAAACGGGCTATCGGGAGTAGCTGATGGAGTTCCGAATCGCGGAGACGTTCACCGACAGCATGGCCCGCTTGACCGGAGAGGAACAGAAGGCCGTCAAGACGACGGCCTTCGATCTGCAGGTCAACCCTTCGCAGCCAGGCCTGCAATTCCACAAGCTCGACAAGCCCAAGGATCCTAACTTCCTGTCGGTGCGCGTAAACAAAGACCTCCGATTGATTGTTCACCGCACCGGCGAAAGCCTTCTGCTTTGCTACGTGGACCACCACGACAAGGCCTACCAATGGGCCGAACGGCGAAAACTGGAGACACATCCCAAGACCGGCGCCGCGCAATTGGTTGAGATTCGAGAGAAGATCCGGGAGATTGTTGTCCCTCGATATGTTGATGCGGGAGACGACTCGAAACCCATGGCTTGCGTCGACTTGACCGCAGTCTTAAAACCTCGACTTTTTGCTTCTCTTTCCGAGGATCAATTACTTGCATATGGCGTGCCGACGGAATGGCTGGCCGATGTTCGCCGTGCGACGGAAGACACACTCCTGGCATTAGCTGATCACCTTCCCTCAGAAGCAGCCGAAGCACTGCTGGAGATTGCCGTCGGGGGTACTCCGAAAACTCCGCAACCTGTAGCCGTCGGAACTGATCCGTTCACCCATCCTGACGCGGAACGGCGCTTCCGTGTCATGCACAACGTCGAGGAGCTGGAGCGCGCGCTCGAATACCCTTGGGAACGTTGGACTGTTTTTCTTCATCCGGCTCAGCGCGACATTGTGGAACGCGACTACAGCGGTCCCGCTCGTGTGTCCGGATCGGCGGGGACGGGCAAGACGGTCGTTGCGTTGCATCGCGCTGTTTTCCTTGCTCGCAAACACCCCGACGCGCGCATTCTGCTGACGACGTTCTCCGAACCCCTTGCCAATGCCCTTCGGACCAAGCTCCGCCGCCTGATTCACAATGAACCGCGTCTCGGAGAACGAATCGACGTGTGGTCCTTTGACGGAATCGCGAAGCGAATCTTCGGATCTCACCCCGCGCATCCGAAGATCGTTTCGTCCCAACAACTGCGCAACTTTCTGTCGGAAGCTTCTGCTGAGGTTGTTGGTCACAAGTTCAGCCAGCGTTTCATTGTCAATGAGTGGCATGAGGTCGTCGACGCCTGGCAATTGGAGTCGTGGGAGGCATACCGCGATGTGCGTCGGCTAGGCAGGAAGACGCGATTGCCTGAAGAGCAACGCGCCGCTTTGTGGTCGATCTTTGAGAGCGCTCGAAAGAAGCTTGCTTCCAAAAACCTCGTTACCTACCCTCAGTTTTTCAAACTGTTGACCGGAATCGTTTCAGGAAACACGAATCCGCCGTTTGAATTCGTAGTGATCGATGAGGCGCAGGATTTGGGGATTCCCCATCTCCGGTTTTTCGCCGCCCTCGCCGGTAGCCGTCCCAACGGGCTATTCTTCGCGGGCGACCTTGGGCAACGCATCTTCCAGCAGCCGTTTTCGTGGAAGGCATTGGGCGTCGATGTACGCGGCCGGTCCCGAACGCTTCGGGTCAACTACCGAACTTCACACCAGATTCGAAT
>CAZIPZ010000187.1:0-8007 GCA_964541075.1 uncultured Solibacteraceae bacterium | reverse complement strand
GTCCCGCTCCGGTGGCTCCAGAGCGTCGCGCATGGCTTGAGCGGCCTGGGAGACAGGAGCTTCAAGCTGCGGCAGTTGTTTGGAAAGCTCCTGCATATCAGCGTTCGCCGCCGCCATTTGTTCGGGCGCCGCCGATAATGGCTGCTGTGCGACGGCAAGCAATTCTGCGGATTTCGATTGATCTCCGGGCGCAGCGGCCGCATGCGCGCCTGGCAATACCGTTGCAGAGGACGACTGCACCGCAGACAGCTGATCTGCCACCGGACCGCTCGTATTGACGGCTGCCGCGACTGCGGTCGCCGACTCCGCCAACTGACTTTGCGCCGCTTTCGTCAGCTGATTGATTTCTGTAATCGCTTTTTGAACGTCCTCGGGCTTCGATTCGGGTTTCAGGCTGGCTGCCAATTCTTGCACTCGGTTCAAGTTCTGCTGGGCCTGAGGCACGTTCGTAGCAGCCGTTGTCGCGGCGCTGGCTGCCTGTGTGACTGCCATCGAAGCGCTTGCAACCTGTTTTTGTAAGTCCCGAAGCGGAGCGTTCGGCGCCGGCGGAGTCATCGCGACGGTTTCGGCCTGAACAGCTGCTACTGATTGACCAGCCTTCGCAAGCGGCGCTGCAGTTTCGGTGATCTTTCCGCCCGCTTGTCCCAGAATTGCAGGAACCTGGGACAACTTTTCTTGCGCCATCGCCATCTCGGCTTGCACCTGGTCCGTTGCGCCCGCATTAGCAAGAGCCGCAGCGACGGGTCCGGCGGAAAGGATCGGTTGCACAACTGCCGAAGCGTCCGCGAACTTTCCGACCAACCCCGCCGCTACAGCCTTAGGGGCTTCCACCTGTGAAGTAAGGTCAGGAATTGCAGCCTGAGCCTGTGCGACGGAACCCTGAACGCTGGGAAGGTTTTTCTGCAATGCCGCAACGGAAGGCGCTCCCTTCTGAATACTTGAAACAGCCGCCATTCCTGCCGCTATTGGATCTTTACCTTTGGGAAGTGCATCGGCCGCCATTGTTATTCCGGCGCCGGCTGCAGTGATTTCACCTCCGAGCGCCGAAAGAGCATCCTTGGCGCTTCCCAAACTGGCTGCGGCTGCACCAAGCGATTCTGCAAGCTTCTTTTCGGCCTCGCCTTTGAGCAACTCGGAAGCTGCCGCCGCCTGATCCAGGGAGGCTTTGGCATCCTCCAATTTCCCAATTCCCTTCAGCTTGTCGCCCACATCGGGTGCAGCAGCACTGTCGAGAAGATCTTGCATCCCTCCCTGAGCAGCCGAAACCTGCGCCGGAAGAGTGAACGCAGCCATGGGCTGCAACTTTCCGTCATTGATTGCAATAGCGGTGGTCGCAGCGCCTCCGATCTGACCTTTGAGATTCTGCGCACTGGCTCGCGTCTCCATCGCTTTCTTTATCGCGTCCGCCTCCCGGTCCTTCTCGGCGACAAGACCTGAAAGCAAACCTTGAGCGGTCTCCAGGCCAGCGGCTGCACCGCGAAGATCCTGTGCTCCTTCAACCTTTTTCTTTGCTCCTCCGATCAGGTCCAGGACCTGATTTAGGACTTCTGAATTCTTGTTCGGCTCAGGCATGCTCGGACTCCATTGGGATGTGGATCGCCTACGTGATCTGAAATGCAGAATTCACAGACTATGATCCCCGGAATAATCAACTCGGACTAAAGGAAGCTGTAAACGAACGAACCGGACGCATCGAGAGCCACATGGACTCCGCGAAAGCTTTGGCCATTGCCCATTCGGTCCAGGACTTCGGTCGAAACTTCAGGCAGTAGGGTGTGAGTGAGGATGTGATCGATGTTTCGAGCTCCGCTATCTACCTCAGTGCATCGGTCCGCAATAGCCTCAACGATCGCGGCATCATAGGTTAACTCCGCCCTATGATTCTCTTTGAAACGGCGCTGAATCTTTTCGAGCTTTAGCATGACGATTTTCTGGATTTCATCGTCACCGAGAGGGTAGTACGGAACCACAACAAGGCGACCAAGAAACGCTGGCCTGAAATACCGAAGCAATTCTGGCCGCAGCATTTCGACGAGCGTTTCCGCGTCGGGTAATTTCGCTCTGTCACGGCACTCTTTCATGATGACGTCGGTTCCAACATTCGACGTGAGAATGATGACCGTGTTCTTGAAGTTCACCGAGAGCCCTTCACCATCCTCCAGTTGCCCTTTATCGAACACCTGGTAGAAAAGATCCATGACGTCGGGATGCGCTTTTTCAACCTCATCAAGCAGAAGAACCGTATAGGGATCGCGCCGTACTGCTTCGGTTAGAACACCACCGCTGCCGTAACCGACATATCCGGGAGGCGACCCCTTCAGTCCCGAAACGCTATGCGCCTCCTGATACTCGGACATATTCACCACAACCATGTTCGATTCACCGCCATACAGAAGTTCCGCCAGCGCTATAGCCGTCTCAGTTTTCCCAACTCCGCTCGGACCAACCAGGAGGAAGACGCCAACGGGTTTGCCGGGATCGACAAGATCGGCCCGCGAAGTCCGGATGCGGCGGGAGATGGCGTCGAGCGCGGGTAATTGACCTACCACACGTTCCGCCATCTTTTCTTTCAGGCGTAATACTGATCGGATTTCATCCGTCAACATCTTCCCGACCGGAATTCCAGTCCAACCAGAAACCACGGACGCAATGATGTTCGAATCCACATAGAGTGGAATGATGGGCTGATCCTTCTGCAAAGCTGCCAGTTCCTTCTTGAGAGCAGCCAATTCCCGACGCAAGGGATCGAGTTCTTCGGCGGGACTCTTTTGTGAGATTGCGTCGAACTTCATTTGAAGTTCGCGGATCTTTCTGAAGACGGTGAGCTCGTCCTGCCAGCGCTGAGCGACACTTTTGTGCTCGCCGCCAGCTGTGTTGAGTTCATCCGTGAGCGCTTTGAGACGCTCTGGATGATCCCGACCGATAAGCTCCTCCCTTTTCAGAATTGCAATCTCATCCTCGATGCGCGCGATGTTTCGAATAGCGGCTTCGACCTCGGCAGGCGTACTGGTTTGTCCGATCGCCACTCGAGCACAAGCTGTGTCGAGCACGCTGATAGCTTTATCCGGAAGCTTCCGCCCCGCGATGTAACGATTCGACAGCGTCACCGCGTCGTGGACAGCTTCGTCGAGAATGCGAACGCCGTGGTGCTTTTCAAGGTGCAACACGACTCCGCGCAACATCGCCATTGCCGCCCGTTCATCGGGTTCATCCACCTGTATGACTTGAAATCGACGAGCCAGAGCCGGATCCTTTTCGAAATACTTCTTATATTCCGACCAGGTGGTTGCGGCTATCGTGCGAAGCTCGCCGCGAGCGAGAGCCGGTTTTAAGAGATTGGCTGCGTCTCCCTGACCTGCAACGGCCCCTGCTCCGATCAACGTGTGCGCTTCGTCGATGAAGAGAATGATCGGATGCGGGGAGGACTTAACTTCTCCTATGACGGACTTCAATCGGTTCTCAAATTCACCCCGCACTCCGGCGCCCGCCTGGAGAAGACCGATATCCAGCATACGGACAGTGATCGGCTGCAGAGAGGGAGGAACGTCGCCTTTGGCGATTCGAAGAGCAAAACCTTCGACGACTGCAGTTTTGCCCACACCGGCGTCGCCGGTCAGGATAGGGTTGTTCTGCCGCCGCCGAGTCAGAATGTCGATGATCTGGCGGATCTCAAAGTCGCGGCCTTGTACAGGGTCGATCTTACCGGCGCGCGCCTGAGCCGTCAGGTCCACTGTGTACTGGTCCAGAGCCGGCGTTTTGGAGTCTCCGGTGGGCGCGCCTGACGCCGAGGGCGAACTTACATCGACAACACCCTTCTCGTCGGATGATCCGCGAACCAGTTCAGGCATGTCTTCACGCATTTTTTCGCGCGGAAGTTTCAGCAAACTGGGAGCGGAATCGACAATGATTCCCCTGAGGGCTTCATTGTCGAGGAGCGCCTGAATGATTCCGCCGGAGCGAACGATGCTCGATTCCAAATGTAAGGAGGACACTACCCATGCTTCCTGGATCATCAGAGGAATTTGAGGCGACAGAGTTGGGGTTCGATTATTGCCCCTCTTGAGCTTGTCCATTGCGCGAGTCAGTTCCTTCGTGACGTCCGCAACGTCGATGTCGTAGTACCGGAGTACACGCGAGGCGTCTGTATTGGACGATTCGAACAGTTTTAATAGAAAGTGTTCAACCTCCACGTTGAAGTGCGTTTGAGAAACGCAGAGCTGTGCCGCAGCTTCCAGCGCTTTACGGCATGGCGGACTCAATTTTGAGATCAGCGATTTCAGGTCCAAGCGAAAATAGGCTCTCCAGTGCTTGAGGGATGCAATACAACTTGATTGTCATCACTTTGAAATTCCGCAGTCTTAAGCCACGATGTCCAACCGAGTCTCGGACCAGAAGACGTACTCAATCCGAATTGAGGAGCTTCGCGAGCCTTGACCACAAGATTGATATCGAATTCCAATTCACGTCCCACATAGAACGCCGTCAATTCTACTAGGGGTCGAAAACGCGATCCTACCGGAAGAAATTCCTCAAATTCTTTTAACTTCAATGGCCCCACCAGCAGCCTGAATCGAGTCTGCTGATCCCAGATGCGCCGACCCAATACGGCGCTCTCGCCAAGCACGCAGTTTTGTCCAGACGGGCCCAGTATCGTGGTCTGATCGCGTTCGAGAAAATGCCAACGTCCGTGAAGAGGCGATCCTTTGACTTTCACCCTAAAGTAGTGCGAAAGCAGCCGTTCCAATCCCGACATGGAATGGGGCTTCTGCGCAAACAGACCGGTATAAAAAAGGAATGCGCGATCTTTGACCTTCAGGCGATTCTGGACGTTCTTCGTACCCAGACCCATCAGGGCGAAAAGATACTGCGCAAAAGGCACTCGCTCGGGCGACTCCATTTCAATGCCGAGACGGTGGATTTTTCGGACGCGGTACATCAAAGAAATGAGCCGGTTGTTGAACAGGTCGAGGAAATCGCGGAATCCGGTGTCGCGCTGGGATTCGCGTTCGATAAGCAATTCCACAAACGGATTCGGCAACGGCCCGAAGGCGCCCGCCAAACCCATGAAATTAACAACAACCTCAGGCGGTCCGCCGATTCTTCCTGGTTTAATGGTCTCGATGTCGGACGCTGGAAAACCCAACGTGACTTTTGATTTGAATCGAACCGCATCCTGAGACGGATCGACATTTGTTGCAACGGCTGCTTTCGTTTGCCGAAGCTTTTCTATCAAACGCACTGCCTGATAGAAGTCGAAAAGATGTCCTTCCTCAAAGAGGAAGTTTCTTAAAGGACGATTTGTTCCCCAACCGTGGGCGGCCATTTTTTCCAGATTCCGTCACGTTGTTTGCTGCGAATGAGCAGTTGTGTAAACGAATTCACAGACGCGTAAAGGGCAAAGAAACGGTTCAGCACCGCTCCGAAAAGGAAGGCGCTGCTTCCAACGTAGAGTTCCTCGTCAAAAAGAAGCTCAATCTCGATTCCCCGGCAAAAGCCTTTCCAGGATTCTGTTCCCACGCGGCGGACGACGCTCCGGCAGGCGAGTTCGCGAATCCCCATAATCTGTTGGGAAACTGATGCATCGTCCAGGTAGCTGTATAGCCGCAATATCTCCCGCAGCGCTTTCAGACTTTCGCCATCGCCCGCCAACGAAAGGTAATTGAGAGAAAGATGCGAGATAAGCCTCCAGAGCGTCGATCCTCCCAGCGGTGGATCCAGTTGCGCGCTCGGCTTGGAGAGACAGATAATCTGCGCAGCGGGCGCCGCTTCTTCGATCTGCAGCGATGCCCCGCCTGGGACCTGTTCGGCCAGCCTTCGGTTCGTGCACAGCGTATGCGCAAAAACGGTCTGCGCAGGAGGAAGTTCGGGTTGAAAGTCCAGATCCACAAGGCGTAAAGACATTTCGGTGCCGCTCATATCTTTACGAACGACCGGAGCTCTCGTGGCAAACCAGAACGCCTTCTGATCTTCGATTTCACTCGCGTGAT
Source organism: uncultured Solibacteraceae bacterium (assembly GCA_964541075.1). GTDB lineage: Bacteria > Acidobacteriota > Terriglobia > 20CM-2-55-15 > 20CM-2-55-15 > CAZIPZ01. Next base: position 2,020 of record CAZIPZ010000187.1, on the reverse strand, counting down.
GGAATGAGAAGAAAGGCTCCACGACTCTGGTCTTGTCCTCAGGATTAGAGGACATTGAAACCGACACGATCGAATGAATCTCTGTGGAGCGCTCCCTACGAAGATCCGCTACGAGCGGATACTCGGTTTTTCGCTGATCGAGCCGGATTGGCTCCGTCGTCTTCCTGAAAAGGTTGATGATGGGCGTGCACCCAAGGCGAAATGATTCATTGTTCACCGCTAGCCGCTCACGCGGCGTCGCATCGAACATAAAAAGCAGATCGAAGGATTTATCGGATCCATGACGATCGAGATAGTCGACATCGAAAAACAAGAACTTTTCCGGAAATGTGAAATATTCCTGCAACAGACCGTAGGCCGGATGTGAGTGACTGGGGTAAGGCAGGACATCCTCTTCGCCATCGAACCCGACGGGCTTGATACAGTTCTGAGGCAGGAACACAGGCCGGTGGCTCCCTTCGGGAAGCAGTGCTACTGAAAGCGTGTTCCCAAAGATGAGTTCATAGAGGCGAAACGCTACGTTCAAGTCGCCGCTCAAGTGAAATCGCAGACTCTTTAAAGTCAGTTCATTCAGCGAAGACAGCCGAGATTCGAGGCGCAGCCTCAAAACCGTGGCGACGCGCGGCGAATTGTCGAGAAATTCAAACTGGTCCGTCGACTCAAATGCCGCATACGTAATCTCGAGAGGCCACAGCACCACCGGGTAACATGTTCTGAAACGGCAAGGCAGAGACTCCATAGTCTCCGCAAACAGAGGCGTGTGTTTTGCTATCTCGTACCCCGTTGTGATCTTTCCCTGAGCTGGATCAACGACGAATTGAGCAATCGACATTGATGGAATAGGATTCAGGAATTGTGGGTAGACGACTCCGAGGAGCGCGGAGGTGATTTCGGGAAACTCGTTCTCAATGTCACGCTGAATGCGCGCCGTCAGGAAAGCAAACGACTCAATCAGACGCTCAACATGCGGGTCTGCCGAAGGTCCATCGGCAACCTCCAGGCGGGACGCGATCTTGGGATACCGTTTGGCGAATTCGCCCCCGCTCTTTCGCAGGTACGTCAGCTCACGGCTGTAGTATTCGAGAAGACCTTCCCAGCCGTCGCCGGTCATTGAACATCACCTGCGTTTTTCATCGCGCTTCACGACAACTGTAAACGCAACAGGCTCTCTGATCGTTTCCAGTTGGAGTTTCGCATCAATTCTCGCGTTGAGACTGCGCTCATCTTTTGTCGCCGGATCGACGGACACCTTTACGTCAACAAGGCGCGGCTCGTAGCTGACGATTGCATCGCGGATAGACAATTCGAGCTTTGCACAGTGTGAAGAATTTTGCGGCGAGAGTGCGGAGAAATCCGGAATCCCGTAGTTAACGACGGTTCTCTCTTGCGGAGAAGATAGAGGTATGGGACAGCGCGTGTTGAGCAGCCGTCCCAATTCCCGCCGGATGGATTGTTTCAGGCCTTGCTTGTCCAGGGTCCGCAGAGGACGCAGCTCCTTCTGCTTATCCGGTTCGGTGTCAACGAGCCGGTCGAACAGAAGAACTCGAGCGCCCGAGCGAACCTTGGGTTCAATCATGAAGGCTATTCGACTTCGCCCGTGTTAGACCCTGTATTCGTTGTCAGGTTCCAGCCCTTCGGGATCACGCCGACTTCACCTTGATCAGACTTCTGTGGGTTGTACAGCCAGTTCATCTTGGTGTAATTGAGCGTAATCGTCTCGATCGGAATCTCTCCGCTTCCGCCTACGGAAACCGAACTCACGAGCGTATCGGACAACTCGTAAACCATATAAGTCAGGTTCTCTTCGGCTTCTGCGTCCTGGCGCACAAGATGTAATTTTGTATCGAGAAGATTAGTGGCCGAAGCACAGGCGTAGTTTAGACCGGGACTAGTGCTGTCGAGTTTCTTCGTGATAACCAACTCTCCGAATGTCGGTCTGCCGGTGGTTCTGCCGACGTTGCTGGGACTAGCTTGAACCGGATTGGAAACGCCCCAACTGTACGAAATCACTTCAATGTGT
>CAZIPZ010000186.1:1885-8020 GCA_964541075.1 uncultured Solibacteraceae bacterium | reverse complement strand
CGACGCCTTTTCTTGCTACTTCCGTGAACTATTGGTGAGAAATGCGGGTTAGTACTGCACTTCCGTTGCATTCGAATTAGCGAGTTCGCGATACCCTGCGTGGCGTGATTGCGGCTGTTTTGGCTGGAATCGTGACAACTCGTCTCATACCAATCATCGTTTTCGATTTCTTGTGACAGAAACGGCGTGCAACGCCGGCGCCTGGCCAATTAGTCAATGGCGTGAAGTGGAGTCCCCGTCGCAACCGTATTCCGTTTCCATTGCGAGCGCACTTTCACTAAACTCCATTAGCCTTCACCGCGCATGAGATTCAGAAGTCCGCACCATGCATGAGTGAAAACGCCGCATCAGAACTCGAGTCGTTAAGACGTCAAATCGCAGAAGTTGAACGACGCTCCCATCAGGAGATCGATTCGCTCCGAGAACAACTACAAGTTGAAATTGGAAGCTTGGAACAATTGCATGAGACCAGTCTGCGGCTGGCGGAGCAAAGAGATCTCCACGATTTGCTGGGTGAAGTCTTGGATGCTGCGATAGCGATTACGGCGGCAACCATGGGGAACGTCCAACTGTTAAGCCCCTCCGGAGACCTACACATCGCCGCACACCGAGGGTTCGACTCGCCATTTCTCGAGTTTTTCAGAGTAGTGAGAGGTAATGATACGGCGTGCGGGTTATCGATGATTCAGGGTAAACGAGTCATTGTGAATGATGTTCTAAGTAGTCCGATTTTCGCTGATACAGACGGCCTGAAAGTCATCCTTGATGCCGGAGTTCGGGCAGTCCAGTCCACTCCGTTGATCAGTCGATCCGGGACTGTCATTGGAATGTTTTCCACACACTATCATCGACCTCACCAACCCAATGATCGAGAGTTACGGCTTCTTGATCACCTTGCGAGGCAGGCTGCGGCATTGATTGAGAAAGCACAAACCGAGCAAGCATTGAGAGAAAGCGAGCGTCGTTTTCGCGACTTGGCCGATAGTGCGCCAGTCATGATCTGGGTCTCCGGTTTAGACAAGAAATGCACCTGGTTCAATAAGCCGTGGTTGGAATTTACGGGCCGAACGATGGAACAGGAAATAGGCGACGGTTGGGCCGAAGCAGTACATCCCGAAGATATTCAAGCCTGCCTCGCGACGTACATGGCGCGGTTTGACCGGCGGGAGACGTTTCGGATGGAGTACCGGCTCCGTCGCCATGACGGAAACTGGGGTTGGGTGCTCGATCATGGCACACCAATGGTGGATAGCGCAGGAACCTTCCTCGGATACATCGGCTCCTGCATTGAGATCACAGATTTCAAACGCGCTCAGGAGGAGGCTCTCGCGCGGCAAAAACTCGAGAGCCTCGGTGTCCTGACCAGTGGGATCGCGCATGATTTCAACAATCTGCTCGGCAGCATTCTGGCTGAGGCAGAGGTCAGCGAGGCGACGCTGGCATCCGGCTTGTCTCCTGCTGATGGGCTCGCGCGGATCAAGGCCGTGGCCCTGCGTGCAGCCGAAATCGTTCGTGAGCTGATGATCTATGCCGGACAAGATACAGCGAAGCCTGAATCACTCGACCTTTCACAACTCGTCCATGAGATGTTGGAACTTCTCAAGGCCTCCATTTCAAAACATGCTGTATTGAACTCGGATCTACCAACTGGCCTTCCTGCAATCCGCGCTGACGCCGCACAAATCCGACAGGTAGTAATGAACCTGGTCCTCAATGCGTCTGAAGCTCTGGAAGGAAAAGACGGGCTCATTACTCTTAGTGTTTCGCCTGTAGTCGCGACCGCGGATCTCAATGGACCTCAAGCACTGCGGTTAGTGGTGGCAGATACGGGCACTGGTATATCGAGCGATCTGCAGTCGAAAATCTTCGATCCTTTCTTCAGTACCAAATTTGCGGGACGTGGGCTGGGGCTGGCAGTAGTCAAAACGATCGTTGGTGAGCACAACGGGTCAATCAGTTTCGTCAGTTCGTCAGACAAAGGCACAACGTTTGAGATCCAACTTCCGTGTGACTTAGAGACAACTCAAAGAGGCGGAAAACCGAGCGACCGCAGAAACGCCGAACGTCTGTCGGACCTTTCTCGATCCGTGCTCGTCGTGGAAGACGAAACGGAATTGCGGGTCGCCGTGGGAAAGCTTCTGCGCAGGAGAGGATTCTCTGTCGTTGAAGCAGGCGATGGCACTGCGGCTCTCGAATGTCTTCGCGCCGCGGAACAATCATTCGACGCCATGATCCTTGACCTCACCTTACCCGGCGTATCGAGTCGCGACGTCTTCGAGCAGGCGCGCCGGCTGAGATCGGAACTCAAAGTCATTCTCACCAGCGCGCATAGCAAGGAAACGGTCGACTCCACCCTGGGACTGCCCGTCGAACATTTCGTCCGGAAACCCTTTCGAGTTGCAGGACTTATCGAGCTTTTGGAAGACATTGTGTCCTGATACTTTGCGTTCGGAATGGGGTCCTGTTCAGTCCGAATTGGCTGATCGATGCCTCGGTTCCCGAAGACGGCGTTATTCAATATCGATCGATATTGCTCGTCCGATTCTTCTCGCGCATCTTCGGCGTGTTTACGTTCGGTAATTTCGTGAACTATCGTGACGATAAGCATGCCCGAATCTGTCGTCACCGGACTGAGACTGACCTCGATTGGAAATTCGTCGCCGTTTTTTGCGCGCCCTAAAAGATCCAGGCCCATCCCATTAATCTTGTGCGAGGAACGGCGTTGAAGTTCGCCCGGGGCTGGGTATGCTGTCCACGGAAACGCGAAGGTATCAAGATCTCGAGCGTCTCCTAACAGTTCCCCTCGCCCATAACCGAACATGTTCTCGGTTTGATTATTGACCAGGACGATGCGGCCTACCGAATCCATCATGATCGCTGCAATACTGCGGATGCTTTGATGGAATTGTTCAAGGCTGGCTTGCATCGAATCGCCTTCCCGAAAGACAAAGTGTCACACGAACCCAATCCCCAACTAGCCTGGAATCCTGCCCTTTTTCCCATATTCCGCACCAGATTGTACGTATTCCTCCTACACGACGATCAATGATGTGCCTGTATGACCAGAAGCCGTTTTGTCTAGAAGTCGGATTATGACAAAAAGACAAATCCGAGCGATTGCTGCGATAGAGACTTCGTCTCGTCTGGGCGCTAAGTCATTGTTCTGGTTAGTGCATCGGCTTTGAAGCGACAGCTGGGATTTTGGACTCCATTGTGCTTTGTCCGACCACGTTCCGGCGAATAGGACTTCTTCACAGGAGAGACGTATGAAAGCGACCCAACCTGAACTCGCGCGCACGCAAGCATTCCTATTGGCTGGAGGCCAGGGAGAACGGCTACACCCCCTGACTGTTTCTCGACCGAAACCTGCCGTCTCGTTTGGTGGCATGTTCCGTATTATCGATTTCACCTTGTCGAACTGCCTGCATTCGGGCGTCGGCCGGGTTTCGCTTCTCACCCAGTACCTGCACGAGGAGCTTCATCGCTACATCCGACAGGGCTGGTTTGATCTCTGGAACAGCAAATCGTTAACTCGATCGCCGCTCCTTTGCCGAGCTCCTGTAAGTGGGAAGCGATATCGCGGCACTGCGGATGCCGTTTTTAGAAATCTTGAGGTTCTTGATGTCGATTCCGAGTTCGTTCTGGTTCTCTCTGGGGATCACATCTATCAGATGGACTACGGTGATCTGCTGAAACAACACGTCGCAACAAATGCGGACCTGACCATTGCCACAGTCGAGCATCCATTACGTGAAGCATCCCACTTCGGCGTCGTTGAAGTCGACGAGACGTTTCGAGTTACCGGGTTTGAGGAGAAACCGATCACGCCGATTCCGCTACCTTCGAATCCCTCGATGGCATTGGTGAGCATGGGCGTCTACGTATTCAAGAAGAGAGTGTTGGCCAGCTCGCTGAGCGCGCTTTGTGATTCAGGCCTTGGCTACGATTTCGGCCACGACATTGTTCCGGCGCTGATTCACTCTGCACTTGTCTTCGCTTACGATTTCCGCGACAAGACGCAAAACGCCCCACACTATTGGCGCGATATCGGAACCATTGATGCCTACTATACCGCCAGCATGGACCTCGTCCAGGACGATGCGCCATTTGACCCATACGGGAACGATGCGTGGCCATCACAACCGACGCGGCATCCGTCCTTGCGGAGTTCGGACGAAACACCAGCAAATCCAGCCCGAGTGAATACGGATTTCCAAGTGACACGGACGGTCTTGTCACCCGGAGTTCGAATTGACGAGGGGGCGATAGTCGACGAATCTGTGCTGATGCCTGGGGTTCAAGTCGGCAAAGGCGCACAGCTGCGGCGGGCCATAGTTGAAGAGGGAGTCCACATTCCCGCGGGTTTTCGCGCCGGCTTTGATTTGAAGAGTGACCGCGAGCATCACGCGGTCACTCCATCGGGCATTGTCGTCATCGGCCAGACCCCTGCTGACACGAAGCCTGTCATGTTCTCATTGAACGGCGCCCGAACTCGCACGGCACGAACAAAGGTTAATCGTGCATATGCAGTTGGGGCCACAGCCTAAACGATCCAACTAAAAGGAGCAAAGAGCAAATGGCAACAACACTACCGGTCAAGAAAACAGAATCGCTTTTCGATGAAATGAATAAGCTCCATGATCGAATCATGAAGCGTGCTTACGAACTGTTCGATGGCAACGGACACGTTTTCGGCAAAGATGTCGAGGACTGGCTGCAGGCTGAACGGGAACTGGTCTGGAAGCCCGCGATCGAACTGGAGGAAAAGGACAACGAAATTCGCCTGCAGATCGCTACTCCTGGCATCGATCCGAAGGATCTCGATATCGAAGTCACTCCTGAACACATATTAATCAAGGCGGAAACCCAGCACGAGCACAAGGAAGAAAAAGGACAGGTCCATGTGTGCGAATTCACGTCCGGCCACTTGTTTCGTTCCGTCCACCTGCCCAAAAAGATCGATCCAGACAAGGTGAAGGCGGAATTCAAGAACGGTATATTGTCCCTGACGGCGGAGATCGCCAAGGAAGCACAAGCGAGAAAAATCGAACTGAAGGCTTCCTGACTGTCTGCATCTCCTTGGGAGAAGCGTTGTATCCCATTGCCGAGTTGGGTGACGGGCCCCAGACGAAGACTTCGCAGATAATTGCGTTGCTGAACCGGTGTTAGCCGCCGTTCAGGCATTCACGGGCGAAGCGGCTCGGTATTCTAGTGCGATCTCAGACAGCGCTGCACGTCTGTATGCGCAGCGCTAGAACAGCGGAAGCATTTCCGTTGGGCGTGAGCAACGGCGGATATGCCCACCCGCATAATGACAGGAGTTCGTGATGCGCAGAAAGACGACACCGGAACGCATTTACAGCAAACCGACCATGTGCCTCGACTGTCATCTGGTCGTGGAGATGTTCCACGGGAGCGATGTCGATCCAACGAAGGGCGCCTGGGAATGTCCACGCTGCGGTCGCAAATATCCCTTTGCATATTGGAAAATTCGGAAGCAAGCCTTAGATAAATCGAAGATTGCAGCCTAGCTATCCCAAAGGGATTCAGCGTTACAAATCTGCCTAGCAGAAATCGACAGTAACGTTCTAGAGACAGCTGTCCCTTCCTCTATGCGAGGGCGATGGTAGCCTGAACATACGTCTCATGCTGCGGCGCCTTCGATTCTCGACGGCATCGGTTGCGCGTCGTGCTCTCAACGCTTCGGCGCGTTGCTTCAGTCCAAGGAGCATCCGCAGCGTCATGATGAAGGCGGCCGTTTCTCGCTGCATAGACACAGATTCCGTACGAAGCACCACCCGACGGTCACGCTCACCATAGGTGCTGTGTCACTGTTGCAAACGTTGCGCTCGCCGCTTCGAGTATTCTGTCAAAGTGTTCTTGAGGCAAACACGTCCCCGGAAGCGGTTGAGCGAGTTGCATATCTCAAGTCTCCGCCATCCGCCTTCCAAGTTTTGGCTCCCATTATGCTTAAAGGCGGAGTGTTCGTTATGAAAGGAGACTTCTTGAATGAGATGAAGCTGCATCCCCCCAGGTCCGTTCAACTCCGGCAGCACGTCCTCAGATTCAGGGGAGGCGCCAGATAAGCTCAGGAATACTCAAGGCTTGATTGCATACGACTTATTAGGAAGCTGT
>CAZIPZ010000186.1:0-1875 GCA_964541075.1 uncultured Solibacteraceae bacterium | reverse complement strand
TGTTCGCGGTGGGAATCGTGGCAACCTTTGCAGTACTTTCCGGCGCCGCTATAAATCGTTTGGGCTTTTGCCATATCGTTCGCTCGCAGAGCCGCCTCCACGTCCACAAAAGCACGTTGCGCCGCTTTCGCAGAATCGAGCGCATCCTTCGTTCGAAAGCGTGCCCAGAACTTCTCAGTCTCTTCAAATAACAGTTTTAGCCTGTTCGCGTCTTGAGCAGCAGTTTCAACCGCTTTAGCGTCCAAGTTACTCTTGAGAGACGAAAAAGTTGAACCGACTTCTTTCATCATCTGATCATACGGTCGGTCTTGCCCTAATCCCGTAACAGCAACTGCACTTGCAATAAGGATAATCACGACTGTCCGTTTCAACTCAACTCCTCCCACGTCTGTAGACGTTACGGAAGTTACAAATCGTTTCTTTCTTCAACGTGCATCATCGTACTAACGTTAGGGCTTTAGCCGCTGTTGTTGAAATATAGAAAATGTAAGCCGCGGTATGGCCCTCAGCTTCGCCTTGTTGAGAAAGCTATGAAAGGCTCCTAAATATGAGCATGAATTGTCTGGGAAACAGTAGAGGAACGTCCTGCTCCAAGATAAAGCCATTAGCCTGGACTTCCTCGATCACAACCTCCTTCGGTATCGCATGCTCTTTTTTCTCCTGTGGAGATCTCGGAGAATCGATAATGCAAAGCAACCCTCCTCTTTTTAATGCTCCTCGTATGCCAGCAAGCATTTGAATTGGGAATCGGAACTCGTGGTACGTCTCGACGACCAACGCGAGATCCAGCGTTTGGGAAAGCAGCAGCGGATCTTTTTCATTGCTTAGGACGGTTAAAACATTTCGCAGCCGCTGTTCTGCGATTTTTTGCTTTAGGTATGTAATTGCGGTTGGGTTCGTGTCAACAGCCAGGACTTGTCCTGACTGGCCTACGCGCTTTGAAAGAAGAAAGGTGAAGTATCCGGATCCCGCACCAATGTCAGCAACCGTCCAGCCAGGCTGTACTCCGAGCGCTTGAAATATCTCATTGGGCTTTTGCCATTGATCTCGGGTCTTCTCTAGTTCTTGAACAGACTGAGCATCAGCCGCAATACATAGAAGGAAAGCGAGAAAAACGACCAGAACGGGCTGAACGGCTACCCAATGCCGATTTCTCAAATGTGATTTGAACATCATGCAGGCACCCGTCAGATTGCATTTAGCCGGAGAGTTTACTGCAGAACCATACCGACGGTTAAACCTCGTGGCCGATGTGGGACTAAAGCTACACAACCTTGCCCATGCGATCGCATTGAACGTGATCGCATGGGCTATGGACATTAACCTAGAACGTCAGCTTGAGCGCGAATTGAATCTGCCGCATGGGGCCTGCGCCAAAAATCTTGCCAAACCGAGCTGTATCGTCGACTACTTGTTCGGGTAGTTCAAAGTTGGCGTTATTAAGGATGTTGAAGAATTCGGCCCGGAACTGAGCACTCTTATCTTCGCTAATCTTGAAACGTCTTGAGAGAGAAGCATCCAAGTTGTTGACACCGGGCCCGATCAGGATCGCCCTTCCGCTGTTTCCGAACGTTCCAGCGGCCGGAAGAACGAACGCTGTCGTGTCGAACCATCCGTCTGGCCCCCTGCTCCCGCTTTCGAGCTTCCCATTTCCAATTCGGTCCGGCACCTGCGTTCCAGCGCCGATACCGGCTCGATCGATGCTTAACCGAGGAGTGAACGGTGGGCCGCTAACCAAGGTGAAAATGCCCGACACTTGCCATCCCCGTGTTAGAAAACCTAAGACTCCATTCGCATCACTCAAAAATGACCTACCGGAGCCGAACGGCAGTTCGTAGGTGGCGCTATATGTCAGGCGATGCGCACGAACCGTTT